>CAYYWA010000192.1:942-6393 GCA_964475255.1 uncultured Sorangium sp.
CTCGACCCGCGCGATGCCGAAATCGAGCAGCTTGACCCGGGCTGGCGCGTCCTCCGCGGCCTCCGGATCGCGGGCGAGGAACAGGTTGCTGGGTTTCACGTCGCGGTGAACGATGCCCGCGGCGTGCACGGCCGCGAGCGCGTCGGCCGTCTCGAGCAGGATCGGGAGTGCTTCCTCCGGCGTGAGGGGCCCGTGCTGGCGGAGGTGCTGCTCGAGCGAATGACCGTAGAGTCGCTCCATCACGAGATAGCTCGTCCCGTCCGGCAAGTGGCCGTCCTCGTACACTTCGACGACGTTCGGGTGCCAGGCGAGCCCGAGCGCGGCGGCCTCGCGCCGCAGCCGATCCGCCGCCAACCCATCGTGAGCCACGGCGGCGCGCAGGAGCTTCAGAGCGACCACGGCGCCGTCCGACAAGCGCTCGGCTTCCCAGATCGTGCCGTTGGCCCCCCCTCCGAGCTGCTCCGTGAGTCGGAACTGGCCGGCGATGACGCTGCCGGGGTGGAGAACGAAGCCGGCGGAGCCGCTGGTCTGCGCTTCGCGGAGCGTCGCGGCGCGCTCGAGCGCCTGAATGCGGGTGAGCTGCGCCGTCGAATCGACCCGGCGCGTCACCTCACGCCCGAGCACGAGCCCGACGAGCGCGCCCACGAGACCGCCCAGGCCCGCAGCCAACACGACCGACGAGCTCGGGCTCGTGAGCGCCGTTGCGATCCCTAAAGCCGCGGCGCCGACGATCGATCCGACGAGGACGGGGCGGCGCGCGGAGGGCTCGCTCCACACCACCTCGAACTCGAGCTCCCGCGCACCCGCGGTCGCGATCTCCCGCAGCATCCGGACACGAGCCGGTGAAAGTCCGAACAAGAGGGGGAGCGCCGAAAGCTCCGCTTGCCGTGCGAGCGCACACAGGCCGTCGGCCTCGTCCGGGCTCGAATGCAGGGAGCCGCGCCAGTGCCCGGGCCCGGCTTCGCTGGTCTTCCAGCGCTCCGTCCAGCCCTGCTCGCCGCCGAAGTGATCGAGCTTTTGAAACGCGCTCGCGACGTCCCCGGCACCGCGAATGACGTGTGTCCACACGCCCAAGTTTTCCGGGTGTACGACGGCTCGCACCGTATCCAGGATCGACTGCTGGCCCCAGCGCGAGGCGAACCGGACGAGCGCGCCGTGCCAGAGCTCGAACGGAACGAGGCGCGTCTCGTCCGCCAAGAACTCGCGATCGAGTCGCATCCCGAGCAGGAAGGCGTCCGCCGCCGCGGGCCCCTCCATGGCTTGCACGTGCAGGTACAAGGTCTTCAGGCGCGACGCCGTGGTTCGTGCGCTCGCAGTCCTCCTCTGCACGCTCCAAAGGGTCCAGGAGCCGGCGCGTGCGGTCAAGGCTCGGCTGGGGCTTTTGGCGATTTCGAGAGCACGGTGCGGCGATTCGGCCTGGAACAGTGGCAATCACGGCGCGGGTGTGGGACGATGCGCCTCGTGCTCGGGGCGGAGCCGCGCGGGGCAAGCTGCCGTTTCGGAAGCTCGCGCGCGGGGACGCCACGATGCGCGGCGGCACTGCGAAAAACACCGCGCGCCGGCCTCCGGGGACCGTTCGTTCTTGGGGCGCGCTTTTTGCGTCCGGGTGTTAAGCTACCGCGACGAAGGGGTTCCAGGCCCCGACCCGCCGGTTCACATGGAGATCAAGCAGCAACTCAGGCTCTCGCAGCAGCTCGTGATGACCCCGCAGCTGCAGCAGGCCATTCGCCTACTGCAGCTCTCCCGGCTGGAGCTCATCGAGGAGGTGCGCAAAGAGCTCGATAACAATCCGATGTTGTCGGACGAGGAGCCGGAGGGGCGGGCCCGCGAACCGGGCGAGGTCCGCACCGTGACGGAGGCGGGCATCGAGGATCCGGGCGTTTACTACAAGACCGCCGAGCAAAAGGTGCGGGAGCGCGCCACCCGCGAGGTGGACTGGGAGAAGTTCCTCGAAAATCGCACCCTCCAGCAGCCGCCGCAGTCGAGCCGCGGGGGGTTCGAGGAGCTGCCGCCCATCGAGCAGAACCTCACGAAGCCGCGCAGCCTGCGCGACCACCTGCTGTGGCAGCTGCAGATGAGCGACTTCACCGACGTCGAGCGCCGCTTCGCCGAGCTCGTTCTCGGCAATCTCGACGAGAAGGGCTACCTGGATCTCGCCGGGGTGGAGCGCCCGGACGGAACGCGGACGCCGGACCTGACCATCGAGGACCTGGCCGAGGAGGCGGGGCTCCATCCGGACGACGCGCCCCTCGTGCTCGAGATGATCCAGAACTTCGATCCGCTCGGCGTCGCCGCCCGAGATCTGCGGGAGTGCCTGTTCATCCAGGCCCGGGCCGCCGGATACGAGGAGAACGAACCGGTGATGGAGATCATCAAAAATCACCTCCATCACCTGGAGAAGCACAACTATCAGGCGATCGCGCGGGAGATGAAGATCCCGCTCGAGGACGTCTACGAGGCGGCCAAGGAGATTCAGTCGTTCGAGAGCCGTCCGGCTCGGAACTTCACCGACCAGGACGAACGGACGATCGGCATCACGCCCGACGTCTACGTGATCAAGGACGGGGACGACTTCGTCGTGCTCGACAACGACCGCGGCATGCAGCGGTTGTTCATCAACGAGGCCTTGACGAAGCGCTTGATGAAGGACCCGTCGGCCAAGGAGTTCGTCGGGGAAAAACTGCGCAACGCGCAGTGGCTGATCCGCGCCATCGAGCAGCGGCGGAAGACCATCATCCGCGTCGCCGAGTGCATCATCGAGAAGCAGCGGGAGTTCTTCGAGAAGGGCGTCTCGTACCTCAAGCCGATGATCCTGCGGGACGTGGCGGAGGCGGTCGGCATGCACGAATCGACGATTTCGCGCGTGACGACCAACAAGTACATGCACACGCCTCAGGGGCTGTTCGAGCTCAAGTACTTCTTCAACTCGAGCATCCGCCGCGTCGCGAACGAAGACATCGCGAGCGAGAGCGTGAAGCAAGCGATCAAGAAGCTGATCGACGAGGAAGACAAGTCGAACCCGATCAGCGATCAGCAGAGCGTCTAGATCCTCGAGAAGTCAGAGGCCAGCAAGACCTCGCGGCGCACGTTCGACACTGACCGCTAGCTCCTCGGTATCCTCGCCTCGTCGAAGCGCAAGCGGCTCTTCTGAGCTCGCGTCGCACGGGGGCCTCCGGAGGGCGGGAGCGGGTCCGGGCGCGCCCGGCGACGGTTGGGGGACCGGTCGGGATTCCTCCCGGGAACCAGGCTGATTCCGCGCTGGTCGGAACGGGCGGCCTCGCGCGTGCGGTGTGAGTGCGACCTGCACCGCCGGACGGGGGTGCGGGGTGCTCGTCGGGCCGAAGGTGCACCCGGGCCATGGTGCGCAGTCGTCCACGCAAAACCCCCTCGCGCTCGTTCTGCCCTCCTCGAGTGGGCCAGGAACCACGTGGCTGGGATATGCTCGACCCACCGAGCCCCTCGAGGAGGTTTCAATGAACATCAGCATCACCTTCCGTCACATGGCCGCCAGTAACGCGATCAAGCGCTACGCGAGCGAGAAGCTGGGCAAGCTGCAGAAGTTCTTGCGCCAGCCCATGTCGGCGAAGGTCACCTTGTCCATCGACGGGCTCGAGCAGATCGCCGAGGCGCGGATCTCGAGCGGAGGCGAGCACCTCGAGGCCAAGGAGAGCGGCGAGGATCTCTACGCATCGATTGACACCCTCATCTCCAAGTTGGAGCGGCAGATTCGGGTCTCGAAAGGTGCTGCCGTGTCCAAGCGCCGCGTGCTGGAAAAGCCGGCCGCGCGCTCGATGCCGCTGGTTGCCGCGCGGCCGAGCCGAGCTAAGAAGAAAGCCAAGGCCAAGCCCAAGGCGGCGCCCACCAAGGCTCGGGCCAAGCGGGCCTCGTAGAAGCGCACTCGAGCGGGCCGAGGGCCCGACGGAGCTTATTCATGCGACTCTGCGAAATCCTCACCGTCGATAGGATCCTCGTCGACGGTGACGGCGGTCACGTCCGAAACAAAGCCGACGCCTTGCGCGTCCTCGCCGACATGCTCGCGCGTGCGCTCCATGTGGACCGAGCTCGACTCGAGGAGCACCTGATCGAACGCGAGCGGCTTCAGAGCACCGGAATCGGGGATGGCGTGGCGATCCCGCATACGGCCCTCGAGGAGGCGGAGTCGCAGGCGGCGGCGCTCCTCGTCTGTCCGCAAGGGATCGACTTCGACGCGATCGACGGCGGGCGCGTCAGCATCGTGTTCGGCGTGGTCGGTCCGAAGCGCGCCACGGGGGAACACTTGCGGACGCTCGCGCGCATCTCGCGCCTCTTGCGCGACGACTCGACGCGGGCTCAGCTCGCCTCGGCGAGCAGCCCTGCCGCCGCGTACAGCCTGATCCAGGCGCACGACGTGCAGGCGAGGTGAGCGTGAACGAGTCGTCGCAGGAACCTCCGCGCGCCGTCACGGTGCGCGAAATCCTCGATGATGCGCGGCTCGGTCTCAACGTACGCCTGGTCGCGGGCGCCGACGGGCTCGAGCGCTGCATCGACCACCCACGGATCCAGAAGTCGGGGCTCGCTCTGGTCGGGCACGTCCGCGGCGTGGTCGGCACGCGGCTCCAGGTGCTTGGAGAAACCGAGCTCAGCTACGCCGAGTCGCTTCCGCGTGAGGGGCAGCAGCGTGCGGCCGAGTGCCTGTTCTCGCTCGGCCTCTCGTGCGTGCTCGTCACGCGGGGCGTGGACCCGCCGCAGCCATTCTGCGAGGCTGCGGAGCGGACCGGGACGCCGCTCGTCGTGTGTGCCGAGCGTTCCTCGGCGGTGATCGCGGCGGTCCACGCGCTCCTCGACGAGCGGCTCGCCCCGCGGACGCGCATCCACGGCGTGCTCGTGGACGTGTTCGAGGTCGGTGTGCTCCTGCTCGGCAAGAGCGGCATCGGCAAGAGCGAGTGTGCGCTCGAGCTCGTGATGCGCGGGCACCGCCTCGTGGCCGACGACGTCATCGAGTGCGACTATCGCCCGCCCGGCATGGTGTTCGGGCAGCCGGCGGCGCTGCTCCGCCACCACATCGAGGTGCGCGGCCTCGGCGTGCTCAACATCAAGGACCTGTTCGGGGTCACCGCGATTCGCGAGCGCAAGCGGATCGATCTCGTGGTGGAGCTCTCGCTCTGGCAGCCCGAAGCCCAGTACGACAGAATCGGCCTCGAGGATCGTTCCCGTGAGATCCTGGGCATTCCGATCCGCGAGGTCGTGCTCCCCGTCCGGCCCGGGCGCGACATGAGCAGCATCATCGAGATCGCCGCGCGCGACGAGCTGCTCAAGCAGGCGGGCCACCACTCGGCCCGCGACTTCGTCCACCGCCTCGAAGGCAGGCTGCTCGCGCCGGAGTCCGCGCGTGGTGGCCGCGCGCGCGCGCCGCGCGCGCCGGCCGCGCACCCCCACCAGCGCGCGGCGCCGCCGCCGGGCGGCGCCACGGCG
>CAYYWA010000192.1:6403-11103 GCA_964475255.1 uncultured Sorangium sp.
ACGGCCGCCGCCCCCGCCCGCCCGCCCCGCGTGGGGGCCGCGCGCCCGCCCCGTGCGCGCGGCCGCAGAACCCGAACGAGAGCGCGTCGCCGCCTCCGGTCGTCGCACGGGAGCGCCGCCGATGAGCCAGGCGTCCGGCGCTGCTCACGGAACCTCCCGCTCTCAGGTCGTCATCGTCACCGGCGTGAGCGGCGCGGGCAAGTCCACCGCGGTGAACGCGCTCGAAGATCTCGGCTTCTTCTGCGTCGACAACGTGCCGACGCCCGTGCTCTCGGGCACGCTCGCGGCGCTCACGGCAGCGGGCGTTCGGCGCGTGGCCTTCGGCATCGACGTGCGCGTGCGCGGGTTCCTCGATGACGCCGCCGCGGTCGTGGAGGAGCTCGCGAGCGGCCCGGATCGCGACGTCGTCGTCTTGTTTCTCGACGCGGCGGACGAGGCCATTCTGCGCCGGTTCAGCAGCACGCGCCGGCCGCACCCGCTCAGCACGACGTTCGAGCTCGGGAACGAACGCTCGGCGGTGGCGGTTCTCGATGGCGTGCGCATCGAGCGCGAGCTTTTGACACCGCTTCGAGCGCGGGCCTCGGTCGTCATCGACACGACCCAGCTCTCGGTTCACGACCTCCGGCGCGTGATCCTCGATCACTTCGGCCCTGGCGCGGGCAAGCGCCTGCGCATGCACGCGCGCCTCGTCTCCTTCGGCTTCAAGTTCGGCGTTCCCGTGGACGCCGACCTCCTGCTCGACGTGCGCTTCCTCAAGAACCCGCACTTCGTTCCGGGCTTGCGCGAGCTGTCGGGCCTCGACGACGCCGTGCGCCGCTACGTGCTCGAACTCGCGGAGGCTCAGCGCTTCGTCGAGCTCGCGACGGGCTTGCTCGAGTACTGCCTGCCCCGTTTCGAGCGCGAGGGGAGGAGCTATCTCACCGTGGGCGTCGGATGCACGGGCGGGCGCCACCGCTCCGTGGCGCTCGCCGAGGAGCTCGCTCGTCGTCTGGAGTCGAGTCTCGGAATCGCGATCGAGGTCGTGCACCGGGACATGGAACGCATCAAGATGAGGGGGCCCGGGGCCGACCCGGATCATGCGGGCTCGGCCTCGCCGGAGGGAGGCGACATCGCATGACCAGCGCACGCGGAACCTTCGAGGTCAGGAACAAACTCGGCTTGCATGCGCGCGCTGCGACGAAGCTGGTCCAGCTCGCGTCCAAGTTTCCGTGCGACATCGTGATCAGCCGCGCCGGGCAGACGGCGAACGCGAAGAGCGTGATGGGGGTGCTTCTACTCTGCGGCTCGAAGGGCACGAAGGTCTCGATCGAGGCACACGGACCCCAGGCGGAGGAGGCGGTCGCCCAACTCGGGCAGCTCATTCACGACCGCTTCGGAGAAGACGAGTAGCATGAACGACAAAAGCCCTCCTCCCGAATCCGGACTCCGGTCGGTGGTGCTCGAGGGCATCGGCGGTTCTGCCGGCTATGCGATCGCTCCTGCCATCGTCGTCGACGTGCGTCGACACGGGGTGGTGCGGCGGCACGTGCCGAAGCACGCCGTCGACGACGAAATCGCCCGGTTCAAGGATGCGGTGGAGGTCGCGGCGCGCGAGCTCCGCGTCGCCGAGCAGCGCGCGCGCGATCGGGCGATTCGCATCGAGAGCTCGATCCTCCAAGCGTATCAGCTCATGGTCGAAGACGAGATGTTGCGCGACGACGTGGAGCGCAAGATCCGCATCGACCACTTCTGCGCGGAGTGGGCGGTGAGCGCCGCCGTCGAAGAGATCGCCGAGCAGCTCCGCCGCGGCGGCGACCCGTATCTCTCCGAGCGCAGCCACGACATCGAGTTCGTCGGCGATCGCTTGATTGGCGCGCTGACCGGCAAAAAATCGGTGCTCTCGCTGCCGGAGACGCGAGGCCCCGGCGTCTTGGTGGCCCGCGACCTCTCACCGACGGAGACCGTCGGGCTCACGCGCGATCGAGTCCTCGCGATCGTGACCGAGGTGGGAACGCGCACGAGCCACACGGCGATCCTCGCGCGGGCGCTCGAAATCCCCGCGGTGGTCGGGGTCCCCGGCTTGCTCGCGCGCGTCGGAAACGGCGATACCGTCGCCGTCGACGGCGTGCACGGCAAGGTGATCGTGAACCCGTTCCCGAGCTTGGCGGCGGAGTTCGAGGAGCGCGCGCGCCGGTACCAAATCGCGGCGACGGAGCGACGAAAGCTCCGCGATCGCCCCGTCCTGACCCGCTGCGGCGTGTGCATCGACGTGCGGGCGAACATCGAGCTGCCGTTCGAGGCCGAGATCGCGCTGAGCCAGGGTGCGCGCGGCATCGGCCTCTACCGGACCGAGTTCCTCTACGTGGAGCGGACGGAGCCGCCCACGGAAGAGGAGCACTTCGAGACCTATCGCGGTGTCGTCGAGGCCGTCGCGCCGCTGCCGGTCACGCTGCGCACGTTCGACATCGGCGGGGACAAGTTCGTTTCGGCGATGCAGCTCCCGCCCGATCTCAATCCGGCGCTCGGGCTCCGCGCCGTGCGCCTCGCCCTGGCGCGACCGGAGATCTTCCTGACCCAGCTGCGGGGCATGATCCGCGCCTCCGCGTACGGCCCGCTCCGCGTCATGGTCCCGATGATCGCGTCGCTCGGCGAGCTGCGCGCCGTGCGCGGGTTGTTCGAACGCGCGATCGCCCAGGTGGACGCCGCGGGGCAACCTCGAGCCCCGCACATCCCGCTCGGGATGATGGTGGAGGTGCCGTCGGCGGCGCTGATGGCGCGGGAGTTCGCGCGCGAGGCCGAGTTCTTCAGCATCGGGACGAACGATCTCGTCCAGTACACGCTCGCCGTGGACCGTTCGAGCTCCGAGCTCGCGTACCTCGCCTCGTTCTTCGAGCCGGCGGTGCTGCGGATGATCGCGAGCGTCGTCCGCGCCGGGGCGGACTTCGAGCGGCCGGTCGCGCTGTGCGGCGCCATGGCGAGCGACCCGCTCGCGGCCATGCTGCTCGTCGGGCTCGGGCTGCGGGAGCTCAGCATGGAAGCGTCGGCGATCCCGGCCGTGCGGGAGGCGATCGGAACCATCACCTTGGACGAGGCGGAGGCTGCCGCCCGCGTGGCGCTCGATGGCATCACGGCGTCGGACGTCGAGCGCATGCTGATGGATCGCTTCGGCGAGCGGCTCGCCATCGAGTAGGTCGACCGCGAAGGGCGCAACTCGCGCTCTCGCCGGGCCGACTCGGGCGCGTGCGGGCGCTGCCTTTCTTCTTGCTCGTTGTCCTCGGCGGGTGCGGGCCCGAATTCGTAGAGGGGCCGGAGCCCGGGACGCTCGTGCTCGTCCACACGGCGGATCTGCACTCGCATCTCTTGCCGTACACAGAGCGCATTGGCGCCTTCGATGCGCGCCGCGGGCTCGGTGTCGAGGGCGAGCTCGCCGAGGTGGGAGGGCTCGCGCGACTCGCGACGTTGCTCTCCGAGGTGCGCGCCGGGCCTGTGCCGACTCTGTGGATCGACTCGGGCGACCTCGTCGAGGGCACGCGCTCGTTTCTCGAGCACGCGGGCAGGCTGGAGCTCGAGCTCGTCTCGAGGCTCGGGCTCGATGCGCACGTCCCCGGCAATCACGATCTGTCCGACGGGGCCGCGGCGCTCGCGCGGTATGCGAGCAGCGCCGAGTTTCCGGTGCTCGGCAGCAACGCGCTGCCGAGCGGGGAAGGGGAGCGGCGCGCGGGTTTCGCGCCGTTCGCGTTGCTCCGCGCGGGGCCGTTTTCGGTCGCCGTCATCGGCGTGCTCCCGCGGTCGGGCGACGGGGATTCGGTCTCGCACCGCGAGCGGGACGCGGCGGAGGCGGTGCAGGCCGCCATCGATTGGGTGCGCGGCGTCTCGGACGTCGTCGTGCTCGCGACGCACGTCGGCGTGAGCGCGGACGTGGACCTCGTTCGCAACACGACCGGCGCGGACGTCGTGCTCGGCGGACACGACCACCGGGTGCTCGAGCCGCCGCTCTGGATCGAGGACTGCGCGGGGACGCTCGCGCTCGCGCGGGGATGTGTCCCGCGAAAGGTCCCGGTGGTGCACAGCGGCGCCTACGGCAAGTACCTCGGGGTGCTCGAGCTCCGCCTCGACAGGGCCTCGGCGGTGCGCGGCGCGGCCGCCGACGTGTGGGACGGGCTCGAGGTGGCGGCGGCGCTGTATACGCCGTTGACCGTGACGAGCGCCGTGGAGGAGGCGCCGTGGGTGCTCGCGCTGCTCGAGGAAGAGCGACGGCGTGAGCTCGCGGCCTTGCCGCTCGCGTTCGCTCCCGTGCCGGTCGAGCGCTTCGCGTCGAACGGCGCCGATTCCCCGCTCGGCAACTGGGTGGCGGGCGCCGTGCTCCGAGCGACCAGCGCCACGCTCGCGGTCCTCAACACCTCGACCCTGCGCGCGGACCTGCCGAGCGGGCTCGTCGACGAGGCAGCGCTCGTGCGAGCCGTTCCTTTCGAGGACCGCATCGTCGAGGCATGGGTCACCACCGAGGATCTGGCGCGACTCCTCGAGCGAGCCGGCGTCACCGGTGATGGCGGTGCGTGCGAGAGCCGCGTTCAGATCGCAGGCGCGCGGCTCCACGTGGACTGCGGAGCGCGCGAGCGGAGCTGGCTCCGCGACGCGGAGGGGCGCTGTCTCGCGGGGGATTGCGACGCGCCGCGCGGGTGGCTGCACGCGATCGCGACGACCGACTACGTGATCGACGC
>CAYYWA010000193.1:0-11077 GCA_964475255.1 uncultured Sorangium sp.
CCCGCCCCCGGCTCGTCGAGCAACCGCACGCTCGGCGCGTGCACGAGGGCACGCGCGAGCGCGACGCGTTGCCGCTGTCCGCGGGAGAGCGTCCCCACCGGGCGCTCGGCGAGGCGCTCGACATCGACGCGCGGCGCGACGCGCTCCCAAGCGCGCTTCGGATCGATTCCGTGGATGCGCGCCGCGAGCGCCACGTTCTCGCGCGCGCCGAGCTCGCGATAACAATGCGACTCGTGGGCGCCCCAACCGAGGTGCGCGCGCGCCTGCTCCACGTCGTCACCGATGGGCACGTAGTCGACGAATCCCGAGCTCGGCCGCAGCACCGTGCCGATCACGGCGAGCAACGTGCTCTTGCCAGCGCCGTTCGGACCCTCGAGCAGTGAGATCGTCCCGGCCTCGAACGTGGCGCTGACGCCGCGAAGCGCGAGCGTGGCCCCGAAGGCGCGCGTCACGCCGCGAACTTCGATGCGCTCGATGTGGGTCACTCGAATACACCTCGCTCGAGGGCCGAGGATTGGGCGGGGGACCGACCATTTCCTCGACCGACGCCTCGATTCACGCCCACCTCGGGCCGCCTGTCCATTCCCGACTGCCCCGGTCGCTTCCGTTTTCGGACGCGACCCGTGGCGCCCCGCCTCCACCCGTGGCAGGGGCGCACCGCGAGACGGCCGCGGAGATGCACGGGGCACGGGGATTTTGGCTTGACCGAAACCCGGCGGGCCTTCGATGCTACCATGTTCTCAGATGACGTCGTCGGCGCTGGCCCTCGAGCCTCACAGCACCGAACAGCTCAAGGCACTTCGCCGAGCGGTCGAGCGGGCCCTGGAGGGGAAGCCAGAGGTCGTGGAGCTCGCGCTCGTTGCGCTCCTCGCTCGCGGTCACGTCTTGATCGAGGACGTGCCGGGCGTCGGAAAGACGACTCTCGCTCGTGCGCTCGCGCGCGCTCTCGGCGGCGACCTCAAGCGCGTGCAGTTCACGAGCGACCTGCTGCCGAGCGACGTGCTCGGCGTCAGCGTGTTCGATCAACGGCGCTCGGAGTTCGTGCTGCACCCCGGCCCGATTTTCGCGAACGTGCTGCTCGCGGACGAGATCAATCGAGCGAGCCCGCGCACACAGTCCGCGTTGCTCGAAGCGATGAGTGAGGGTCGCGTCTCGCTCGACGGGAAGACCGTCGATCTCCCCGAGCCTTTCCTCGTCATCGCCACGCAGAACCCGCAAGACTTCGCGGGGACGTTCCCGCTCCCCGAGTCGCAGCTCGATCGGTTCATGATGCGGCTGCGCATCGGCTACCCGCCGCCGAACGTGGAGATGCGGCTCTTGCTCGATCCGGAGAGCGATCGCATCGAGCAGGTCCCGGTGGTGCTCGAGCCGCAGACGTTGGTGCAAATCCAGCGGGAGATCGAGCGCGTCGCCTTCGACGGCGCGCTCGCGGCCTACCTGCAGGCAGTGATCACCGCCACGCGCTCGAGCCCGACGCTGTCGCTCGGCGCCTCGACGCGCGCGGGCATGAATCTCTCGCGAGCGGCGCGCGCGCGGGCCCTCCTCAACGGCCGGAGCTACTGCATTCCGGACGACATCCACGCGCTCGCGACGCCGGTGCTCGCGCATCGGGTGCGACTCGCCTCTCACGCCGAAGGCTACGCCCCCTCGCGCGAAGAGGCCGAATCCGCGCTCCGCGAGATCGTGGCGCGCGTCCCCGTGCCGCTGTGAACGAGGAGCTGCCGGAACGGCTCTCCGGCGTGAGCCGCTCGCGGGCCCCCGGAGAAGAAGCGCCGCCCCAACGCGGGCTTCGCCGCCTCTTCAAGCGCTGGAAGCCACCGCGCAAGCTCAAGCTGACGCGCGAGGGGAAATACTTCATCGGCGTCACGTTCGGCGTGGGCTTCGCCGCGATCAACACGGGCAACAACCTGCTCTACCTCCTGCTCGGCATGTTGCTCTCGCTGATCATCGTCTCCGGCGTGCTCAGCGAGCTCAGCCTGCGCCGCCTGACGGTCTCGCGAAAGCTGCCGCCCCGTGCCCAGGTGGGGCGACCGCACCTCGTCGAGATCGAGGTGTTCAACCACAAGCGGCGCTCTCCGTCGTACGCGATCGAGATCGAAGATCTTCGCGCTGGGCAGCCCGCGGACAAGCGCTGCTTCTTCCTCAAGATCAGCCCGCAGTCGGCGCAGGTCGCGGCCTACCGACGAACCCCCGCGCGGCGCGGCCGCGATCGCCACATCGGGTTCCGACTCGCCACGCGCTTTCCGTTCGGGCTCTTCGAGAAGTCGCGCGAGCTCTCGGCCGAGGGGGAGCTCATCATCTATCCGGCGGTCGACCCGGTGGTGCTCGCGAACGAGCCGCCCGGGCCGATGGCGGGCGGCAACGGGCAAATCGGCCGTGGTGGCGGCGACGAGGTGCTCGGGGTCCGTCCGCTGCGCGAGGGCGACGACCCGCGAGACATCTACTGGCGCAAGAGCACCCAGCCGAACCAGCTCGTGCTGCGTGAACGCGGTCGCGAGACGCGACGCGAGGTCGGCTTCGTCCTCGACTCGACCTTCCCGGGAACGGCGCCGACCGACGAGTGGTCGAGCCGCTTCGAGCGGCGCATCCGCGAGATCGCGTCGCGCGCCGTCGCACACCTCAAGCGCGGGGACGCCGTGACCATCACCACCACCGCGGGTGAGCGCGCGCGCTCCACGCCCGCGCTCGGCGCCGACCCGCTGCTGCGGTTTCTCGCGCTCGTCGAGGCGCGGCAGGCGCCGCCCTCCGCCACGGAGCGGCTTCCGCGGGCGTCATGAGGTTCGGGCTCGTTCACCGCGTGATGACCGACGCGCTCGCCGCGCTCGGCCTGCTCGCGCTCGTGACGAGCGGGCAGCTCAGTCGCTGGATCGCGTGGGGGATCTTGGTCGGCCTCGCGCTCTCGATGGCCGTCCCCGAGCGCTGGCACGACAAGCCGTTCCTGCGCCGGACCGGCACCATCGCGCCGCTCGCGTTGCTCGCCCTTCAGATCAGCCGGCTGGCGAGCGGCGCCGAGCTCCTGCCCGTCGCGGTCGAGTTCGCGGCGGGCCTTCAGGTGATCCGCCTCGCGACCCGGCGCGGCGCGGCGCACGACCAGCAGGTCATCGTGCTCGCGCTGATGCACCTCATCGCCGGCACCGTGCTCGGCGGCGGCCTCGCCTACGGCCTCTGTTTCGTCGGGTTCTTGATCGTGGCGCCCGGCGCGCTCGTGCTCAGCCACCTGCGCCGCGAGGTCGAGGGCAACTACCGCCAGGGCGCGCGGGACCGCACGGGGCTGCCCGTGGACGTGCCGCGCATCTTGCGCTCGCGGCGCGTGATCGGGCGCTCGTTCCTGTTCTTCACCTGCTTGCTCTCGGTCCCGATCTTCGTGTTCACGGCCGTCCTGTTCATCGCGTTTCCGCGGGTCGGCCTCTCCTTCTTGCTGCTCAACCACACGCGCCCCGAGCGCATGGTGGGCTTCTCCGACCGCGTCGATCTCGGCGGGGTCGGCAAGCTGCGCACCGATCCGACGGTGGTGCTCCGCGTCGAGCTCCCGGAGTTGCCGAAGGATCCGCCTCCGCGCCTCGCCTTTTACCTCACGGGCGCGGCTGGCCTGCGCAACCCGGCCCGCAGGGGGGCGCGCCGCCGCCCGCGCTCGCGGGGGCGCGCCGAGCAGCGGTCGCGCAGCGTCCGCATCGTGCGCTTCCCCGATCCGGCGCGGGACAAGAAGCTCAAGATCGACCTCGAGCCGATCGAGCCGCGCGTCGTGTTCCTGCCGGCGGACGCGGTGGCGCTCACGCTGATCACGCCGTCGAACTCACTGCCGAGCCAGCTCCCGGAGCTCTACTTCGGCGCCGAGGGCAGCCTCTACTACACGAGCCCCGACGAGCGCGGGCTCCGCTACGAAGTCTCGCTCGCGCTGCCCGAGGACCTCCGCGTGCAGCCACTCGGCGACGAGCGCGCGCGGTATCTCGGCCTGCCCGCGTCGCTCCCGCTCCGCGTGCGGGAGCTCGCTCGCTCTTGGACCGAGGGCGTGGAGGAGCCGCTGCTCAAGGCGCGCATGCTCGAGGCGCGCCTTCGAGCGGAGTACACGTACGACCTCGACTCCCCGTCGGGCGCGGCCGAAAACCCGCTCGATCATTTCCTGTTCGAGTCTCGGCGCGGACACTGCGAGTTCTACTCGACGGCCATGGCGGTGATGCTGCGCGCGCTCGGGATCCCATCGCGCAACGTCACCGGGTTCATCGGCGGGACGTACAACCGCTTCGCCGAGACGTACGCCGTGCGTCAAGGGGACGCGCATTCGTGGGTGGAGGCGTACATCGATGGGCTCGGGTGGACCCGCTTCGATCCGACGCCGCCCTCGAGCTCGGCGCCGCGCAGCGAGATCCACGGGCTCTTCGCGACGGTGCGGGACGTCATCGAGGCGCTCGGCCAGCGCTGGAACCATCACGTCGTCGGATACGACCTCAAGCAGCAGCTCGGGATCGTCCGCAGCGTGCACTCGAAGTACCGCACGCTCTTCCCGGAGGGGAGCACGGTCGGGAAGATCGTGCGCGAGCCGCGGCGCTTCTTGCTCGGGCTCTTGGTGCTGGGCCTCGGCATCTGGCTCGTGCTGCGCCTGCGGCGTCGCCGACGCGTCGTTGCGGCCGCAAAACCGCGCCCGACCGAGCAGGAGCGCCGCGCCCAGCGCATCACGGAGCTTTACCGCAGCCTCGAGGCCGTGCTCGCGCTCCACGGAGCGGCGCGGCCGCCCGGCACTCCGCCGCTGCTGCACGCGCAGATGCTCGGACAGCTCGGGCATCCCCTCGCGCCGGAGATCCTCGCGCTCACGGAGCACTACCAGCGCGTGCGCTTCGGCGGGGCTCCGTTCGACGAGGCCGACGAACGCGCCTTCGCCGCGCGGGTCCGCGCGCTACGCACGCCCGAGCAACCCGCGCGCGCCGCGTGAAACGCCGGCTATCCGACCCGCGCGCGCGGCGTGAAACGCGGTGCGCGCTGCCCAACGCGCGGGCGCGCGATCCGTCGCGCTACCCCACGCGGCGCGTGAGGACGACGTGGGCCTGGGCGCGACGACTCGTGCCGTCGGTGCGGGCGACGCCGAGATAGGCGTCGCGACTGGGGCGCGCGCGCAGGGCATCGAACTCGAGATCCGCGCGGCCGCGCTCGACCCAGGCGACGATCACGCGTGCGGGGTCTTCACTGCCGTCGAGATCGACGACGTCGACGGCGATGCCCTGCGCGAGGTCGTCCGGCGTGACGCTGCGTTGAACGGACGCCTTCGGCCGCGCATGCGCCACCGGCACGCCATCGACGACGCTGTCCGACGCGTAGCTCTGCACGATCAGCCGGTATTCGCCGTCGCTGGTGCTCTTCGTCTTGCCGAGGGCGCCCGGGTCGGCCGACACCTCGGCACGAACCCGCTGCACGTCGCCGACGCCGAGCGCGGTGGCCGCCACCAACGCCAACCACGACGCGGATGCCGCGACCGATGCCCCGGCGCTGGCCACTTCGCGCGACCGACGTCGAAACCCCGAACGGAGCATGGTCTTCGCTTTCATCCGATCTCGAGAACGCATGAGACGTGTGCCGCGTTACACCCGCTGCTTCGCTTTTTACGAAGCAATGCTCGTGCCCTCGTTCTTCATGGTTCGCCCCTGTGGAAAACCTGAGTGCTTCTCGTGGAATCCCGAGCCCTCGCTGCCGGCGACACCGCGCGACGGGGCTCGAGACTCCGTCGTCATTGGCGAAGGACTCGCTCGGCGAGCGTCGATGCCTGTGCACACGTTCCGTTGCGGCCGTTCGAGTCGGGCTTTCGCACGTACGGCCCCACGGCAACGCCGACGTGGCGGCCCTGTAGAGCCACCGCAAACGCGCCACGCCGCTTTCTGAGCGCGCAGAATCTCCCTCCGCGCAGCGCGCTCTCGGCCTCTGCGGCCTCCGCGAACGGCCGCGGCTCGGTCTCCGGGGACTCCTCGAGCTCCGGGCGGAGCGCTCCACGCGCGAACAGCACGGCTGCACGACGAGCCGCCGCCTCGTTGTCGAACACCAGGTGAAGGAGCACGAGCCGCTGGTCGCCCTCGACGAACACCGCGACGCGGTCGCCGCCCCAGTCGCTCGCGGCGGATGCCGCGGCGCTCGCGGGAGCCCACTCCTCGAAGAGCAGTCGGAGCCCCTGCTCGCCGAACACGTCTCGATACACCGCCTCCGAAAACCCGGCGGGCGCCTCGATGGGCGGCACCGGCTCGACCGGCTCGCGCGCGAAGTACTTGTCGGGATGCAGGATGTGCTCGGTGGACAGCGGGCGATCGCGCCAGACGGCGTCCACGCCGTGCCAACCGCCGGCGCGACGCCGCACCTCGCTCACGAAGGCGAGGCCGTCCGCGTACGGTGCCACGATGCCGCGCAGGATCAGGCCCGGGATCCCGCGCAGCTCGGGCGCTGCCTGGAGCGCGACGGACTCGAGGCGCAAGAGCTCCGGCGGGATTTCTCCGCCCACGGGCAATCCCGCCGCCACGCGCGCGACATCGAGCATCGCGAGGGTGGCGTCGCCTTCGGCGAGCGCCTGGAGCGCCGCTTGGACATCCGACAGCTCCGGCTTCCAGTCGAGCGCGGTCGCGAGATCGTAGTGCTGATCCTGAAGGGCGTGCACGAGCTCGTGATACAAAGTGATCTCGCGTTGGTCGTCGCCGAGGTCGGCCGCGAGCACCATCCGGTCGCGCTTCGGGTCGTAGAACCCCGCAAGCTCGCTCTCGTACAACCGGCTGAGGGCGCGACGCAGCTCGAAACCGTCGCTCACGAGATCGAACGCGAAGAGCAGCTCGGTATTCCCGATGACGACCGCCTCCGGCGTGTCTTGGGCGAGCACCTCGTCGATCTCCCGGCGAATCGAGGCGCGCTCGAGGCGCACCCCCGGCACGTCGGCGAGCTTCTCGAGCTCGCGCACGCGCGCGACGAGCTCGAGCGCCGCGGCGACTTCCTCGCTCGCCTCCCGGAGCTCGCCGGGCAGCGCGTCCGACGGCGCGACGGGCGACGACGCGGTCGCGACGGGGCTCGGGGGCGGAGCGCTCTTGGCGCTCGGCTGTGGGCTCGGCGAGCAGCCGAGGGCGAACACCGCGCTGAACGCCGCGACGCACAGCGCCGGAAGCGTTCGCGCGCGCGCTCGCTCGTGCGTCATGGGGCTGCCGCGGCGGTGCGCAGCGCCGCGATCGCGTGGCGTCGATCGCGCTGACCGAAGACCGCCGTCCCGGCCACGAGAACGGATGCGCCCGCCGCGACCACGTCGCGAGCGGTGCCCGGGTGGATGCCACCGTCGACCTCGAGCTCGGTCGGCAGCCCCTCGCGATCGAGCCACTCGCGGAGCACGCGGACCTTCGGCAGCACCTGGGGCAGGAATTGCTGGCCGGCGAAGCCCGGATTGACCGTCATCACCAGCAGCACGTCGACGTCCGGAAGGAGGTAGCGCACCGCTTCCTCGGGTGTATGCGGGTTCAGCACCAGGCCTGCGCGCTTGCCCAGCGCCCGGATGCGCGCGAGCGTGCGTTGCGGATGCCGCGTCGCCTCGAGCTGGATGGACAGGATGTCGGCCCCCGCTTCCGCGAACGCCTCGAGGTGCCGGTCCGGATCGAGCAGCATCAGGTGAACGTCGAGCGGGAGCGTCGTCGCGCGCCGCACCGCCTCGAGGACCACGGGCCCGACCGTCATGTTGGGCACGAACTGCCCGTCCATGGCGTCCACGTGGATCCAATCCGCGCCGGCGGCCTCCGCCTCCCGCACCTCGTCGGCCAGGCGTCCGAGGTCGGCGCTCAAGATCGAGGGCGCGATCCGGATTGACATGATCTTCCGCATACCTGACGCGAGCGGCTCCCGCCACTTGCGGAAAATGGGACGGGGCGAAACTCGGGGGCGTGTTACCCTCGTACCTGGATTCGCGCAGCTCCCGGCGAGCGGAAACGACTCGAGTTCATGATCACGCGACCTCTCGGGAAACAGGACTACGACCACATCGTTCAGATCATCGACCGCTGGTGGGGCGGCCCCACCACGGCGCTGGCGCACCCGATCTTCTTCTACGAGCTCGGGTCGCTGGCGCGCGTGGTCGAGGACGACGGCATCTTGGTTGGGTTCCTGCTCGGGTTCGTCGCCCCGGGTCCCCCGAAGACCGGCTACGTGCACCTCGTCGGCATCCACCCGGACTACCGGCGACGCGGCGTCGGCAAGGTGCTCTACCAAACCTTCGAGGAGGACGCGCGGGCTGCCGGCTGCACGCGGCTCAAGGCGATCACCACCTTGGGAAACGAGGGCTCGATCGCGTTTCACAAAGCGCTCGGCTGGGACGTCGCCTGCGTGGAAGACTATGCAGGCCCCGCGCGGCCTCGCGTCGTGTTCAGCAAGAATCTCTGAACACCTCCGAACACGGCGACCCAGCCGTCGCGCTCGTCGCGTTCTGAACACCCGCCGCCTTCAGGGATGCGGAACGGGGTGGCACGTGCTCGGATTGTAAGGGAGACTCCGCCGAGAGCCATGGCCCATGAAAATGCCGTTCTCCGGCACTCTCTGGAACGAGCTTCGGTCTCGGAGCGCCCCGTGAGCATGGATGCCCAAAAACCGCTCAGCATCGCCGAGCTGCGCGAGATCGGCCTGTTCGGCGCTCTCGGCGACGAGGTGCTCGCGCGGCTCGCTTCGACGCTCACCGTGATTACGCCGGGCGCGGGTGACGTGCTGTTCCGAGAGGGCGAAGAAGCCAATGCGATGTACCTCGTGATCAGCGGTGAGCTCGAGGTGCTCAAACGCAGCCGGAGCGGCATCGATACGCGGGTGGCCGTCCTCGGCCCGAGCGACTGGTTCGGCGAGATGAGCATCGTCGACATCCAGCCGCGCTCCGCGACGGTGCGCATGCTCGCCCCGGGTCGGCTCGTGCGCATCACGTCGGCGGACTTCGACGCGCTCTATCGTTCGGACCTGCGCTCGTACTCGATCGTCGTGCTCAACATGGCGCGCGAGCTCAGTCGACGCCTGCGCGTCGCCGACGGCATCCTCGCGGATCTCGTCACCAACGTGCTCGACACGTACGTCGCGCGGCCGCGCGCCGGCGCGAGCTGACGAACGTCCGCGTTCCAGGCCTCGCATTCCAGGCGCGCGTCACGGGCGCTCGCGTTGCGGACGGCCGAGCTACTCGCCCGCGCCGCCCGCGCCGGCGTCGCCCGTGGTCGGACACGTCGCGACGACAGAACCCGAACCGCCGCTGCCCTCGAAGCCGCAGTCGTCACTCGGGCCGCCCGCGGCGCCGCCGTTCGCCGCACCGCCGCTCGTCGCGTCCGGCAACCCGCCGGTCCCTGAAGCTCCCGCTGCGCCCGCGCTGGGAGGCGAGCCCGCGTTCCCGGAGCCGCCCGCCTCTCCCACAGGATCCTCCGCGCCGGTTCCGGGGCTCGCCGCCGCACCCGCGCTGGTTCCTCCATTGGGCGCTCCCGGACTGGTGCTTCCACCGGTGCCGTTCGACGCGCCACCTGCCGCGGCAGCAGGCTGCCCGCCGGAGCCGAAGCCAATGCCGCCTTTGGCACCACCGCTGTTGCCAGCGCCGGGGTCGCCGGTCGACGAGCCTCCGGTACCCGGCAACTCCGTCCCAGTCGTGCCGCCCATCGCGCTTCCCGGATTCATCGTGCCCGGCTGGTTCGGCGGTTCCGAGGTCGTCGGCGGCGGCTCGCCGGGCAAAATCGGCTGCGGGTCGAGCGACGGGTCTTCCGACGACGTTCCGAAGGTGCACGAGACCGGCAGCAGCAACGCCAGCAGGGCCAGCGCGAGCCGGATCGGTCGCGTGCGACACATGCGAATGCAAGTAGCACGGAGCGCGCCAGGATGGCAGATAGCGCCTTTCGCCGTAGCGCGGACGGCTGGGAGCGGCCCCTGGCGACTGTGCCAACTGGCACAAATTGGCTCACATCCGGATCGGAAAGTCCGGCTCTACGGCCCCTCGTTGCCTCCTCCTTCTCCCGCGGCGCCGGCAGCACCCGCCTCGTTGTTGAGGTCGTCGTTCGGCTCGCCCACCCCGCTCGTGCCGCCCGAGCCCGTCGAGCCATGAGGGGCCCCTTCCGGCAGAATCGGCTGTGGATCGAGCACGCACGAGACCGGCGCCGCCACGAAGGCGGTCAGCAGAACGAGCCGGAAGGCACGGCGCATCGCGCAGTCGCTCGTGCAATCCTCTTGCCAGCGCGAGCTCAACCCCGCGGACGGAGCTTCCGCGCGTTCTCGAGCAGGGCACGCGCGTGCTCGACGCCCCGTGCGTCGGCGAGCTCCTGCTGCACGGGCGAAAGCTCGGCGAAGAGCTCCGCGAGGGCCCGCGCGATCTCGTCGCCGTTCGTTTCGAAGATGTCCCCCCACATCGCCGTGGGTCCGCCCGCACTCTGCGTGGCGCGCTCGAACGCGGGCCCTGCCGCCGCCATCGCGCCGGCTCGAGCAACGAGCACGCTGAGCGCGCTCCCGAGGAGCTGCGGCACGTGGCTCGTCCGCGCCACGGCCGCATCGTGCGCACCCGCGCTCATCACGACGGGCCGGGCGCCGACCGCCTCGATCAGGCGCTCGACGCTGGCAACGGCGTCGGCGTCGGCTCCCTCCGGACACACGATCCACGGCCGGCCTTCGAACAGATCGGCGCGCGCGTGCTCGACCCCACCCTCGGGTCCGCCCGCCATCGGGTGGCCCGGAACGAAACGGCCGGCGCGCGGCTCGCGGCGTGCGCTCGCCACGATCGCGCGCTTCGTCGAACCACAGTCCGTGATCACCGGCGCACGGCTCACGGCGCGCCGCAGCTGGTCGCGAATGACGCGCACGGGCGCGGCGAACACGGCGAGGGTACACGTCTCGAAGGCGCGCTCGACGGCACCCGTGTCGCTGACATCGACGAGCGCGTCGGCGATCCCACGCGAGCGCACCTTCTCGAGGCTCGCCCCGAGATCGATCGCCGTCACGTGGATCGCCGGCAGCGCGCGACGCAACGCCAGCGCGACCGAGCCGCCGATGAGACCGAATCCGAGGATGCTCAGCCGAGTCATGCCTACCGCGTGTGCGTTCTTAGCCCAGATTCGGGCTGACGCCGGAGGGGAAG
>CAYYWA010000194.1:0-11031 GCA_964475255.1 uncultured Sorangium sp.
ACGGACTCCGAACCCAAAAGCCTTGGCTCGGGACGGCGGCGGGCTCGAAGCGAGCTCGTGCGGGCGCACCCTAGCGCGGAGCTCGCGAACGAGCAAACCTCCCCGCGGAGCGCCGCGCCGTCACACCGCGCCGTTCTCGTGGAGCTGATCATCGAGGTCCCTCTCTTCCAGCGGGGGCACGGCCCCGCTCCGTCGAAGTGAATCCGGCGGACATCCCCAGGTCTTGGGGCCCCACCCCAAAACGGTTGTTTCATTGGGAGACCAACACACCGGCGAAGCCGGCCGCCTCGAAAGTGCCAATGCAACTTTGGTGACGCGGCACTACGTTCTGCGGTTCCGCATCCGGTTGGCGATCCGCCGGATCGTCGGGACGAGCTGCGTGGCCGCATCGGCTTTCGGCACGACGGCGTCGGCGCGCACTCGCCGAGCCGTCTCGGCGAGCTCGGCGGGATCGCACGACGAGACGAGGACGATCGCGATGCGCTCGAGCCGCGGCGTGTTGCGCAGCATCTTGGCGAACTTGTCTCCGTTCAGCTGCGGCATGTACATGTCGAGCACCACCACCTCGATCTGCTCGTTCATGATGGTGCGCGACGCGCCGATGGGCGAGGGCAGCTCGAAGACGACGTACCCCGCTTCCCGCAGCGTCGTGGCGAAGATCTCTCGGGTGAGATCGTCGTCGTCGATCAGCAGGATCCGGGATTCCATGAAACGTTCACGTTCGCGTGGGGGGATGCTCGAGATCGAGCGAAAACGGGCCCTCCTCGCAGGCGGAGGGCCCGGAGCCGGTCAGTACTGAACGGCGTAATTGGGATCTCCAGGAGCTCGGCCGTCGATGCGGACGATTTTGAGCTCGGGGCGCACCTCGTCACGCCGAACGTAGCTGATCGAGCCTTCGAGATGGCTCACCACGCGTTGCAGCATGTCCGTCGGCTGCACGGCTTTCGGCGGCCCCGACTGCCCCCGGATCTTGCGATCGATCCAGTAGCGGGCGACGGCCTCCGCGGACATACCGAGCACCGCGCGGTCGAAGCCGACGCGATCCTGCGAGAGCGCCGCGTGGTTCAGCGGGATGAGCCGTTTGCCGCCCGGAGCGTTCACGTGCTCTCCGAGGTACAGACGCTTGAGCGTCGCGAGCGAGAGATCCGTGATCGGGCTGTCCTTCGCGACGACCACGGCGAGGTGGACCTTCGTCGAGTCCGCCCGGACGGTCTTGCTCGGAGGGGCCGCCAGCGCGAGGAGCGCGCCGGCGAAGCACACGAGGAAGGGACGTCGTCTCAGCATGGCTCAGAAGCTCCACGCAACTTGGAGGTCCAGCGCATTATACCCATCCGGGCTCGTCAATCCGGGTGCCGGAATCGGGAACCACGAGTGGGTGATCTGCGCTTTGAGGACGACACGGGGTGTGGGGCGCGCATTCAAACCTCCCCACACCGCGGCCGAATCCGGCAAGAACGAGTGCTTTCCGATGTAGTAGTACTCGCCACCGAAGAACGGCATGAGCCCGAAGAACGGAGTCCGGTATCCGGTGAGCCCGTACACACCGTAGCGGCGGTTGTCGGGAGTCCACCCAGGCGGGCCGGGCGTGAAGCCGGGATCGGCGGGCCGAACCCGGTCGTCGTACGCCGTGTCCTGGACGATGCCCTCGGCCTGGAAGAGGAACCCGGCCTTCTCCAGCTTGAAATCCGCGGCGAGGCTCAGCTCGTCGAACTGGAGGATCACCGGGTCTCGGCTCTCGAACTGCCCGTCGGCCCCGATCACGTACTCGTTGGTGCGATCGGTGAACTTGCCGCGATAGCCCGACACGCCGAAGGTGATCGTGCCGAGATTCGAGTCGTTCTTGAGGTAGAGGCGTCCGCCGATGGCCTTGTTGTGATCGAGATCCTGATAGGCGTCGATCGGGCCGCGACCGTTGGAGAGCGTCAGGTGGTACCCGAGCTCCGTCGGGCCGAAGTAGGCGCTGCCGTAGAGCTCGAGACCGGTCTGGCGCTCCGGGAACAGGGACTCACCGATGATGTACGGGCGTGCCACGCCGATGATCACGGGCGAGCCGTGGTCCACGTTCCAGATGCCGTACGGCGTGAGCCACTGGCCGGCGCGCACCGTGAGCATCGGATGGAAGGTGCGCTCGATCCACGCCCGCTCGATCTCGACGCCGCCCCAACGCAGGGGACGGTTCAAGTCGTTGTAGTCGGGCACGTGCGTGTCCGTCCTTGGGCCGTCCGGGGTGAGCGTGGGCACGGAGCCGTGCGGCAAGTAGAGGAAGCGCACTTCCACGAGCGAGCGCCACTGGTCTCCGAGGTCCGCGCCGAAGTACACGTTCAGGTTGCCGACCGCGAAGGTCTCGTACTCCTGAGCGAACTCGAAGTCGCTGAGCGGCTGGCGGTAGGTGAAATCGGCGAAGCCGTAGATGCTGAGCTTGGGCTCTTCTCCGGCGACCGCCGCCGCTTGCTCGGCGGCCATCGCGGTGGCCAACGCCTCTGCCGAGGCGGCTGCCTCTGCGTCGGTCGCGCTCGCTTCCGCGCTCGCGTCGGTCGCGGGAGGCGTCGCCGTTGCCGCGGGAGCCGGGGGCGATGCAGCGGGCGGCGGCATCTCCGATTCCGGCACGAGGCTCGGCGGCAGCACGGGGATCCCCGGATCGGGATCTTCCTCCGCGGCCGGCGGGGTCGCGGAGGGCGCCTCCGGCGGAAGCGCCGCGGGATCCGTCGGCTCCGGCGCGGGTTGCGCGAGCGCCTCGAGCGGCAAGCCGCACGCGAGCGCGATGAATGCGCACGTCCGGAGTCGCGCCGAACGACGGGAGGGTCTCGAACGCATCGTCATTGTGCGCACGCTCCTGTGGGAAGGCACAGTGGCTGCGGGATGCCGAACGCGCTGAGGTCGCAGCATTCCGAGCCCTCGAAGCAATCGTTCGGATCCAAACTGCAGTTTTCGACCAAGCAGGTCATGGACACGAAGATGTCGCAGTACGTCGCGTCCGTGCCCGCGCAGTCGTCGTTGCTCGTGCACGGCATGCCCGCACCGAGCGGCGGCCGCTTGCAGTAGCTCGGCGAGGCGCTCAGATCGCAGACATAGCCGCCCTCGCAGTCCGCCGTGCTCGTGCAGTCACTGATCGTGCAGTAACCGCTCGTCCCGTCCACGAGTTGGCAATGCGGATAGCTCGAATCCTGACACGGCTCGTCCACCGAGCAGTCGGCGCCGAGCCCCATGGGCGCGGCCTCGCAGGCTGCGCCGGGGGCCGGCCGGCTGTAGCCCGGAGCGCACTGGCAGCCGCTCGGGCCGGAGACTTCGTTCGCGCCACAGGCGACGCAGCCCCGGTCGGTCCAGGCAGTGCCCGGAGCGCACACGCAGCGCTGATTGTCGCCGTAGACGACTTGGTTTGGCCCGCATCGATCGTCGGGGTCGAGCGTGCACGCTCCCGCGATCGATCCGAGTAGTAGCAGGAGTGCCGCAGTACCCCTCAAGCGGCGCGCTCCTGCGCGCTTATCGATGTCCTCTGCTCCCAATGAAAGCACCTGAGCTCCTTTCTGGTGCAAGGAGGGTCGTCGCTCGCATACGGCTAACCCAAAGTTCACTTTAGTGTCACAAGAGACGATTCTTCCGAATGCTGCTCGGCGACAGGCGTTCTCGAGTTGCCCGGCCGGCAGGCTCATCGCGCGGAGGCAGCCGAGCCTTTGCTCTCCGCGGTGAGTCGCTGGCTCACGCGCTCGAACTCCGAGACCAGCTCTGCAAAGAGCTCTGCGCGATTCGTCGGGTTCGCCTCGAGCTGCGCGCAGAGGCTCGCCATGCGCGGCACGCCCATCGCGAGGCATCCGCCCTTCAGTTTGTGCGCGGCCTGCTTGAGGGCCGTGGGATCGTTCGCGGCAATCGCCCTTTCGATCGATTCGATCTGTCCCGGTGTGTGCTTGAGGAAGATACGAATCACGTTTTCGCTGCGCCGCACCCTCGGGTCCAGCGCCGACGGCACTTCCGCGACCGGCGCGGGAGGCGGAACGAGCGACCCCGCCACGCTCGCCCGCTCCGGTTCTTCCTCGTCCGCCACCGGCCACCAACGCTCGAGTATCTCGTCGAGCGCTGCCTGGCTGATGGGTTTGGCGAGGTAGTCGTCCATCCCGGCCGCGAGGACCTTTTCGCGCTCACCGCTCAGCGCGTGCGCGGTCACGGCGATGATCGGGACCCGCCGCTTTCCGGCTTCGCGCCTGCGAATCTCCCGGGCCGCTTGATAACCGGTCATCACCGGCATCTGGCAGTCCATGAGGATCAGCGGGTACTCCTTGTCCTCGAGGGCCTCGAGCGCGCGCTGGCCATCCTCGGCGACGTCCGCCGTGTAGCCGAGCTCGCGCAGGAGCTCGAGCATGACCTCTTGATTGATCGGGTTGTCCTCGACGACCAGGAGGTGCCGCGTCTCCGTGCGCCGCTGCCGTGGCCGGCTCGTGAGCTTTTTGTTGCTGCTCTGGTGGGGCGGGCGGCTATTGATGAGCCGCGTCATCGTCGCGGCCAGGTCTCCGGCGCGCACGGGCTTCTGCAGGAACGCGTGCGCGAGGGACTTGGCTTCGCTCGGCAGCCGCTGCTCGTCCTCCGAGGTCAGCAAGATGACGAGCGGTCGGCCGAAGGCGTCGCTCGAGCTGAGCTTGCGAGCGAGGTTCAAGCCGTCGACCTCGGGCATGTTCATGTCGGTGAGCACGAGGCCGAAGGGGTCGCCCGCGCGGGCCGCGAGCTCGAGCTGATTCAACGCGGAGACCGCGCCGTCGGCGCTCCCGCTCGGAATGCCCCAGCTCGTGAGCAGCTCTTCGAGAATGAAGCGGTTGGTCTCGTTGTCGTCGACGATCAGCGTGCGCACCTTGTGCTGAGGGAGGCGCGGCTGGCTGGGATCGAGGACCGTCGCCTCCGCGAGCGGCACCGTGAACCAGAACGTACTGCCCTTGCCGGGCATGCTGACCACCCCGATCTGTCCGCCCATGAGCCGCACGAGCTGCTTGCAGATGGCGAGCCCCAGCCCCGTGCCGCCGTATTTGCGCGTGAGCGAGCCGTCGACCTGCGAGAACGCGTCGAACAGGCGCGACTGCGCCTCCTCGGAGATCCCGATGCCAGTATCGGAGACCTCGAAGCGCACGGTCGGCTCGGCGCCTTCGATCGCTTCGCGGCGCGCGCGGAGCACGACCTGGCCTTGCTCGGTGAACTTGACCGCGTTGCCGAGCAGGTTCGAGAGCACCTGGCGGAGCCGGTCGCGGTCGGCTTCGATGTATTGGGGCAAGCCGGGCTCGGCGTGGCACGCGAGCTCGATGTGCTTGAGATGGGCGCGCGCCGCGAAGAGATCGACGACCTCTTCCAGGAGCTGACGCACGCTGCACGCCTCGGGGCGAAGCTCGAGCTTCCCGGCCTCGATCTTGGAGAAGTCGAGGACGTCGTTGAGCACCGTCATCAGGCCGTTGGCCGACGAGCGCAGCGTCTCGATGTAGCGGCGCTGCTTGGTGTCGAGCTGCGTCCCGTGGAGCAGCTCGATCATGCCGAGCACGCCGTTCATCGGAGTGCGGATCTCGTGGCTCATGTTGGCGAGGAACTCGCTCTTCAGGCGCGCGGCTTCGAGGGCGGCGGCCGTGGTCTTTTCGAGGCGCCGGAACGCGCTCTCGGTGAGTCGGAACAACGGGCCGATGTAGAAGCTGACGAAGCCGAGCGCCGCGAGCAGAGCGGCCACCGCTCCGAAGCTCGCGCTGACGAGGATGTCTCGCTCGAGCCGAGTGCCCGCTTCGAGCCGCTCCGTCGAGGCGACCACCGCGACGCGCCCAATCGTGGCCCCTTCGATCGAGGACTCGGCCCACGAGGCATAGGCGCCTGGGTAGCGCTGCAGAGCGCCCGGCTCGGCCTTGAAGAGACGCTCGTGCGGGACCGGTGGCTTCCCATGCACGGTGAGGACCTGTCCATCGGCGTCGGTGACGACGATGGCGGAGATGTCGGAGTCTTGAGCATAGGTCCGGAGCTGGGCGCGGATCTTGGCCTCGTCCGCGAGCAGGATGCCGAGCTCGGTCGTGTGCGCGAGCTCGGTGGCGCCGCGTCGCGCTTTCCACTCGAGATCGGCGGCGATGGAGGGGGTGAGCTCCTCGAAAATCCTCGAGACCAGTGAGAAGATGAGCCCGCTCAAGGCGAGGAGGACGGCCGCGGTGAAGACCATGAACGCGACCTTGATGCGCAGGCTCGAGACGACGTTGCGTCGTTCTTCCTCGATGGCTCGCGCGTCGCGGTCGATCGTCGAAACGGCGTTGGGGGCCGAGCTCGGTGAGCTTTGGGTCATCGAAAGGCTCCGTTCCCGCGCGAAATTCGGAGCGGAAGCTCGCGCAGCGCAGGGGAACGGCGGAGCGGACGAAACAATGAAGCCTTCGCCAGCGATCCCGAGTGCGGCGCTGTGGGCGAAGGCGGTCAGCTGCCCGCGACGGTCGCCCGTTCGAGGCCGAGGTCGGTGTAGACCCTGAGCTCCGCCAGCGGTCGCAACGCGGTCCGCCGCACCCACACGAGCAGCGCCAGTGCGACCACCGTGAGCCCCGCGGCGAGGCACGCCCAGATGCCGACCAAGCCGTGGCCGAGCACGAACCCGAAGAGGTACGCGAGCGGGAGCGCGACGACGTAGTACCCGAACAGATTCACGTACGCCGCGGCGTCGGGTCGCCCCATGCCGCGCAAGAGCCCGCCGGCGACGACCTGCGTCCCATCCGAAAGCTGGAAGGCCGCGGCGATGGGGAGGATGCTCGCCGCCAGCGACACGACTTCCGGATCGTCCGTGTACAAGCGGGGCAGCTCGAAGCGCAGCGCCGTGAACGCGGTCGCCGACACCACCATGACGCCGCCGCCGAGGAGCAGCGACGCTTTCGTCGCCGCGCGCATTCCGAGGGTGTCACCCGCGCCGATCAGGTTCCCGACGCGGGTCGCCGCCCCTTGCGAGATGCCGAGAGGCACCATGAACGCGAGCGCCGCCAGGTTGAGCACGATCTGGTGGCTGCCGACCCACTGTCGCCCGAACCAGCCGGCCATCAGCGTCGAGATGGAGAACGCCCACGCCTCGAGCGCGATCTGCGCGCCGACCGGCACGCCGAGGCGCGCGACGTGCAAGAGCCCGCGCGCCGAGAACGATTCTCGATCCCAGGGCCGCCACGCGCCCGCGCTCAAGCGGAAAATGCGAATCCAGGACACGAGCCCAATCACGAGCAAGAGCGTGCTGATCGAGCTGGCGATGGCCGCGCCTACGAGGCCGAGCGCGGGCATGCCCAAGTTGCCGAAGATGAGACCCCAGTTGAGCACCGCGTTGACGACGTTGCCGAGCCACATCACCCAGGTGGCGGGGGCCATCAGCGTGCGCCCCTGGAGGTACTGGCGCAGGGCCGCGTAGATCAGAAAGCAGGGGACCGTCGGCTGCTTGTAGAGGTTGTAGCGGGCGGCAAGCTCGGCGATCGCGGGCTCTTGCCCGAGCAGCACGAGCCCGGGACGCGTGAAGGCCAGGAGCACACAGACGGGGATGCTCGAGAGGACCGCAAGCAACAGGCCGCGCTGGAGCGCGAGGGCGGTGCCCGGTCCGTCGCCGCGACCGTGGGCCTGACTGATGAGCGGATCGATGCCCATGACCAGGCCCAGCGCGGCGGAGATCCAGGTCCACTGCCACATGTTCGCGAGCGCGCTGGCCGCGAGCTCCGCGACCCCGAGGCGGCTCACCATGATGGTGTCCACCACCCCGGTCGCCATCATCCCGAGCTGCGTCAGGACGACGGGGCCCGAGAGTCGGGAAATCACACCGATTTCGTGCCGCGTCGAAGCCATCCCGCACCTCGCCGAGAAGGGGGACGTTCATGGTACCCGGCACTCGGCTTGTCAATCCGCGGGTCGAAAGCCCGGTCGACGTCGGGTGTAACGGGGGGAGAGCGCGGCGTGCTGCGGCGCCGCCGACACGATGCTACGGCGCGGTATGGGCAAACTCTACGGGTCGCTCGAGGACGTCCGGTCGTTCATCGAGCGGCAGCACCTCTTTTTCGTGGCGACCGCGCCCACGGACGTGGCGGGCCACGTCAATCTCTCGCCGAAGGGCCTCGACGGGTTTCGAGTGCTCGGACCGAAGAGCGCTGCCTACGTGGACTACCCGGGCAGCGGAGTGGAAACGATTGCTCACTTGCGGGACAACGGGCGCATCGTGCTCATGTTCTGCTCTTTCACGGGAGCTCCGAACGTCGTGCGCGTCTGGGGGCGCGGCCGCGTGCTCGAGCCGGGCGACGACGGCTTCGACGAGCTGCTCGCCCACTTCTCGCCCAAGCTCGTGGTGCGCGCGCTCATCGCGATCGACGTCGAGCGGGTCGGCAGCGCGTGCGGGTTCGGCGTGCCGCTCTACGACTATCGTGGCGAGCGCGAAGAGCTCCTTCGATGGGCCGATCGAAAGGGTGAAGCGGGCCTTGCGGCGTACATGAACGAGAAGAACGCGGCCAGCATCGACGGGCTCCCCGGCCTCGCGCGTTCCCGCTCCTGAAGCCGACTCCGCGCGAGGGCCGGCGTGCGCCGTCCGGGTGGCCGGTGAGTGTCGGGGCCACTCTCCAGGGTGCTTCGTGCCCTCCTCGCGCACGATTGGCGGTGCTACCGTTGGGCGCGGCTGGGTTGGGTCTTGCCGCTCTCGCGTTTCGTCAACGAGCAGCTCGCGCAATTGGACGGTTTCCTTTCGGATCCGGACGCCGTGTTGCTCGAGCTCCGCGCGATGCCCGAGCAGCGCGTGCTCGTGACGAAGCTGCTGCTCAGCATCGCCGAGCGCGGGGAAATGTTGTTCGGCGCCGTCGACCTCGAGCTCGCGGATCCCGTGAGCACGTGCGCGGCGATGGAAGCGGCGCTGCTCGAGCTCGCGCAGCAGGCGAAGGCCGTCTTCGACGAAGACGGCTGTGCCTTCGGTGCACCGGTCTCGCCCGTCGATCCGACCCTCACGGACGAGCCCGAGACGCGCGTCGCCGTGCTCGGCGAGAGCATCGCGAGGGAAGCGCAGCCCGTGTTCGACGGCGTGGTCCTCGTGCTCGCCGTGCGCTTCGAGGGGGACGCACTCCCGCTCGCCACGACGCTGACGCGGATCGCGACCGCGCTCGAGAGCGGCCGGTTCAAGCTCGTCTTGCTCGCCGACCGAGACCGTCCCGTGCTCGGGCCGGTTCCGCTGCCGCGGCCACGGCTCGCCGTGCCCGCCGCGGCCGAGCTCGGTCACGTCGCCCCGCTCGTCGAGCGCCTCACGAAGAACCCGCTCGCTCGCGTTCTCGCCTGCGATGTCCATCCGGCCGCACGAGCGCGCTTCGGCGACGCGGTCGTCGCGGCGGCCGCGGGGCGCCTGCCCGCCGTGCACGTGCACGACGTCCGGTTCTGGAGCTCCGTGCATTTCTATGGTCGCTGCCTCGAGCAGATCGTGCCGTGGTGTGAACGGATGGCGGCGAGGGCCGGCGGCGGAGCCCGATTGTCCGAGATTCGCGCGCGCGTCGAGCACCCTCTCGGGCGCGACGGCGCGGAGGTCCACTTCCTGCGCATGCTGGAGGAGCTCGTCGAGCCGTGGCAGGGCGAGAACGGGAAGCTCCTGGTCGTGCTGACACCCGACCTCTCGGCCCCCGATTTGCGAGGCGACGAGCTCGAAGCATTGCTGAGCTCCGTCGACCTCTTGAAGCGCGCGGCAGTGACGCCTCGGATCAAGCTCGTGGTGGCCGGCCCGGGCCTCGTCGCGGAGCGGCATCCTCGTGTTCCCCCGATCCGAATCCACGAGATCACCGTCGATGGGCCCGTGATTCGAGGGGGAATCGAGGAGCGCTTGCGCGAGCCCGAGCTTCCGTTGATCGAGCGGCTCCGGCTCACGTCGGCGCTGTCGAGCTTCGAGATCACGACGGGCGACCCGACTCGGGGCCTCGAGCTCGGTCTCGAGGCGCTGGCGCTCGCGCAACGAACGGAGTCGCCCGAAGAGGTGGCCGTCGCGCACTATGCTCTCGGGGGCAACCTCTATCAGTGCCTGGCGATCGCCGAGGCGGCCTCCGCGTACACGAGCTGCCTCGAGCTCGCTCTCGATCACGGAAACGTGCCGCTCGCTGCACAGGCGCTGGTCGGCATCGGCAACTGCCGCCTCGTGAGCGGCGACCACGACGCGGCCATCGAAGCGTACACGGTGGCCCGCACGTACTTTTCCAACAGCGGCAACGTCGTGGGGCAAGCGTACGCCGTCACGTGGCTCGGCGAGGCGTATGCGCGAAAGGGCGAGCTCGAGCGAGCGGAGTCGCTCCTCGGTCACGCGCTCGAGATCTACGAGCGCGGGGGCGAAGGCGCGACTCACGGCAAGGCAGAGGTCCTTCAGCGGCTCGCGCGCGTTCAGGAGCAGCTCGGGCGCCGCGAGGCCGCAGCGCGGAGCGCCGCCGAGGCGCGCGCGGCCGGCGCTTGCTCGCCCGTGGCGACCGAGCCATAGCCGGAAAGTCGACGACAGATGCCGGTCCTCAAGCGTCTCTCCGATGTCCGATACTCCCGCGCCGTCGAACGGTACACGCAGGGCCTCTCGGGCTTGAACGCCGCGCGGTCCGGCCTGGCCCCGACGACGGCGGCGGTGGTGGCGCGCGCCGCGCCGAACGCGGCGCCCCATGGCGGAGGCAAGGGAGGGAGGGTGGAGGCGGGGCCGCCGCCAGCGGCGGAACCGTCAGCGGCGGCTCGGGCGTTGGCCGCGGTGGCGAGCGGGATTCAAACCCTGATCGCGGCCGAAATGGCGTTCTCCGCGCCGTTCGGCAAGATCCCGTTTCCCGCGTTTCCGGCGCTCCGCGTCTGGGACTTGGACGTTGGATTGCCGCACGCTCACAACCATCCCCCCAACGTCGTCCCGCCGAGCCCGGTTCCCATTCCCTTTCCCAGCATGGGCCCCGTGATCCCGATTCCCATTCTCTCCGGGGCGTCCACGGTGCTCATCAACGGTCAGCCGGCTGCGCGCTGCGGAGACCTCGGGCTCGGTATCTTCTGCGGGGGCTTCTTCCCGATGTTCGAGGTCTTCCTCGGATCGTCGAACGTGTGGAT
>CAYYWA010000195.1:0-1171 GCA_964475255.1 uncultured Sorangium sp.
CCGCCAGAGGCCGAAGCCCCCGAAGAGGAGAAGACGTTCACGCTGACGACGGGGGTGGGATTCCGCGCGGCCTTGCGTCTCCAAGATCCGGAGAATCCGAAGAAGATCTTCGGCGACCAGTGGTTCGACGAGCTCTACGTCGAGCCGCGGTTCAGCGGCAGGGTCACCGACGTCGTGGGCTGGGCCGCGAACTTCCAGGCGAGCGGCAACACCGTCACCGGACTCGAGGTGCGGACGCTGGACCTCTACGGGCAGCTCGACTTCGCCGACGAGTTCCACATCTGGGCGGGACGACTGCTCACGCCGTCGGATCGCTCGAACTTCAGCGGGCCCTGGTTCATCAGCCCGTGGACGTACCCCGGCGTCTACTTCGGCGGCCCGTACATCGGCCCGCGCGGAACGGAGGAGCTCGGCCGTGACGTCGGCGGCGTGGTTTGGGGCGACATCGGCGAGGGCAAGTTCAAATACTACCTCGGAGTGATGGACCTCGACGGCAACCCGGGCGATCCTGAGCTGTTCTCGCAGTCCCCGCTCTACTCCGCGCGTCTCGGCTACGCCTTCATCGGCTCCGAGCCCGGCTTCTACGGCAGCAGCACGTACTACGGCTCCCAGGACATCGTCGCGATCGGGGCGGCCGTGCAGTACCAGAAGGATCACACGCTGTTCGGCGAAGACGCGATGGGCAACATCGTCCCCGCCATCCAGGACGATCTGGTGGAGATCAACGCGGACATCCTGGCCGAGTTCAACCTTGCCGGCGCGGGCACATTGAGCTTCGAAGGAGCATATTACTACTTCGACGGCGATACGATGCCGATGGATCACCACTTCTTCGTGCTCGCGAGCTACCTCACTCCCGAGAACGTGGGCATCGGCAAGCTCCAGCCGCTGGTCCGCTATCAGCAGGCGATGAACGACGACACGGATCAGACGATCTCCCAGTTCGACGTCGTCCTCAGCTACGTGATGAAGGACTACTTCGCCAAGCTCGCCCTCGCGTACACGCACTCCGAGGTGAGCGATCTGGAGGGCGCGACCGACCAGAACCTCATCCAGATCGGATTTCAGATCCAACAGTAGCCCGCGGTCGTGGGGGGGGGGGGGGGGCGCCCCCCCCCCCCCCCCCCCCCCCCCCCCCGCCCCCCCCCGCCCCCCCCCCGGCGGGGGGGGG
>CAYYWA010000195.1:1181-10957 GCA_964475255.1 uncultured Sorangium sp.
ACCCATTAGTGATTCACCAACCACCCGTCCCCGGGGTGCGGCGGGCGGCGGGGGGCACCCCGCCGACCGGCACGCGTCGACCCTCGGCTCACCGAGCCGGCAGCATGCCTTCGCGGGTGACGAAGCGAGCCACGGCCTCGAGGCCTTCGCCGGTCTTCAGGTTCGTGAACACGAACGGCTTGTCGCCGCGCATCGTGCGGGCGTCGCGATCCATGACCTCGAGCGAGGCGCCGACCATGGGGGCGAGGTCGATCTTGTTGATGACGAGCAGATCGCTCTTCGTGATGCCGGGGCCGCCCTTCCTCGGGATCTTGTCGCCGGCAGCGACGTCGATCACGTAGAGCGTGAGATCGACGAGCTCGGGGCTGAACGTCGCGGCGAGGTTGTCGCCGCCGCTCTCGACGAGCAAGAGGTCGAGCCCGGGATGCCGCTTCGTCATGCGGTCGATCGCGTCCAAGTTGATCGACGCATCTTCCCGGATCGCGGTGTGGGGACAGCCGCCGGTCTCGACGCCCAGGATGCGATCGTGCGAAAGCGCGCCGCTCCGCATCAAGAACTCCGCGTCTTCGCGGGTGTAGATGTCGTTGGTGACGACCGCCATTTGGTAGCGGTCCCGGAGGTGTTTGCAGAGGGCGTCGACCAACGCCGTTTTTCCGGAGCCTACGGGGCCAGCGACGCCGACGCGCAGCGGGTGTTCGTTCATGAGTGCCTCACGATCGGAAGAGCCGTGAATATTGCGTCTCGTGCTCCGCCGAGAGCAACGCTTGGCCGGGAGCCGTGGCGGTGATCGCGTCGTCCGGCAAAGCGAGCGCTTCGGGGAGCCCGCGGGCGAGCGCCGTCTGCACGCTCGACAAAACGCGCTGGGCGGCGGTCTGCCCGAGCGGCACGAGCCGCGTCGCAGCACCGACCTGAGCCTCGCACCACGAATAGCCGAAGGCGAGCGCCGCGCTGGGCGCCGAGAGCCCGAAGAAGCGAGCCCCCAGGGCGAAAGCCGCCGGAAGCGTGGCGCGCGGGTGGCCGCGGAGCGCTCCGGCGCGCGGCTCCCCCAAGCTCTCGAGCAGGCGGTATAGAGACGTCCCGAGCTGGCGATCCTCTTCGCGGAGCTCCCGGGTCCCGCGCGCGGCGTACAAAAAGTCGTTCCAGGCGCCGGCACCGGCGGCGTCGCCGCACCCCCAGCATTCGAACACGCGCCGCAGCACCGGGACGTCGAGCATGAGGATCGAGCTCTCCAAGAGCCCGACGATCCAGCGCTCGGCGCCGGGCGCGTCGGTCACCGCGCCGCGCGCGACGGCTTGCTCGAGCCCCTGCGAATAGGCGAACGCGCCGATGGGCAGGGCCGCGCTCGAGAGGCGCATCGCGCCGAGCAGAGCGGCCGCGTCATCGACGGAGAGCCCGGGACCCGCGACGCGCGCGTTCATCGCTCGTGCCTCGTCCCCTGACCGTGGTCGTGAGCGTGACCGTGGTCGTGAGCGTGACCGTGGTCGTGAGCGTGACCGTGGTCGTGAGCGTGAGCGTGCCCGTGCGCGGCGTAGCCGCCGGCCTCGGGCTCGAACGGGAGGAGCGCTTCGGTCACCTCGAGCCCGAGATCGCGACAGAGCGCGTCGAGCACGTGGTCGTGCGGATAGAGCAACCGACCCGGCTCGATCCGGAGCCGCACGTGGCGGTTGCCGAGGTGGTACGCGGCGCGCGTGAGCAGCAGGGTGTCGCCCGTCGTCGCGAGCGAGAGCGGCTCGGGCGCGGCCACGACGCGCGCGCACACGCTGCGATCCTCGGACCAGAGCCGATCGCCGTCGTGGAGCGCATGGCCCCGCGGCAAGAACAGCCCGGCCTCCGCGCCGTTCGAGAGCGTCACGCGGAGCCGGGCTCGGCGCCGCTGATCGTGGTCGACCGGAATCGACAGGGAGGGCTCGCTCGGATCGTCCGGGGATACGAGCTGGGTGAAGCGAAGCATCGACGGCGGCTCTCAGAACAAGAAGTAGCGCTGCGCGAGCGGGAGCACACTGGCCGGTTCGCACGTGAGCAGCGCGCCGTCGGCGCGCACGACGTAGGTCTCCGGATCGACCTCGATCACGGGCAGGGCGTCGTTCAAGGGCAGATCCTTCTTGCCGATGCGCCGCGTCCCGGACACGCCCACCAGGCGCCGCTCGAGCCCTAGCTGGCGCGAAAGGTCGTGCTCGAGGGCTGCTTGGGAAACGAACGTCACCGCACTGCTCGCGCGCGCGCGGCCGAACGCCGCGAACATCGGGCGATAGTGAACGGGCTCCGGCGTGGGGATGGACGCGTTCGCGTCGCCCATGGGCGCGGCCACGATGAAGCCGCCTTTGATCACGAGCGACGGCTTCACGCCGAAGAACGCGGGCTTCCACAGCACGATGTCGGCGAGCTTGCCGACCTCGAGCGAGCCGACCTCGCGCGCGAGGCCGTGGGTGATCGCGGGATTGATGGTGTACTTCGCGACGTAGCGCCGAGCGCGGAAGTTGTCGTGATGAGCCGAGTCCTCGGGGAGCGCGCCGCGCTGCACCTTCATCTTGTGCGCCGTCTGCCAGGTGCGCGTCACGACCTCCCCCACGCGCCCCATGGCCTGCGAGTCGCTGGACATCATGCTGAACGCGCCCAGATCGTGCAGGATGTCCTCGGCCGCGATGGTCTCGCGTCGGATGCGGCTCTCGGCGAACGCCACGTCCTCGGGGATGCTCGGATCGAGGTGGTGACACACCATGAGCATGTCGAGGTGCTCGTCCACGGTGTTCACGGTGTAGGGACGCGTAGGGTTCGTCGAAGACGGCAGCACGTTCGGAGCGCCGCACGCCTTGATGATGTCCGGCGCGTGCCCGCCGCCAGCGCCCTCGGTGTGGAAGGTGTGAATCGCGCGTCCCTTGAACGCGGCGAGGGTGTCTTCGACGAAGCCCGACTCGTTGAGCGTGTCCGTGTGGATCGCAACCTGGACGTCGAAGCGCTCGGCGACCGAGAGACAGTTGTCGATCGCGGCCGGGGTCGTGCCCCAGTCCTCGTGCAGCTTGAGCCCCATGGCGCCGGCCGTGATCTGCTCCTCCAGCGACTCGGGCAGGCTCGCGTTGCCCTTTCCGAGCAGGCCGAAATTGAGCGGAAAGGCCTCGAGGGACTGGAGCATCCGGCCGATGTTCCACGGACCCGGCGTGCACGTCGTCGCGTTCGTGCCCGCCGCGGGCCCGGTGCCGCCGCCGAGCATCGTCGTGACGCCCGACATCAGCGCCTCTTCACATTGCTGCGGGCAGATGAAGTGGATGTGCGCGTCGATGCCGCCCGCCGTCGCGATGCAGCCCTCCCCGGCGATGATCTCCGTGCCCGGCCCGATCACGATCTCGACCCCGGGTTGCACGTCGGGATTCCCGGCCTTGCCGATGGCGAGGATGCGGCCGTTCTTGATGCCGATATCCGCCTTGACGATCCCCCAGTGATCGAGAATCACCGCGTTCGTGATCACCGTGTCCGCGGTCTCGGCCGAGGTGCGCTGGCTCTGGCCCATGCCGTCGCGGATCACCTTGCCGCCGCCGAACTTCACCTCTTCCCCGAGCACCGTATGATCCCGCTCGACCTCGATCACGAGCGCGGTGTCCCCGAGGCGCAGCCGGTCGCCCGTGGTCGGCCCGTACATTTCGGCGTACGTGCGCCGATTGACGACGACGCTCATTTTTGCCCTCCGTCGAGCGCGCCCATCACGGCGGCCCGGAATCCGTACACCCGGCGCTCCCCCGCGAAGGCACACAGCGTCACCGTGCGCTTCTGTCCGGGCTCGAAGCGCACCGCCGTCCCGGCGGGGATGTCGAGCCGAAAGCCCCGCGCTTGCTCCCTGTCGAAACGCAACGCCGGGTTCACCTCGTAGAAGTGGTAGTGCGACCCGACCTGAATCGGGCGATCTCCCGTGTTCTCGACCTCGACGGTGCGCGTCTCGCGCCCTTCGTTCAGCACGAGCTCCTTCCCCGTGCCGACGAGCAGCTCACCGGGAACGAGCTCGCGCTTCGGCGCGATGGGGTGATGCACGGTGACGAGCTTCGTCCCGTCGGGAAACGTGGCTTCCACCTGCACCTCCGGGATCATCTCCGCGACGCCTTCCATCACGTCGTCCGGGCCGAGCAGCTCCGCCCCGAGGCGCATCAGCTCGGCAACGGACCGACCCTCGCGCGCCCCCTCGAGGATCGCGGCGCTGATGTACGCGATCGCCTCGGGGTAATTGAGCTTGAGCCCCCGGGCTTTGCGCCGCTCTGCGACGAGCGCCGCGGTGAAGAGAAGCAACTTGTCCTTCTCGCGCGGTGAGAGATGCATGGCCGAGGCATTTCGATACGCGCGCCCGCCCCTCGCCGTCCAGCGCAAAGCGCGCCCCGACGTGCCCGAAACAATCTCGCAATAATGAGTGGCGCGGATGCCCGCGCGGAGCTCAACAACTCCAGATTCGAGGGGGCACCGCGGGCCTGCCGAGGACGCGCGGTCGCAGCTCGGACCAAGCGCGGGCGAGCCAACGGCGCACGGGTTCGATCATCGGGCCCAGCGCGCGCACCACGACGAGGTCTTCGAGCGCGGTCGCCGCCGCGCGAACGTCGGGCTCGGAGGAGACGCCGCGGACCGCTTCGACGAGCGGAGCGAGCCCCTCCGAGCGCGCGGGCACGCAGTACAGGGTGCCGAGCACGGTCGCGCCTGCCATGCCCCAGGCTTCGTCGAGCGCCGCGGAGCCGCCGCGCAGGCGCAGTCGGTCCACGAACAGCGGCGCGCCGCCGCGCCGAATGTCGATCCCGAGCGCCAACTCTCCGCGCGAGAACGCGAGCTGGCTCGCCGGGCGACCGAGGCCCACCACTTCCCAACCCAGGAACGCCGCGCCGCTCGCCAGACGAACCGCCGTGTCTTGCCGAGCGTGCGCCCCGTCGAAAACCAGCGTCTCCGCCGGAAGCCACTCGAGCGCTGCCCCCTCCTCGACCTCGAGCACGGCTCGCTGGACACTCACCGGTCCGAGCGATCGGTAAAGCTTCTGCGCTGCCGGCGTCGTGACGAGCGCGCTCGCTGCACGCCGCACCGACACCTCCATCTCCAACCGATCCCCGCCCACGACGCCGCCCGGCGGATGCAAGAGATAAAGGTGCGGCCAGTCCAACCCCTCGGGGTAAAACGGGCGCTGGAGCCGGAGCGGCCCGACGTGCCCGCGCCGCCCCGGAACGACCTGCTCGCCGCGACGCACCACCTCGAGCTCGAGGTGCGCGGTCCAGCCACGACCCTCCGTCGGGGGACCGCTCATCGTCGGAGCCGGGGCAGCCATCTCGAAGCCGAGCCTACGCGCTCGGTGCAGCCAGCGCGAGGGGATTGCCGCTCCGCTCGCCGCATCCGGGTGCGCTCGACCTCACACCACGCGGAAATACGGCGCCACCGCGCACGCGTCGTGCGCGGATGCCGCCTCTCGAGCCATCACGGGCTCACGACCCCGCGGGGCGCGGAGAACGGGTGTACGGGCGCGCCGGCGACGCGAATGGAGTGCCACCCGGGCTCCGGAACCGGGACTTCGATCGAGTAGGCCTCCATGTCGGAGATGGCCGTGCGATAGACGGTGACGGTTTGAATGGGCTGGCCCGAGGCGTCGAGCACTTCCGCGGCCTCGGGATCGCCCGCGGGCGGCACCGCCTCGTCGATGGGATGACCCCAGCGCGAGCCCTGCTCGTCGACGAGGAGAACGAGCCACGGAGCGCTGATGCCGGAGGCCTGGAGCACGGAGCTCGCGGTGCCGGAGACCTGTTGGACGCTCTTGACGAGAGCCTGATACGTGTAGTCGCTGAGCCACTTGTTGTTGCAGTAGCCCATCAGGTCCGTCCGATCCGGAGGGATCAGCGCCTTCGCACGGAAGTCGAAGCCCCACACGCCAACCGCTCCGCCGGAGTACGGGAAGTTGTTGTCGGCGCCGTCGGGGTTGCCACAGGGCGCGTGCAAGCGCCCATGGTTGTGGGCGACCTCGTGCGCGAGCGTCTCGGCCGAAGCGCGATCCGAGAAGCCGATGCCCACGGCAACGCGCTGGGCGCCCGAGCTCAGCCGCCCCGGCACGTAGCCGATGCCCGTCGTGCAGCCGCCGCCGCAAAACTCGCGCAGCGTGCCCGTGGGCTTCAAGAGCCCATAGTAGTAGACGTCGTTCGGCGGCCCATCCGACTGGCGCTTCGCGCGCAGGTCGTCGAGCACCCCGGGCCAGTTGATGGGGTAACCGGTGTTCATCGGGCCGAGCACCGTCATTTCGACGTCCGTGATCGGATACGTCGCGAGCAGCATCGCCCGATACGGCTCGAGCGCCGCCTCGGACGTGTCGGGCCGGGACGAGTTCGACTCGATGGGAACGAACGCGATCTTGAGGACGCCCGTGTTCACCGCCCTCAACGCGATCCCGCCCGTCTCGGGGAATCGCGGCCGCAGCACGCTTCCGCTTCCACTTCCGCCGCCACACTCCACGACCTCGACGGAGTACTGCGAGCTCGATTGCAGCGCGTCGCCAGGGACGAACACTTGGAAGGTCGAGTCGGGCTCATCGTCGCTCGAGGCCCCCGAGATCGTCGGCTTCTTGTCGGAGAAGTAGGTCTCGGTGACGCCGTCCGTCTCGATGTGGACGCGCGCCGAGAGCTGCCGCGCGCTGAAACCGGTCCCCGGTTTCACGAAGATCCGGAAGAGGGACTCGCGCCCCGCCACGACGTCGGCGTTGCGCTCCCCCGCCGGAACCTCCTCGCCCTCACGCATCACCGGAACCTTGACCGTCTGGTAAACGGCGATCTCCTCGATCGTCAGGTTCTGCGCCGGGCCGGCGCAGCCGTCGTCGAGCAGCGCCCCGCCACCGTCGATGCACGAGCCCGCCGAGCACACCTTTCCGAGCGTGCATGCGTTGTCGCAGGTGCCGCAGTGTTGGACGTCGCTCTGCACGTCCACGCACGCATCGCCGCAGGCCATCTGCCCGTCGGGGCACGCGCACGAGCCGCCCTTGCAGGTTTGCCCGGTGGAACAAGCGTTCTCACAGGAGCCGCAGTGCGCGGCGTCGCTCTGCACGTCGACACATTCGACCCCACAAAACGCTTGCCCCGCGGGACAAGCGCAAGCGCCCTGCACGCACGACTGCCCGCCCCGGCACGGGTTGCCGCAGGTCCCACAGTTCGCCCCGTTCGTGAGGGGATCGATACAGGTGCCGCCGCACTCCATGAACCCCGCCGGGCACGCGCAGGTCCCGGCGACGCACGAGGTCCCCTGGGCGCAGGCAATCCCGCACGCTCCGCAGTGGAGCGCGTTCGTCCGCGTGTCCACGCACTCGCCGTTGCATGAGGCGAGGCCGGGGGCGCACGGGTTACCGGCGCCACCGTTCGAGCCGCCACCAACGCCGCCGACGCTCGACATGGGAAGGGCTCCAGAGCCCCCGTTCGAGCTCGCCGCCCCCGCGACGCCTCCGGAGCCGACCGTGCTCGTCCCTTGACCGGGCGGCTCGAGCTGGCTCGACGTCGTGCCCGCCGCACCCATCACGTCCAAGTCTGCCTCGATCCTCCCCGAGCAAGCGGCGAGCAGGAGGGAAACGGACGCGAACAGCACGGGCGCGAAAGCGGACGCCGCTCGTCGCGAGGTGGCAAATTTCGTCATCGTCGAGACCTTTCTCGGGTCGCAGTCGAATCGAGCTCGATCACGAGCACCGCACGGACGCGGGGCTCTTCTGAGGAAAAGGCCGCAAGTGAAGCGCGCGCGGGCGACCGCCGCTCGCAGGTCGACGGCATCACGAAGCGCGCGAAGCACCCGGTACACGCCGTCCTGAGCGAAGAAAACGCCGCCACTCCGTACAACGTCCCAGAGATTAGCAGGCTGTGGGTCCAATACACGACGGTTACGCGACGTAAAATGCGCCGCGCGAGCACGAATGGAAATTTTTGCCCGCGCCCCTATTCGAGACACACTCGTCAAATGCCCGGAGCCACACTCGAATCGGACGGCAATCGCCGCTCTGCATTCGCGTTGATCGCCTCGGCGCTCGCGCATGCGGCGGTAGTGCTGTCCGTGCACGGTGCAGTCGAGATCGAAAGCTCCAGCGTGCCCGTCACCAACGTCTGGGGAACCCGCAGCATCGAAGTCGGCACGCTGCCCGAAGCCGCGCGGGCCGCGGCGCCGGCCTCCGAACCGCTTTCGCCGCCGAACGATTCGCCGCCGAGCCACGCCGATGCTCCCGCGAGCCCGCCCGAAGCCGCCGCCCCAGCGCCGGAGCCCTCCGTTCGCGAGCAAGCCGCGGAAGACGCAGGACCCGACGCACCCGCCACGCGCGCTCCGGGCTCTGCTCGAAAACCGGTGAAGGTGCCGGAGCCCGCCGCGCGCGCCGACGCATCGGCTGCGCCACCGCCGCGCGCTCTGGGCGGTGCTGATCTCGCGGCGACGAGCGGTGGAGGCGCCCCGTCGCACGACGGAGGCGAGCTCGGCGCGCTGGGCCTCCCGCGCGGGGTTCGCCACTTCGCGGCCGCGTTCGCACGCGCGTTGCCCGCCGGCACTCACGCGGACGCGGCGTGGAGCGCGCTTCCCTTGGGACGCGTCGGCAACGTCGCGATCGAGGTGCGGATCGACGAAGCGGGTCGGATCGCCGACGTACGCACCGACGCCGCACCCTCCGTCCCCTCCGTCCTCACGCGCATGCTGGACCGTGCGCTCTTGCTCCTGCGCGCCGGCACGTTCTCGCTCGATCCACGGCGCGTCACTCCAGGAACGGAGCGCCTGGAAATCGAAGTAACGCTCTCCGAGCGCGACCCGAGCCCCGACCCGACGGCAGAGCCCAAGCACCTCCGAGCCGTCGGCTTCGGGGCACCGACCCGAGAGCGCCCTGGCTTCGCCCGCTTCACGCTCAACTCCGGGCGACACATGGAAGCCCTGGTACGCATCGTTCCGACGAGCGCTCCGGAATGATCGCTCGTCCTCGACTCGCCACGCCGAACGGAGATCGCGATGGATCGGAACAAGCTCGAGAGGATCGTGAAAGCACGACTCGCCCTCAAGCAGCGCTTCGAGGAGGCGATGCGGAGCACGCCGAGCCTCGCGGACGACTCACCCCTCGGTAGCGGCGCCCCGAATCGCCATGGAATGCCGCGCCTGCCCGTGGGGCAGACGGAGACGCACAAGTGGCCCGTGCTCGACCTCGGCATTCACCCCGAGATCGCGCCGGAGCGCTGGGCCCTCCAGGTCGATGGCGCGTGCAGCCATCCAATCGTCCTTCGCTTCTCGGAGCTGTACGCCCTGGATCAGGTCGAGGAACACGCCGACTTTCATTGCGTCACGGCCTGGTCGCGCTTCGACCTTCGCTTCGGCGGTGTGCGGGTCGCGGACGTCCTTGCGCTCGCCGAGCCCCTCCCTGAAGCCACGCACGTCTTGTGCCACGGCTACGACGGCTACTCGACGAACGTCGCGCTCGCCGAAGCGCTCAAACCCGACGTCCTGCTCGTCCACACGGTGGACGGGCAGCCGCTCCCGCGCGAGCACGGCGGCCCGGTGCGGATGGTCACGCCGCAGCTCTACGCCTGGAAAGGCGCGAAGTGGATACGCCGCCTCGAGCTCATGACCGAAGATCGCCCCGGCTTCTGGGAAGAGCGCGGCTACTCGATGACGGCGTATCCCTGGCGCAACGATCGCTACGGCTGATCTTCGCCGCGGAGCACCGCGCGAGCTCCTGCGTGAGCGAGCTCTCGAGCGCCGTGTCCGCGAGCGCCCCGTCGTCCTCGTCGGCGAGCGCGCGCTCGCGCGGCTCGGTCCTCCCGAGCGACACGACTTCT
>CAYYWA010000196.1:0-10935 GCA_964475255.1 uncultured Sorangium sp.
TTTGGCCTCCCCTCCCGCGCGGGGGCCGGGGGCCCCCCGCGCGCGACCCAGGTGCCGCGTGCCCCCGCGAAGCGGAAGACTCGCGCCCCTGCGCGGCGACGGGGTCCGAGCGCCGCGGAGAAGGCCGCGCTGCGCGAGCAGCGCCAGAAGGAGCGCGAGGCACGACGCCTCGCACGACTCGAGGAGCGGGAGCGCCTGCGTGCCGAACGGCAAGCGCAGCGCGAGGCCGCTCGCAAGGCTCGGGAGGAAGAGCGTGAACGGCAGCGCCAGCAGCGTATTGCCGAGCGTGAGGCAGAACGCAAGGCACGCGAAGCTGAACGGGAAGCCGCGCTGGCGCCCCCGCCCCTCGTCGTCTTCAAGCGCACACGAGACGGTCAGGTGACGGTGCTCAAGCCGCGTCCCGTCGCCGAGCCGCCGTCGCCCCCTCCGGCGAACCAGGCTCCCGCGCAGCCCGAGTAAGCGTCCGTCCTGCCCGCTCGTTTCGGGGCCCGACGTCACGCCGTTGCCGCGAGGCGAACGGCGTGTGGCGGCCGGAGCTCGGGGCGCGCCCGCGCGGGGCGGCCCCGGGCGCCCGCGCCGCGTCCGAGGAAGGGCCCCGCCTGCACACGCGCTGAGCGGGGCCCCGGTCATGAGCGAGCGTCCCGAGAGAACGCCCCGACACGAGCCTCAGAGGCCGTTCTGGCGGCGCTTGTAGGCGGGCGTGTCCCAGTCGGGCTCGACGCTCGACGGGAACGGGATGTCGCGGACGAGCAGCGACATCTGCACGTCACGCGGATTGCCGCCGTTCACTGCGGCCGGAGCGGGCTGCGCACGCCGAACCGGCGCAGGGGCCGCTTCGCGCGGATCCGGGCGCACGACGCGCGCCGGCTCGCGCTGGTCGCGCACGACGGTGCCGAGCGGACGACGCGACTCGCGCGGCGCCTCGAGCGGGTAGCCCGGTGCCGCGGGCTGGAAGCCGGTGGCGATCACGGTGACCTTCAGCGCATCGCCCATCGCCTCGTCCACGCTCGCGCCGAAGATGACGTTCGCGTCTTCGTGCGCCTGCTCCTGGACGAGCGAGGCCGCCTCGCGGATCTCTTTGATCTTCATGTCCGGGCCGCCCACGATGTTGATGAGCACGCCGGTCGCGCCCTCCACGGACACGTCGTCGAGCAGCGGCGAGCAGATGGCCTGCTCCGCCGCGAGGCGCGCGCGCCCCTCGCCCTTGGCGCAGCCGCTGCCCATGAGGGCGCGGCCCATGGCGCTCATCACCGTGCGCACGTCGGCGAAATCGACGTTGATGATGCCGTTCATGGTGATGAGATCGCTGATGCCCTTGACGGCCTGGTAGAGCACCTCGTCGGCCTTGCGGAAGGCCTCGACGAAGGTGAGGTCGTCGTCCGCGAGCATCATCAGCTTCTCGTTCGGAATCGTGATGAGCGTGTCGACGTGCTCGGTCAGCGCCGCGAGCCCGTGCTCGGCGCTGCGCATGCGCTGACGTCCCTCGAAGGCGAAGGGCTTCGTCACGACGCCCACGGTGAGCGCGCCGGCCTCGCGCGCGAGCTGCGCGATCACGGGCGCGGCACCGGTTCCCGTACCACCGCCCATACCGGCCGTGACGAACACCATGTCGGCGCCCTGCACGACCTCCTTCAGCCGGTTCACGTCCTCGAGCGCGGCCTTGCGCCCCTTCTCGGGGTCGGCGCCGGCCCCGAGGCCTCGCGTCACGTTGGTCCCGATCGCGATCTTCTCGGCCGCCGCGTTGGTCCCCAGGGCCTGAGCGTCGGTGTTGACGGTGATGAACTCGACGCCTTCGAGTCCGAAGTGGATCATCGTGTTGATGGCGTTGCCGCCAGAGCCGCCGACGCCCACCACCTTGATGCGGGCCTCGTACACGCGCGACTCATCCGCGAACTCGATTGAAAAACCCATGGTCCTTCCTCCCGGATCGGCCTTCGACTCTCGCGGGCACCGCGGGCGCTTTTCCGGCGAGGCTGCCTCTTCCTCGTATGCCGGGGCGCTCGGGGGGCCCGAATCTCATCTGCGCTTTCTGGTGTCGTCCTGTAACAAAACCCGATGCTGGCTTTGGGCTCAGAACGCCGCCCGCAACCAGCTGAAAAATCCACTCTTCTGGGCGCCGGCCGCCGCGGCCTCTTCTTGGGTGCGCGGCACGGACCCGAGGCTCGAGCGCTGACCGGTCTCGCCGAGCTGCTCGGCTCCGTAGCGCACGAGACCGACTCCCGTCGCGTACTGGGGACCCTGCACGAGCTGCACGATTCCCTTCACGCCCACCGGGAAGCCCATGCGCACCGGCATGCCGAGGATCTCCTCGGCGCACTCGACCATGCCCTCCATGAGCACGGCGCCGCCCGTGAGCACGCAGCCGGAGCTCACCTGCTCGAGCAGGCCCGTCTCCTCGATGCGCCGCCGGGCCTCGGCGAAGATCTCCTCCACACGCGGCTCGATGATATCGCTGAGCAAGCGTCGCGCCACGCGCCGCGGCGCATGGCCGCCCACACCGGGGACCTCGATCTCCTCGTCGTCGGCGATCATGCGGCCGAGGGCGCAGCCGTAGTTGCGCTTCAAGCGCTCGGCCTCCGCCATGGGGGTGCGCAGGCCCGCCGCGACGTCGTTCGTGATGTTGTTGCCGCCGGCGGGGATGGCGCTCGTGTGCACGATGCCCCCATCCGCATAGAGGAGGATGTCCGTCGTGCCGCCGCCGATGTCGATGACCGCGACGCCGATCTCCTTCTCGTCGTCGCTGAGGACGGCCCCGGCGCTGGCCAGGGGCTCGAGCACGACGTCGGCCACGCTGAGGCCGCAGCGCTCGACGCACCGAATCACGTTCTGGACGCACGAGGTCGCCGCGGTGACCAGGTTCACGCGGACCTGGAGCCGGACGCCGCTCATCCCGATCGGGTCCCGGATGCCGTCTTGGTTGTCGACGACGTACTCCCGGGGGAGCGCGTGGAGGATCATGCGGTCGGCATCGACCGGGATCGCTCGGGCGCCCTCGAGCACCCGCTCGAGGTCCGCGCGCGTCACCTCGCGGCCCGCGATGGCGCACACGCCGTCGGACGAGTGGGCGCGGATGTGGCTGCCCGCGACGCCGACGTAGACGGTCTTGATCTCGACGCCCGCCATGGTCTGGGCGGCCTCGATGGCCTCCCGAATCGAGCGCACCGTCCACTCGATGTTGCTGACCACGCCCTTTCGCAGACCGCGGCAGGGCACGTTGCCGACGCCGAGGATGGTGATGCCGTCGGCATCCACCTCACCGACCACCGCCGAGACCTTGGTGGTCCCGAGGTCGAGCCCGACGACGATCTCACTGCCTGCTTCAGGGGTCTTCATGGCTGCTTCGTGGAGCACTCGGTCCGGAGACTCCGGCCGAGGTCGTTTGGACGCTGCCATGCACGCCGTGCAATGGCCAAGTTCCGGTAGAACGAAATCGCGACGCTCATTTCATCCTGACGACCACGCGCTCGGGATGCGCCTGATTGTCGGCGAACACGATCCCGGGCACGCGCCCGAGAGCACGTGCTTCACGCACCACGCGCTCGGCCATCGCGAGCCGCTTGTCGAAATCGGAGCCACCGAGGCTGAGGGTGATCGCTTCTTCGCCGACCGTCAGACGGACCCGACCGCCACGGTCCACGTGCACCTCTTGGGCGGGATAAGAGCGGGCCATGGGGAGCCGCGCGTACTTTGCGAGGACCTCGAGGCCGCGCTCGAGCCGCTCGAGCTCCCGGCGCCGATCCCGCGCGATCCCCTCGGGGGAAATGCCGGTGACCACCGGCAGATCGACGGGGTCCTCGCGATCGAGCTCTTTGAACGGCGCGCCCTTGCGATCGACGACGTAGAGCTTCCCCGCGATGGACGCGAGCGCGACGGGCTCACGCTCTTCGAGCTCCACGTGCAGGCCGCGCGGCAGCTTGCGGATGACGCGCGCGGCCGCGACCCACGGATCGTCGAGCAGCTTGCGCTCGATTTCGGCGGGCTCCAGGGCGAAGAGGTTCGCGCCCGGCTCGATCCCGGCCACGTGTCGAACGCGCTCGACGTCGAGGCGCCGGCCCCCGATCACCTCGAGGTCCTCGAGCGCGAACCGAGGCGAGGTGGTCACGTAGTGCCGGACGCTGAGCGCGACCGCCACCGCGACGCCCAACACCAGCGCGAGCCCGAGCACGAAGCGCACGAAGGCGAGAAACCGCCTGCCCCGACCGCCGGGGCCGGACACGAGACCCGAGGACTCGTCGGGCGCCGAGATGGCCGCACCATGCAAGCGGGCGTAGGGCTGGCTCATGACGTCTCCTTCGGCGCCGCGGCCGCGGTGATCGCGCGCCCCACGGCCGGCAAGATGCGATTGATGTCGCCCGCGCCGAGGGCGATCACGAGGTCTCCCGGGCGAGCGCGCCGCCCGAGCTCGGTGGCCAGCGCCGCTCGATCGGTCGCGTGATACACGGCGTTGTGCCCGTGGTCGGCGATGCCACGCGCGAGCCGCTCCCCCGTGATCCCCGGGATCGGCGCTTCACCGGCCGGGTAGATGTCCGTCACGAACAAGACGTCCGCCTCGTTGAAGGCGCGCGTGAAATCCTCGAACAGGTGCGCGGTGCGCGTGTAGCGGTGCGGTTGGAAGGCGACGAGCAGCCGGCCCGAGCACGCGGTGCGCGCGGCCTTGAGCGTGGCTTCGATCTCGGCGGGGTGGTGGCCGTAGTCGTCGACCAAAGCGACGCCCTGGACCTCGTCCACCACGGAGAAGCGGCGTGCCACGCCGTGAAACGTGGCGAGCGCGTCCTGCACCACGTCGAGCGGGACCTCGAGCTCGTCGGCCACGGCGATCGCCGCGAGCGTGTTCAGCACGTTGTGCTGGCCCGGCATGCGAACCGTGAACTCCCCCAATGACTCGCTGCGGCGGAAGGCCTGGAAGCTCGCGGTGAGCCCCCGGAACGCGAGCCCGCGTGCCGAGTACGTCGCTTGCGGCGACAGGCCGTACGTCACGTGCCGCCGGCCGACCCGCGGCAGCAGATCCTGCACGTGGGGATGATCGAGGCAGAGCACGGCGAGGCCGTAGAACGGGACACGCTCGATGAACTCCAGGAACGCGCTCTTGAGCGCCTCGTGCGTTTGGTAAAAGTCGAGGTGCTCGGGGTCGATGTTGGTGACGACCGCGATCGTCGGAGCGAGGCGCAGGAACGAGCCGTCGCTCTCGTCCGCCTCCGCGACGAGCAGGTCGCCCGCCCCGAGCCGCGCGTTGCTCCCGAGCGCGGCCATGCGGCCCCCGACGACCACGGTGGGATCGAGGCCCGCGGCGCGCAGGACCGTGGCGACGAGCGAGGTCGTCGTGGTCTTGCCGTGGGATCCCGCGATCGCGATCCCGTATTTGACGCGCATCAGCTCGGCCAGCATCTCGGCGCGCGCGATCACGGGCGTCCCGAGCGCCTTGGCGGCGACGATCTCGGGGTTTTCCGGGTCGATGGCGCTCGAATACACGACCACGTCCGCCCCGGACACGTTTTCGGCGCGATGACCGATGTCCACGCGCACCCCGAGGCGCTCGAGGCGCTTCGTGTTCTCGCCTTCCCGCACATCGGACCCCGAGACGTCGAACTCGAGGGTGCGGAGGATCTCGGCGAGCCCGCTCATGCCGATGCCGCCGACCCCGATGAAGTGCACGTGTCGAACGCGACCGCGGAACATCAGACGCTCCCTCCGACGTTTGCTCGGCCCGACCGCTCCACGGGCGGGGCGGCGTCCTCCTCGGTCCCGCCGAGCCCGGCGAGCGCGAGGAGATCCCGAGCGATCACCGTGGCCGCGTCCGGCTTGCCGAGCCTGCGCGCGGCGGCGGCCATGTGCTCCAAACGCGCCGGATCGCCCAAGAGGCGTCCGATGAGCCCCGCGAGGAACGTCGGCGTCACGCGATCCGCGGGCACCGTCTCGGCCGCTCCCTCGCGCTCGAGCGACAGCGCGTTCTTGCGCTGATGATCGCCCGCCGCGAACGGATACGGAACCAGGATGCTCGGCCTGCCCACCGCACAGATTTCGCTCACCGCGCTGGCGCCCGAACGCCCGATGACGAGCCCCGCCCGCGCGAGCTCGGTCGGCATGTCGTCGATGAACGGCGTCGTGCGCACGCGGGCGCCCATCCCGAGCTCGTCGTAGAGGGCCCGGACGGCGTCGATGTCGCGCGGGCCGGCCTGGTGCACGATCGCGAGCTCGCCGCCGAGCTCGGCGAGCGCCCGCGGGACGACCTCGTTCAGGGACCGCGCTCCCTGGCTCCCACCGAGCACGAGCACGGGAAACGGGCGCGTGGTCGCCGTATACGGAGCCGGCGAGAAGCCGGTGCGAATCGGCACCCCCGCGCGGAGCACGCGGCCCTTCTTGAAATGGTGCTCGACCGGCTCGAACGCCGTGTACGCCCGATCGACGAGCGGCGCGATGAGCCGATTGGCGAACCCGATCACGCTGTTCGGCTCGATGAGCGCGAGCGGCACCCCGAGGAGCGCAGCGGCGAGGGAGACCGGGCCGGCGGCGTAGCCGCCCACCGAGAACACCGCGCGCGGGCCGAGCCGACGCAAGAGCGCGAGGGCTTCCCGAACGGCGCCGCCGGCGCGCAGGGCGCCCCGCGCGGCACCGACGACACCCGCGCCGCGCAGCGGCAAGACCTCGAGCAGCTCGAGCGCGTAGCCGCGCGCCGGCACGAGCTTCGCTTCGAGGCCGCGCGCCGTGCCCACGAAGACGCGATCCACGTCCGGCTCGAGAATGCCCATCGCGTCGGCCACCGCGACGAGCGGGAACACGTGCCCGCCCGTGCCACCGCCGGCGAAGAGGATCGTCGGGCGGCTCATGCTCGCCTCCCCCGGCGCGCTCCGCCCACGGGCTCCGGCGCGAAACCGGCCTCGGTGACGAGGAGGGCGCTCATTTCCGCACGCCCAGCCGGCAGGGTGATGCGCTGGTTTTGGCTGCTCACGCGGGAACGCGAGATATTGAGGAGAATGCCGGCAGCGGCCGCCGAAACCAGCAGGGACGAGCCGCCGTAGCTCACGAACGGGAGCGTGAGCCCCTTCGTCGGCAGGACCGACATGGCGACGGCGAGGTTCACCAGAGCCTGCACGCCGAAGAGCACCGAGATGCCGAACGCGATGTAGGCGCCGTAGTCGTCCTCGGCGGACAGAGCCGTGCGGATTCCGCGCGAGACCAGGACGAGGTACGTCACGCAAAGGCCGAGCACGCCCACGAAGCCGAGCTCCTCACCGACGATCGCCGCCACGAAATCGGTGTGCGCCTCGGGCAGGTAGAGGACCTGGAGCCCCTTGCCGAGCCCGAGCCCGAAGAGCTCGCCGGAGCCGAAGCTCATGACCGACTGAAAGGGCTGATAGGCGAGGTCATGGCGGTACTCCGCCATGTTCAGCCACGCGAGCATGCGCTCCCAGCGGTACGAGGTGAACCGCACGGCCCACGCGGCGAACGCCGCGCCGAGCATGGCGGCGCCGAGCAGGTAACCGAGGCGCGCGCCCGCGACGAAGAGGAGGGTGAACGTGAGGAACAGCAGCACGAAGGCGCCGCCGAAGTCCGGCTGCTTGAGGCAGAGCAGCATCAAGAAGCCGGCCATGATGAGGTGCGGCAGCATGCCGATCGAGAAGCTCTTCACGCGCTCGCGCTTCTTCTCGAGCGAGTAGGCGAGCCAGAGCACGAGCGCGAGCTTGGCCGTCTCGGAGGGCTGGACGTGAATGGGGCCGAAGCGGAGCCAGCGCGCCGCACCGCCGCCCGTGTGACCGAGCCCTGTGACGCTCAGCGCCATGAGCAGCGTCACGACGGCCAGGATCGGATACGTGAACGGCCGGATGCGCCGGTAGTCGATGCGCGAGGCGATCCACATCACGCCCAAGGCGACCAGCGCGTACACGGCCTGGCGCTTGAGGAAGTGCTGCGGGTCGCGGAACACCGCCGTCGCTTCGACGACGCTCGCGCTGTAGACCATCATCACGCCGAACCCGAGGAGGCCCGTGATCACCGCGGCGATCACGACGTCGACGGGACCCCGCTCGGACGAGCTCCGGCCGAACGCGAGCGGAAAATTCATGGCGCCTCCTTTCGGGCGAGCTCGGCCACGGCGCGGACGAACTGCTCTCCGCGCTCGGCGTAGCTCCGGAACATGTCGAAGCTCGCGCAGGCGGGGCTGAGCAGCACGGCGTCACCCGGTCGAGCCAGGTCGAACGCGGTTCGAACGGCCTCGTCCATGCTCCCCGCGCGCGCCACCGGGACGCGCTCGCCGACCGCGGCGGCAATGCGCTCGGCCGCCTCGCCGATCAACACCGCGGCGCGACCGCGCTCGGCGAGCGCCGCGACGAGCGGCTCGTAGGCGCCGTGCTTGTCGCGGCCGCCCGCGATCAGCACCGCCTTCGCCTCGGTGAGGCCGGAGAGCGCCGTGACCGCGGCGCCGACGTTCGTGCCCTTGGAGTCGTCGTAGAAGCGGACGCCACGCACGCTGCCTGCGAACGCCATTCGGTGCGGCAGCGGGCGAAACGCGAGGAGCGCCGCGCGGATCGCCGCGCTCTGTACGCCGAGCGCCCGCGACGCCGCGATCGCCGCCGCAGCGTTCTCGCGGTTGTGGCGCCCCGAGAGCCGATCCGCGTCGATCGCGAACCGCTCGCCGCTCGCGCGCTCGATCACGGCGTCGGCCTCGACGCCGTAGTCGCCCGTTCCGCCGAAGCGGACGAGCCGCCCGCGTCCCCGCCGTGCCTGCCGCTCGCAGACGGCGTCGCCCCGAGGCACGATCGCGACGTCGTCCGCGCCCTGGTTCGCGAAGGCGTTGCCCTTGGCGTCGGCGTAGGCGTCGAAGCTCGGGTAGCGGTCGAGGTGGTCTTCGGTGATGCCGAGCAACACGGAGACCCGCGGGCGAAAGCTCGGCGCGCGCTCGAGCTGGAAGCTCGACACCTCGAGCACGACCACGTCGTGCCCGGCGCCGACGGCGCGGGTCGCCGGAGTGCCCAGGTTCCCGCCGACGAAGACGGAGCGCCCGGTCGCCCGCAGCATGTCGCCGACGAGCGTCGTGGTCGTGCTCTTTCCGTTGGTGCCCCCGATCGCGACGATCGGGGCGGTCAGGCGCTGGGCCGCGAGCTCGAGCTCTCCGATCACGGGCACGCCGGCGCGGGTTGCGCGCTCGAGCTCCGGCAAGGCCGGGACGCCGGGCGACACGACGACGAGGTCGACGCTCTCGAAGGGCACGCCGTCGTGCCCGCCCGCCACGATGTCGATGCCCAGCGCGAGCGCTTCCGGATCGAGGCGCTCGCGCGGCTCCCGATCCGTGCCGAGGACCTCGGCGCCCTCGGCACGGCACAGCGCCGCCGCGGAGACACCGCTCTTCTTCAGCCCGACGACGATCACGCGCCGGCCAGCGAGCAGAGCTTGGGTCCTTGCCGCGTCGGTCATCTGAGCTTCAAGGAGGAGAGCGCCACCAGGGCGAGCAGCACCGAGACGATCCAAAAGCGAACGATGATGCGCGGCTCCGGCCACCCCTTCTTCTCGAAGTGGTGATGGATGGGCGCCATCAAGAACACGCGCTTTCCGAACAGGCGGAAGGAGACGACCTGAGCGATCACGCTGCAGGCCTCGAGCACGAAGATGCCGCCCAAGATGCCGCTCAAGAGCTCGGTCTTCGTGAGCACGGCGAGCATCCCCAGCCCGCCGCCCAGCGCGAGCGAGCCCACGTCCCCCATGAACACCTGCGCGGGATAGGTGTTGTACCAGAGGAAGCCGATGCCCGCGCCGATCATGGCCGCCGCGTACACGGCGAGCTCGGCCATCTCCGGGATGCCCGCAATGTCGAGGTACACGGCGAGCGGCTGCCCGAACAGCACCGAGCCCGCGATGTACGCCCAGACGAGGTACGTCCCCGCGCTGATCATCACCGGGCCGATGGCGAGGCCGTCGAGGCCGTCGGTGAGGTTCACCGCGTTGCTCATGAACACCACGACGAGCACGGCGAACGCGATGTAGACGACCGTCGGCAGCTCGATCGGGTACTTGTCGAACGCGAGGAATGGAACCGCGAGGCGGGTGCGGAGGTCGAGCCAGCCCTGGGGCAGCGCCGGATCGTTCAGGTACAGGTACGCGATCGCCGCGCCCGCGATCGTGAACTGGCCGAGCAGCTTGTAGCGCCCGGGCAAGCCCCGCGTGTTGCTGCCCTCGATCTTCAGGCGATCGTCGATGAAGCCGACCAGGCCGTAGCCGGCCGTGACCGCGGCGGTCGCGATCACGAACACGTTCTTGACGTCCGCCCACAGGATCGTGGGCACGAGCAACGAAACCAGAATCAACGCGCCGCCCATGGTGGGCGTGCCGCGCTTCGAGAAGTGCGACTCCGGCCCTTCTTCGCGGATGATCTGGCTGATCTGCTTGCCGCGCAGCTTCTGGATGAACCACGGCGCGACCAAGAAGCTCATCAGCATGGCCGTGATCGTGGCCATGATCGCGCGAAACGGCGTGTAGCGGAGCACGTTCAGGGCGCTCGCCCAGCCGAACTCGAGGCTCAACGGGTAGAAGAGCTCGTAGATCAAGCACCCCTCCCGAGGCGCGCGCGCACGACGTCGATCGCGCGTTCGGCACGGACCCCGCGCGACGCCTTCACGAGCGCCACGTCACGCGCCGCGAGCACGTCGGCGAGCCAGCTCCCCGCCGCTGCCACGTCGGGGAGCAGCCGCGTCTCGCCCCCGAGCGCGACCACGGCCGTCGCTCCGAAGTCCGTGAGCGCCTCGCCCGCCTCGCGGTGCAACGTCGGCGAATGCTCGCCGAGCTCGCGCATCTCGCCGAGCACCAGGAACAAGCGCCCGCCGCGGGCGCGGGCGAGCTCGCTCGCCGCGGCGACGGAGCTCACGAGGCTCGCCGGGTTGCTGTTGTAGGTGTCGTCGAGGACGAGCGCGCCGTTCGCGAGCTCGAGCGGCGTCAGCCGTCCCGGCT
>CAYYWA010000197.1:0-4604 GCA_964475255.1 uncultured Sorangium sp.
CGTCGCGAGCTCCTGCGCGAAGCGCTCGCGGAGCTCGCGCGCCACCTTGTGGTCGGGCTCCTTGTCGAGCACCTCGTCGAGGACGGCCAGCGCACGCGCCGTATGCCCCTGCGCCGCGTAGATCTGCGCGAGCGTCACCGTGGCCACCGGGGGCGGCCCGCGCAGCTCGAGCTCGGGGCGACCGCCGCGGATGATCGCCGCGGCATCGGGGAGGTTCAACCCGGACTCGACGACGCTCGCCACGAGATCGCGCGCCACGCCGAGCCAGCCGCGTTGCCTGCGCTGCTCGGTCGGGTCGGGCTCGCTTCGGCGTACGATCTCGTCGCGGAGCTCGACCCGGGTCATCAGCTCGGGCCGGTCCACGCCGAGCGCGCGCGCCTTGTCGACGAGCTCGTCGCGACTCATTGTCTCCAGCGCAAGGGTCTCCACGGGGCCCTTATTCAGGAACCGACCGGGGGCGCGGTCAAGCGCGATCCGTGCGGCGCGTCACGCCCACGCGCCGAAAGCCCCGGGATCGGGAGCACGCCCCGAAAGGAGCTCGCGCGCGGTGCGGATGTCGTCCCGAATTTGCGCGGTGAGCGCCTCGAGGCTCGCGAAGCGCCGCTCTTCCCGCAGGCGCCAGAGCCAGTGCACGCGCAGGCGCGCGCCGTACAAATCGCCCTCGAAATCGAGCAAGTGGACCTCCACCGCGAAGCCAGCGGCGGTCGTGGGCCGGACGCCGATGTTGGCGACGCCGCGGGCGAGCGCGACGCCTTCGCCGGGCTTCGTTTCGCGGTCCACCACGCACGCGTAGACGCCGTGGGGAGGCAGCACCTCCACGAGGTCGGCGAGGTTCGCCGTGGGCACGCCGATCGTGCGCCCGCGGCCGTCCCCCGGAACGACGGTGCCCACCGTCGAGTGAGGCCGGCCGAGGCACCGTTCGGCGCCCGCGAGATCGCCGCGCGCGATGGCCTCGCGCGCACGCGTCGAGGAGAAGAGCCCCTCCGCGTCGCCCACCAGCGGCTCGGCGCGCGCCTGGAAGCCGAATCGGGCGCCGAGCCGCTCGAGCTCGGCGAGGTCGCCCGCGCGGTCGCGCCCGAAACGGAAATTCTCGCCCACGAGCACGACCCGCGCCGAAAGGCGCTGGACGAGCACGCGCTCGGCGAACTCGAGCGGCGAGAGCCGCGAGAGCTCGAGCGTGAAGGGCTCCACTTCCACGTCGAGCCCGAGCCGACGCACGAGCGCCACCTTGCGCTCGATGACGGTGAGCGGCGGTCGCGGCGCGCTCCCCAACACCTCGCGCGGATGCGGGTGGAACGTGAGCGCGAGCGGCTGGAGCCCGAGCGAGCGCGCTTCCGCCGCGGCTCGGCCGAGCAGCGCCTGATGACCGCGATGGACGCCGTCGAAGTTGCCGATGGCGACGACTGAGGGGGCCCGCGCCGGATTCGACTGCGGAGGGCCAGAGAACGACACGGCGCGCTCTTACTCCTCGACAGCGGTTCCGTCCAATCCGCGGATTGCCCCGGCGCGCGGCCCGGATTACGACCGACCCGGTGACGCCCGCACAAGCCGTCGCGGAAGCCAAGGCGCGCTCGCTGCGCCCCGTCTATCTCGTCGCGGGCAGCGAAGCGCACTTCACGAACGAGGTCGTGAAGGCCGTGCGCGCTGCCGCCCTCGAGGGCGCGGTGCCGGGGCTCAACGAGGACGTGTTCGACGCCGCCGAGCACCGCGTCGATCAGGTCCTCGGCGCGGCCCGCACGCTGCCGATGATGGCCCCGCGGCGGCTCGTCATCGTGCGCCAGGTCGAGCGCTGGGAGCCGAAGAGCGCGCACAGCAGCGCCGAGGGCGGCGAAAAAACGAAGGCGAGCGCGCAGAAGAAGAGCGCGGGCGACGACGCGTTCGAGCGTCTCCTCGAGTACGCCGAGGCGCCGTCGCCCACGACGACGCTGCTCCTCGTCGCCGGCGCGCTCGACAAGCGGCGGCGCTTCGTCCAGGCGGCGATGCGCGCGGGCTACCTCGTAAACGCCGAGCCGCTCGGGCGGGCCGAGCTGCCCGCGTTCATCGAGCGGCTCGCGAGCGAGCGCGGAAACCAGCTCGCGGTCGGCATCGCGGACATGGTGGCGGAGCTCTCGGGGCCCGAGCTCGGCGCGGTCGTGGATGCGGTCGAGCGCCTGTGCCTTTACGCGGGGCGCGGCGAGACGGTCACCGAGGACATGGTCGCCGAGTGCGTCGTTCGGCTGCGCGGCGCGAGCGTTTGGGAGCTCACCAACGCCGTCGCCCGCCGCGACGTGGCCGCGGCGTTGAGCGCCCTCGCCGACGTGTTCGAGCCGAGCGAGAGTGTGCGCCTCGTCGCGCTGCTCGCGTGGTCCACGCGGCAGCTCTTGCGCTTCGAAGCGGCCCTGCGACAAGGCGCCTCGCCTCCCGAGGCCGCCCAGCGGGCCGGGGCGCCGCCATTTCGGGCTCGCGAGCTGGCTCAGCAGGTGCGCGCCGTCCCGCGCGCTGCGCTCGAGAGCTGGATCCTGACGCTCTCCGACATGGATAGAGCGCTCAAAGGCGCCTCGCGCTTGCCGAGCCGCACCATCCTCGAGCGCGGAATCCTCGAATTGTGCGGCAACCCGACCGGGATCTCCCCGACGAGCCGCGGCATGGGTGCTTGACCCACCCGCTACACGGCCTCATCTTCTGTCCCGCAGCGAAGGAGCGCCGGCTCGAGAACCGACGAGCTTCCCAACCAAAGGTCGATGGTGCCGAAAGAAACGCCTGGTTCATCCACGGAGGCGGAAAGTTCCCCCTCATCGCTCGAGTTGCTCGCCAGCTCTCCCCTCCCCACCTCGCACGGGATGTTCCAGCTGCGCGTCTACGGTTGGGACGATCCCGCGGCGCACCCGGCCCTGAGCCGTGAGCACTGCGCGCTGGTCTTCGGGGACATCCGGGGCCGGCGAAGCGTCCCGGTCCGCGTTCATTCCGAGTGCCTGACGAGCGAGGTGTTCGGCTCCCTCAAGTGCGACTGCCGCGACCAGCTCGAGCGCGCTCAGGCGGAGATCGTGCGCCACGGCTTTGGCGTCCTCATCTACTTGCGCCAGGAAGGCCGCGGCATCGGGCTCGCGAACAAGGTCCGCGCCTACGCGCTCCAGGCCCTCGGCGCCGACACGGTCGAGGCGAACGAGCTCTTGCATCTGCCGGTGGATGCCCGCACGTACGACGTCGCGGCGGCCATCCTGCGCGAGCTCGGCATCGCGTCCGTGCAGCTTCTGACCAACAACCCCGAGAAGGTCGGCTCCCTTCAGCGGCTCGGCATCGAGGTCGAGCGCCGCATCCCCGTGCTCGTCGCCGCGAACCCCTTCTCCGCGGGCTACCTCGAGGTGAAGCGCCGCCGCATGCAGCACGAGCTGCCGAGCTACTCGAACGGCTCGAACGGCTCGCCCTCGCAGGCCCCCCTGCCGGACCCGAGCTCCGGCGACCGCCTCACGGGTTCCTGAGCCTGCCGAGCTTCGTCGCTCGGCGTTTCAGCGCCTGACGTCGGCGTTCGAGCGAGGCGGCTTCTCGCGCAGTGCCAGCGCGCGACGCGCAGCGGACGAATGCTGGCACGGTTTCGGCATGGCAATCCCGTGCGGCGCGGGGCATTCCGCCGTGGTGCGGAGCCGGCGCGATGCGCAAAGCGAGGCACTCATGTGGGGACGCACTGATCTCGGCACCGTTCCTCCCGGAGCATTCGCGCTGCTCGAGCACTACACGAGCTTTCGCCAGCGCTCCGGGGAGCCGCCACGATGGCCGTACGCGTCGGGCGTTTTGGAGGTTCTCCCCGGCTCGGGCGACCTCTACCCGGACTTCTCGCTGGCCATCTTCCAGCTCCACCTCGAGTTCGCGCTTCCGCGCATGCCGGAGGCGCCGGAAAGGAACCGCGCGAACAGCGGCGTGTACCTCGACGGCCGCTACGAGATTCAGCTCCTCGATTCGCTGGAGCTGCCCCCCGGGCCCGACACGTGCGGCGCCATCTATGGCCGGCGCGCGCCCGACTACAACGCCGCGCTCCCGCCGCTCTCGTGGCAAGCGCTCGACGTGGCTTACCGCCGCCATGGCGAGGCCGCGAGCATCACGGCCTTCCTCAACGGCGTCCTCATCCACAACCAGGTGCTCGTCGACGACCCCACGGCAGGCGCCCTCCTCGAGGGTCCCCGCCCCGTGATCCTGCTCCAAGATCACGGGGCACCCGTTCGCTTTCGCAACATCTGGGTCCTGCCGAGTCGCTGACCTGCCCGCGAGCGCGGCTCACTTCTCGGCTTTGGAGAGGCGCTCCTTGAGGCGCGGCGCGTAGCCCGCCTTGTTTTCTTGGCGCGCCCGCCCGATGGCGAGCGCGTCGTCGGGGACGTCGCGGGTCACCGTGGTGCCGGTGCCGACATAGGCGCCCTTGCCGATCGTGACGGGAGCGACGAGCTGCGAGTCGCTGCCGATGAAGGCGCCTTCGCCGATGACGGTCCGGTGCTTGCGGAAGCCGTCGTAGTTGCAGAAAATCGTGCCGGCGCCGACATTCGCGCCGTCGCCGACGTCGCCGTCGCCGAGGTACGAGAGGTGGTTGGCCTTGGCGCCGGGACCGAGCCGCGTGGTAGTCGGCGCGGCGAAGTTGG
>CAYYWA010000197.1:4614-10921 GCA_964475255.1 uncultured Sorangium sp.
GTCGATGCGCGCCCCGGCGCCGATGCGCGTCGCGCCGCGCAGGCGAACGCCGGCTTCGATCAGCGCGTCGGGCTCGATCACGACGGTGTCGTCGATGCGGGCGTCGCCGCGCACCGTGACGCCGGCGCGGCCATGCCGCTCGCGGATGCGCGCGAACAGCCGCTCCTCGGCGTCGTGGAGCTGCGCGCGGTCGTTCACGCCGACCAGCGCGTCGGCGTGGCCGAGCACGCTCGCGACGCGGGCCGGCCCGAGCAGGCGCACGGCGTCCGTGAGGTAATACTCGCCCTGCGCGTTCTCCGGCCGGAGCTCACCCAAGATGCGCGCGAGCGCCTCGGTGCGCGCGGCGTACATGCCGGCGTTCACTTCGGAGATCGCGCGCTCGGCGTCGTCGCGCAGATCGCGCTGCTCGCGGATCTCGAGCAACCGCCCCGCGGCGTCCCGCACGATGCGACCGTAGCCGTACGGCTCCGGCACGCGGCACGTCATGCACACGAGCTCCGGCGCGTCGCTCGCGTCGAGCGCGGCGACGAGCTCCTTCAGATCGCTCGCGCGGACGAGCGGCGTGTCCCCGTACAGGATGAGCACGCGCGCGCTCGTGACGCCCGAGAGGCCGATGCGCGCCGCATCCCCGGTCCCGCGCGGCGGATCCTGCACGACGGTGCGAATCCGCTCGGCGCCGAGCTCGCGGGTGAGCCGCGCGTCGATCTCGGGCTGCCCCTGCGTCACGACCACGGCGCGCTCCGCGCCGGCTTCGAAGGCGGCGCGCAGGGGATATTCGAGCAACGGACGACCGGCGAGCGGGTGGAGCACCTTCGGCACGGCGCTCTTCATGCGCGTGCCGTGACCGGCCGCGAGCACCACGGCGACGAACGAGGTCATGGAGGCGGGATTGTAGACCCAAACCGCCTTCGGGTTCGTCTCCCGAAGCGGTGTCGGCTCAGTCTCCCGAAAGCGTCGGCTGCTCGGCCACGGCGGCGGGACCCACCGCCCCCGAGGAGCTTCTCGCCACGCGCTCGGGCGCGACGCGCACCGCAGGCTCGCGGAAGAGCGCATCTCCCTTGAGCGGCTGCGAGCGCTCGGTGTACACCACCACCGGCTCGCCCGGCTCGAGCGCGTCGTTGCGCGAGCGGCGATTCACCCGCTCCATGTACCCGACGCTCATCCCGTAGCGCTTCCCGACGGCGGCGAGAGAGTCGCCAGCGCGCGCCCGAAGCACCATTCGCTTTTTCCCGTTCTGGCCCTCGAAGTACTCGCAGAACTCGGCCGAGCCCGCCACGAACACGCGCGCTTTCTCCTCCGGGAGGTGCCGAACGTTCGCGAGCCGCGCGTTCTTCGGGACCAAGATCTGGAGCGTCATTCCCGGCTGGAGCCGCGCACGCGCGTCGAGCGCGTTCCAGGTCAAAAGCTCCGCGCGAGACACGGAGAACGCCTGCGCGATGCGCTCGAGGGAGTCCCCCGCGAGCACGCGGTAAAACACGCGCCGTCGCGCGCGGTCGAGCACGGGCCGCGGCGGGACGACCACGACGTCCTCGTCCGGATCGTCCTCGCGCGTCCGCTCCCCGCTGGGGACGAGGAGCACGGTGCCCGCACCGAGCACCTCTTTGGAGCTGACGGCGTTGATGAGCCGGAGCTGCGCCTCGGTGGTCCCGCGGGCGAGCGCGATGCTCTCCACGGTCTCACCGCGCTTGACCACGTAGCGCTCCAGCGACTCGTCGTCCGCTCCCCCGCGGGCGAGCCCCTCGCGCACGGCGCCGGCTTTGCCCGACGGAACGCGCACGCGGTAGCTCGTGGCCGGGCTGCCCGGAGCCGTGGGCGGCGTGCGCCCCGCCAAGAACTGCGGGTTGAGCTCCTCGATCTCCTTGCGGGGCACGCCCGCGTGGCGCGCGATCGTCTCGAGGCGCACGCCGGGCCCGACCAACACCGTGTCGAAGCGCTCGGGCGGATCCGGCTGCACGTCGTCGATGCCGAACGCGCGCTTGTTGTTCATCACGAGCGCGGTGGCGAGGATCTTCGGAACGTAGAGCGTCGTCTCCCACGGAATGCCCGCCTCGTAGCGGACGAGCTGCCAGTACTCGTTCGTGTTGTACTTGCGGATGGCGCGCGTGAGGCCCGCGTAGCCCATGTTGTACGCGGCCATGGCAAGCTCCCAGGTGCCGAAGCGCCGATACAAGTCGCTCAGCAGTCGACAGGCGGCCTCCGTGGAGCGGACGGGGTCCAGTCGCTCGTCGATCCAGCGATTGATCGTGAGCCCGTAGGTCCTGCCGGCGTCGGGCATGAACTGCCAGAGCCCCGCCGCGCCAGCGGGCGAGACGATCACCGGGTTGTGGCTGCTCTCGATGAGCGACATCCACACGAGATCGGTAGGCAGGCCCGCGCGCGCGAGCTCCGCCTTCACCATCGGCGCGTACCGCCCCACCTTCTTCGCCCAGGCGCGCGCGACGGACCGCCCGCTCGGGCTCTCGCGATAGAAGTTGAGATAGCGGAGCACCCGCTCCTCGAAGCGAACCGGAATGTCCGGCAGCGTGAGCGACTTGAGCAGAGGCGTGTCCGGCACGGCCTCGGGCGCGGCAGACGGGACGAGGCGCGTGGCCGGAGGGGCCCCCGCGACGACCTCGGGACCGCCACGCTCGATGGGTCGCGGGACATCCCACGACCAGCCCGGCACGACGCCCGGGAGCGGCTTCGGGAACAGGGCCACCTCGGCCTCGCGCAGCGCCGCGAGCTCCGGATCGCTCTTGCCGGCGCGCAGGTCGTCCTCGGTGAGCCCGCCGGCGATGTGCCGGCGCATGGCCATGTTCGGGCCGCTCGTCTCACGAGCCGGCGCCGCCTTGGCGGGGCTCGCGGCCTTCTTCGGGGCCACCCGGGCTGGCTTCCCGCTCGAGCGTTGCGCCGCGGCTTTGGCCGGCTTGGCAGCCGCCTTCGGCGCGGCTTCTGCAGGCACGGCGATCAGCAGGAGGGCAAGCAGGCCGGCACGCGCTTCCAGCCGTTCCATGTAACGCTCCTACCTACACTCCACGAATGGGTCAATCTTGCGGGGTTTGCCCACGCTGGACCTTACGCCTCGTCGGCGCCGACGAAAAGCGGGAGGTGCCCACGGGCGCGCCGGATTCGACGCCGTTCTCGCAGTTTTTCGGGACCTTTGCCCGAGAACGGCGCACAGCGCACTTACTGAAGAGCTCCCGTTCCACTTCGAGGACGGGAACGAAGGGAACGGGGCCCCACGCCCCCAAAGACGAGCGGAGGCACGCCATGACCGAGAAGGTTCGAATCGAGCACGACACCTTCGGCCCCATCGAGGTCGCGAGCGAGCGCCTGTGGGGCGCCCAGACCCAGCGCAGCCTCGAGCACTTCCGCATCTCGCGCGAGCGCATGCCGATCGAGGTCGTGCGCGCGCTCGCGTTGGTGAAGAAGGCCGCGGCGGAGACGAACGCCGCCCTCGGCCAGCTCGAGCCGCGCATCGCCGAGGCCATCGTGCGGGCGGCGGACGAGGTCCTCGCCGGGCAGCACGATGACGAGTTTCCGCTCGTCGTTTGGCAGACGGGGAGCGGCACGCAGTCGAACATGAACGTGAACGAGGTGCTCGCGAACCGCGCGAGCGAGCTGCTCGGCGGACCGCGCGGGCCGGGCCGGCTCGTTCACGCGAACGACCACGTCAACCGGAGCCAATCCTCGAACGACGTGTTTCCGACCGCCATGGCGCTCGCCGCGCTCGACGCGATCCGCGACCGCGTGCTGCCCGCCGTCGCGCGGCTCGCGAGCGTCCTCGCGGAGAAGGCGCGCGCCTTCGACGACGTCGTGAAGATCGGCCGCACGCACCTGATGGACGCGACACCCCTCACCCTCGGGCAAGAGATCGGCGGGTGGGTGGCGCAGCTCGAGCACGGGGCTCGCCACCTCGAGAGCGCGGTGCCGCACCTCGCCGAGCTCGCGATCGGCGGCACGGCCGTCGGAACGGGGCTCAACGCACCGCCGAGCTTCGGCGAGCGCGTCGCGGCGCGCCTCGCCGAGCTCACGGGTCACCCGCTGCGCTCGGCGCCGAACAAATTCGAGGCGCTCGCCGCCCACGACGCGTTCGTGTTCGCGCACGGCGCGCTGAAGACGCTCGCGGTCGCGCTCGGCAAGGTCGCGAACGACGTCCGCTGGATGGCGTCCGGGCCGCGCTCGGGGCTCGGAGAGATCACGATCCCCGAGAACGAGCCCGGGAGCTCCATCATGCCCGGGAAGGTGAACCCGACGCAGAGTGAGGCGCTGCTCATGGCCGCCTCGCGCGTGCTCGGCAACGACGTGACGGTGAACATCGCCGGAGCGAGCGGCAATTTCGAGCTCAACGTGCAAAAGCCGCTCATCGTCCACACCTTCCTCGAGAGCGCGCGGCTGCTCGCGGACGGCGCGACGAGCTTCTGCGATCACTGCGCGCTCGGCATCGCGCCGAATCGGCGCCGCATCGAGGAGCTCGTCGAGCGCTCGCTGATGCTCGTGACCGCGCTCGCGCCGCACATCGGCTACGACGCGGCCGCACGCATCGCCAAGCACGCGCACGCCGAGGAGATCACCTTGCGCGAGGCCGCGCTCGCGCTCGGGCTCGTCACGCCCGAGGACTTCGATCGCTGGGTGCAACCGGAACGAATGCTCGGTCGCTGAGGCTCACCCGCCGCGGCGCGACGGCTTCGGGGGCGGACGCTCCGGGCCGGCGGCCTTCGAGCGCGGGTGCGTCAGGGCAAACGCGAGCGCGAACACGACGAGGGCGGCCGCCACGGAGCCCGGCCAGCGCGTGGGGTCCGCCAAGCGCGCGCTCTCGTGCTCGATCAGCGTCTGGAACAAGACGAGCCCGAGGGAGCAGATACCGTACGCCGAGGCGCTGTAGAGCACCGTCCATTTCACGCGACGAAGCGCTTCGAGGGCACGCGGCGTGCTCGGCCACACCGAGCGCGCGATGTGGCGGATCCAAAGGACGAGCGGCGTCGCGAGCACGGCGAGCCCGACTGCCAAGACGAGGTGCGCCTCCGTCTCCGTGAGCTCGCGCTTCTCGAGCAGCGTGAGGGCCGCGACGATCGCGGCGATCGTGTTGCCGAAGAGCCAGAGGAACCCGAGCGCGGAGAACACGACGAGCCCCGGGCGCGCGAACCGCACGCCCAAGCCCGTCGCGGAGTCGAGGCGCCCCGACGACGGCGGGGCGTGCCCTTCGAGCAACGTCGGCTGGGCGTCGGCCTCCGGCGCGACTCCCGAGACCAGCGTGCGCTCCGCGGCGGCGAACGGCGCGAGCGCCCGCTCGAGCTCCCGCATGTCCTGGTAGCGCTCCTCGGGCTTCTTCGCCATCGCCCGCTGGATCACGAGCTCGAGCCCGAGCGGGATCCCGCCCTCCACGGCCGTCGGACGCGGCGGCTCCTGCGTGAGCACGGCGGTCAGCGTGGCCATCGGATCCGCGGCGATGAACGGCTTGCGACCGGTGAGCGCGCGATAGAGGAGCGCGCCGACCGCGTAGACGTCCGCGCGAGAATCGACGCGATCCCCGCGTGCTTGCTCGGGCGCCATGTAGTCCGGCGTTCCCATCACGGTGCCGGTCTTCGTGAGCTTCTCCGAGCCGTGGCCGAGCTTCGAAATGCCGAAGTCGAGCACCTTCACCAGGTTGCCGCCATCGACGAGGAACACGTTCTCCGGCTTGACGTCGCGGTGCACGATCCCGTGATCGTGCGCCGCCGCGAGCGCTCGCGGGATCTGGCGAACGATGCGCACGGCCTCGGCGACCGGAAGCTTTCCGCGACGGGTCAGCAGATCGCCGAGCTGCTCCCCCTCGAGGAGCTCGGCGACGAGGTACGGCCGCCCGTCGGGCGCCGTGTTCACGTCATAGACGCTCACGACGTTGGGGTGAGAGAGCGCGCTCGCCGCCTCGGCCTCCCGCTGGAAGCGGGTCACCACGTCGGGCTGCCGCGAGAACTCCGGGTGCAAAAGCTTCAGCGCGAAGCGCTTGTTCGAGAGGCGGAGATGGCGCGCCTCGTACACGCGACCCATGCCACCCTCGCCGATGACCCGCAGCACCTCGTAGGTGTTGTGGAGCTTCTGCCCGACCAGCGTGTCGTCGGACTCGGCCGGAGCGCTCTCGAGCGGCGTCGCGTCCTGCGGGCAAACCTTGAACCCGGCCGGGTACCGCGCACCGCAGCTCGGGCAGTGCAGCGCGCCATCGAGCGAAGCCACGGCGGAGTTTGGAGACGGCACGGCCTCGAGCGCGGGCCCCAGCGCTGGCAGGGCGGGCGACACGGGGCGCAGCTCGGCCATCAGGCATCCATGCTAGCGGACCCCGCCCGGATCG
>CAYYWA010000198.1:0-10643 GCA_964475255.1 uncultured Sorangium sp.
ATTTCCTCCCGCTGCTCTACGCCCACGCCGCGAGCACGGACGCCGACGCGGTCCGGTTCCCGATGGAAGGCTTCGACCTCGGCTCCGTTTCGATGCGGAACATCGTCTGGGGTTGAACCCCGCTGTTCGTCGAGCCCGCCCCCGCTTGAGGGACTCAGGGCGACTTCGCGCGCGCGGGCGCGCTGCTCGGCGGCTCTGGATTCGGGGCGGCGGAGGCACTCGTCGCGGGCGCCGCGCGGCCCGGAGGCGCGGGCTTCTGGGATCCGGCAAGAGCACGCCGGTACTCCTCGGCGTCGAAGCGGAGCTCGAGATCGAGCTCGAGCGTCTGCCCGGGCTTCAGCGTGAGGGTGCGCTCCGTCTCGGCTCCCGACTGCGGGGAGAACGCGTTGAGGGCGACGGTGCCCGCCGGAATGCCGCGGATTTCGTAGCGGCCGTCGGGGGTGGTCACGTCGTGGGTCGCGTACTTGAGCACGACCACCTCGGCGGTCGAGAACAGGCGCAAGCTGTCGACCAGCAGGTAGCGGCCGGGGTGCTTCGGGTACAGCATGCTGCGCGCGCCGGGCAGCGCGACGAGCTGGGCCGGCATGCGACCCCCCAGGAGCTCGGGCACGTAGGGCCGGGGATCGCGCGCTTCGATTTCGATGCGCTGCCCGAACGTGACCGCGATCGTTCTGGACTCCCAGGCGCAGCCGCTGGCGGGCACGACGTGCACCGCCTCTTTCTCGGGCACGTAGTGCGGATAGCCCGTCACCGCGACGAGCGCGTCGGCGAGCTCGCCGGCGGGCCCTCTACGGAACAAGCGCCCGTAGACGGCGCGCGCACCCGCGCAGTCGCTCGGGATCTGCTCGAGGATCTCGGGTTGCTCGGGAGGCTCGTCTCCCGTGATGCGCACCACGCCCCGCACCGTCGCCGTCGGGCCAGAATACGCCGGAGCTCCCTTCGGGTTCACGGCGCGCGAGATCTGCTCGAGCGGGATGGGAACGCCCGACGCGACCGGCGCCGGGACCCCGGACGCCGACGCCGCCGGCGCGCCGGAGTCTTCCGACTTCTCGCGCTTGCAGCCCGTTCCCACGACCGCGAGGCCGACGAGCCCCAGGGCAACGAACAGCGACGCGGTCGTGCCTCGCGCGCGCATCAGCCGCCGGCGCGCAGGCCCGCGAGGGCCGCCGCCTCGAGCGACGACCCCGGCAACAGGCCGATACCGAGGACGAACAGCGCGGCGACCACGAGCGCTGCCGCGACGTAGCCCGAGCGCATCGGCGTCGCGATCGGCGCGCCGGGCGCCGGCTCGCGCATGTACATGTAAACGATGACGCGCAGGTAGTAGTAGGCGCCGACCACGCTGTTCAGGAGGCCGATCACCGCGAGCGCGTAGAGCTCCGCGTCGATGGCGGCCCCGAACACGTACAGCTTGCCGAAGAACCCGGCCGTGGGCGGAACGCCCGCGAGCGACAACAAGAAGAACGTGAACGCGAGCGCGGCGGCCGGGTGGCGCCGGCCGATACCGGCGAGGTCCTCGTAGCTCACGGCTTCTGCCCCGCGCCGACCGCACAGGATCAGCGCGCCGAAGGCGCCCGCGACCGAGACGGTGTAGGCGAGCATGTAGAAGAGCACGCTCGCGACGGCGCTCTCCGAGCCCATCGTCGAAACGACGCCGACCAGCGAGTAGCCCGCGTGCGCGACCGACGAATAGGCGAGCATCCGCTTCACGGACTCTTGACGCCCCGCGACCACGTTGCCGAGCGTCATCGTCACGATCGCCAGCAGCGCCAGCACGGGCGGCCACCCGGTGCCCCAGCTCATCAGCCGCTCGTCCCCGAACGCGGTGAGCAGCACGCGCAAGAGCACGGCGAACCCCGCCGTCTTCACGGCCGCCGCCATGTAGCTCGTCGCCGGCGTCGGCGCGCCCTCGTATGCGTCGGGCGTCCACATGTGGAACGGCACCGCGCTCACCTTGAAGGCGAGCCCCGCCACCATCAGCACGAGGCCGACCAGCACGAGCGCCGGGCTCACCGTGGCACCGGCCTCGCCGATGGTCGCGATGGCGCGGCCGATCCCCGCGAGATCGGTGTGCCCGGTGGCACCGTACACGAGCGCCCCGCCGAACAGGAGCAGCGCTGCCGCGAACCCGCCGAGGAGGAAGTACTTGAGCGCTGCCTCGCTCGCCCGGAGGTTGCCCCGTCGCAGGCCGACCATGCTGTAGACGCCGAGCGACATCGTCTCGAGCGCGACGAACACGCTCAGGAGATCGCCCGCCGCCGCGAGCGCCATGGCGCCCAGGGTCGAGAACAGGACGAGCGGGAAGAACTCGGAGCGATCGAGACCGTGCTCCGGCAAGTAGCCGCCAGCGAGCAGGCAGGCGAGACCGCCGCCGAGCGCGAGCGTGAAGCAGAAGAAGAGCGTGAAGCGGTCCATCACCAGGTACGGTCGGACCGCCTCGGCGCTCGGCAGGTTCTCCGGCCCGACGAGCCAGAGGCCGACGCAGGCGATCGCCGCGGCGAACAGGGCCACCGCCGCGCCGAGCGCGAGCTCGCCGGAGCGCCCGGAGCCCGCGTCGATCACGACGACGCCTGGTGTGGCGGCCGCCTCGGCCGCCAGCGGTTTACCGAATGCCTCGGCGAGCATGAGGAGCAGCGCTCCTCCGCCCACGATCAGCAGGGGCGCGATTGCGAGCAGAACGTTCATTGGGCGGCCTCCTGATTCAGGGCCTGCTCTGCCCTTCGTTCATCCTTGGACGCATCCTTCGGCTCGGGATAGCCGCGCTCGAGCGGGCCCCCGCGCCGCGGCATGAGCGCCGCCCGGGTGCGACCCGGATCGGCCTCGCGGAACGCGCGCACGCCGTTCTCGTAGCGGTCGATGGCGGCGCGCACGCCGTCCGTCATCCGCGACAAGAACAGGTTCGGGAACAGGCCGATCACGAAAATGAGCCCGACGAGCGGGGCGACCGCGACCACCTCGCGCACGTTCATGTCCTTGAGGCGCCGGTTCTGAGGATTGTCGAGCGGGCCGAAGAACATCTTCTGCACGACGCTCAGCATGTACACGGCCGCGAGGATCACGCCCGTCGTGGCGAGCACGGCCTGCAGCTTGGCGTTGCCGCCGAGCGAGGACGAGACGAACGTGCCCATGATCACCATGAACTCGCCCACGAACCCGTTCGTGCCCGGCAGGCCGATGCTCGACATGGTGACCACGATGAACACGGCCGCGTAGACGGGCATCACCTTGGCGAGCCCGCCGAACTCCCGCACCATCCGCGTGTGGCGCCGGTCGTAGATGACGCCGACCAGGAGGAACAGCGCGCCCGTGGAGATGCCGTGGTTCAGCATCTGCAGGACGCTGCCTTGCACCCCCGCGTCCGTGCCGGCGAACAGGCCCAGCATCACGAAGCCCATGTGCGCGACGGATGAGTAGGCCACCAGGCGCTTCACGTCGTCCTGCTTCCAGGCGACGAGCGCGCCGTAGATGATCGCGAACACGGCGAGGCCAGCGAGCGTCGCGGCCGCCATCCACGCCGGGCCGCCGAACATGCCCATGCAGAAGCGGAGGTAGCCGTAGGTCCCGAGCTTGAGCAGCACGGCCGCGAGGACGATCGAGCCACCCGTCGGCGCCTGGACGTGAGCGTCCGGCAGCCAGGTGTGCACGGGGAACATCGGCACCTTGATCGCGAACGCGGCGAGGAACCCGAGGAAGCAGAGCCAGGCCGCCTCGGGCGGCAGCACCAGGCGGCTGAGCGCCAGGTAGTCGAAGCTCGGGTAGCCCGCGACCTTCGTGTGCGTCCACACCATGTACAGGATGGCGGCCAGCATCAGCATGCTGCCCACCATCGTGAACAGGAAGAACTTGTAGGCCGCCTTGATGCGCTCGACACCGCCCCACACGCCGATGATCACGATCATCGGCACCAACATCAGCTCCCAGAACACGAAGAACAGGAACAGATCGAGGGCGACGAACGCGCCGAGCATGCCTCCCTGGAGGATCAGGAAGGCAAAGCAGAGGTCCTTGATGCGGGTATTGATCGACCCGAAGGACACGTAGGCCGCGATCGGTGTGGTCAGCGTGGTGAGCAGGACGAGCCAGGCGCTCACGCCGTCGACCGCCACGTGGTAGCGAATGCCGAAGGCGGGGATCCACTCGGCGATGTGCTGAAACTGCCACCCGCGCGCCCAGGGCACCTCGAGCAGGGCGAGCGAGATCAAGAAGTCCACCGCCATGACGACGAGCGTGAAGCGCTTGATCAGGGCGGGAGACTGTCGCGGCAGGAACAGCACGGCCGCGCCCGCCACGATCGGCACGAACACGATGGCCGTGAGCAGCGGATTCCACTCGCTGCCGGGCTCGAAGTCCGACGCCGCCGTCGGGTCGGGCCAGAGCGAGCGCACGGCGAGCAGACAGAGCGCCGCGACGAAGCCGAGCGTCACCCGCTCGAGCTTGGAGTCGCGTCGCGGAACGAGATAGCCGACCGCGAACGCGAGCGCGTACGGCACGAAATCGAAGAATGCGGAGAGCGGGCTCATGGATGCGCCCCTTGTGATGGCTGCTGCGGGGCCGGTGCTCCCGGGGCGCGTGGCAACCCCCGGAGCACGCCCTCGGCGTCTTGCAGGACGTCGATAGTGACGGGCACCGGGCCCGCGCGCGAGTGATCCGGCTTGGGGCGCTCGAGCGGGATTTCCGTGCTCGCGGTGCGCCCGAACGCGTTCTTCACCTCGAGGCGCACCGTGCGGCGCTGATCCACCTCGAGGTTGACGTCGACCCTGGCCTTGTTGCCGAAGTCTTCGGAGTCCCACTCGCCATCGCCGTTCTCGTCCCAGCGGTAGCTGTAGCCGAGCCCGGGCGCCGCGCTCACGCTGTAGACGCCGGTCTCGTGGCTGCCGACGCTGCGTGCCTCCGCCTGAGGCGCGAGCAAGAGCCAGCCGACGACCCCGACGCCGATCAGCATCGAGAAGGCGTACGCCTGGACGCGGCCGTTGTGCAGGTAACGAAGCACGGTGCCGGAGGCGGCAACGACGAAGCTCGTGAAGCGGGCGATGATGCCGTCCACGACCCACTTGTCGCCGGCCACCGAGAGCTCGGCGAGCGAATCGACGCTGCCCACGACGGTTTCATCGTAGAGCTCATCGACCCGCCACTTGTCCGCGACGAGCTGGTGCAGGCGGGGAGCCGCCTCGGTGAGGCGCCGCGCGGGCTCGCCCTTGGCGAGGACGTACACCCAGTAGGCCACGCCGACGCCACCCGCGAAGGCGAGCACGGCAGCGCCGAGCAACGGCATGGTCATCGACTCCGCGTTCTCCGAGAGCGCGACCGCGGGCGCCGCCTTGGCGAACACGGGCCCGAGCCAGTCATCGAGCGGGTGCAGGTGGAAGAGGTGGGCGTTCAGGAACCCCGCCCCGATGGACAGGGCTCCCAGGACCGCCAGCGGCACCCACATCTGCCAGGGCGACTCGTGGGGCTTCGGCCCTTCGAGCGGTCCTTCTTCGTGCCCGTGATGGCCGTGGCCGTGTGCGTCGTGGTCATGCCCCGGGTCCTTGAACCCGCGCACGATCTTCCAGCCGCGGAAGTCGCCGAAGAAGATGCCGATGAAGAGCCGCGTCATGTAGAACGCGGTGCACACGGCCGCGATGAAGCCGAGCGCGTAGAGCACGCTGCCGCCCCACTCGGGCCACGTGAAGAGCTCGAGCGCGTCCGGACCCTGCCCGAGGCGCCCGCCGGGGACGGGCGAGGTGATGCTCGCGGTGTAGGCCTTGAGCAGGATCTCGTCCTTCGAGAAGAAGCCGCTCGTCAGCGGGAAGCCGACGATGGCTGCCCACGCCGCTGCGAACGTCGCGAACGTGTACGGCATGTAGCGGCGCAGCCCGCCCATGTTGCGCATGTCCTGCGAGCGCTCCGTGTCGTGAATCCGCGCGTGCATCGCGTGGATCACGGAACCGGCCCCGAGGAACAGGCAGGCCTTGAAGAACGCGTGCGTGAGGACGTGGAAGAAGCCCGCGGTGAACGCACCCACGCCCACGCCGAGGAACATGTAGCCGAGCTGGCTCACGGTCGAATACGCGAGCACCTTCTTGATGTCGTTCTGCGCGAACGCGATGGTGGCCGCGAACAGGGCGGTGCACGCGCCGACGAGCGCGATGGTGAACATCGCCGCCGGGCTCAGCACGAACACGACCGACATCCGGCAAACGAGGTAGACGCCCGCCGTGACCATGGTCGCGGCGTGGATGAGGGCGCTCACCGGCGTTGGCCCGGCCATGGCGTCCGGGAGCCACACGTAGAGCGGGATCTGCGCGCTCTTGCCGGCGCACCCGAGGAACAGCGCGAGACCGACCAGCGTCGCGGCGCTCACGTACCGGGGCCGGTTGAGCCACTCGCCGACGGAGCCGAGGTGCTCCGCCAGGGGAACGTACTGACCGAAGGGCCAGACCTGCACCGGCGTGAGCAGGTTCTGCGCGCCGGCCTCGATGCCCGACCAGTCGAGCGCCCCCGTGTAATAGAGGAGGAGGCCCATCGCGACGATCAGGCCGAAATCGCCGATGCGGTTCGTGATGAAGGCCTTCTTGCCGGCGGTCGCGTTCGCGCTCTCCTCGAACCAGAACCCGATGAGCAGGTAGCTGCAGAGGCCGACGCCCTCCCACCCGACGAACAGCACGGGGAGGCTGTCGCCCAGGATGAGCACCAGCATCGAGAAGATGAACAGGTTCAGGTAGCAGAAGAACCGGTGATAGCCGGGGTCCTCCTCCATGTACTTGGAGGAGTAGAGGTGGATGAGGAAGCCCACGCCCGTCACCACCAGCGCCATCGTCGCGTTCAGCGCGTCGAGGGAGAGCGCGACCTCGATCGGGATGGTCCCGGCGTTGCGCGGCAACGACAGGCGCATCCACTCCCACCCGCGATAGACGAAGCGCGCCGCGCTCTCGCCCGTCTGGGCCTCGTGGAGCATCGCGAAGGCGACGACGCTCAGCACGAACGACGCGAAGATCGAACCGAGCCCCATCAGCGTCACGGCTTGACGGCCGAGCCGCTTGCCGAAGATGCCGTTCACGATCGCGCCGAGGAGCGGCAGAACGACGATGAGGGCGAGCAGCGAGAAATCGCCGCGGGGGAACAGTGCTCCGAGCGCTTGCATCAGAGGCCTCGAACTAATTCCTCAGTTGATCGGCTTCGTCGCTGAACACGGTGGCGCGGAGCCGATAGAAGGCGAGCACGATCGCGAGCCCCACGGCGGCCTCGGCCGCCGCGACGGCGATCACGAAGAAGGCGAACATTTGACCGTTCATGTCGCCCGCGTGCTGGCGGTTGTACGCCACGAGGGCGAGGTTCACGGCGTTCAACATGAGCTCGATGCTCATGAGCTGAACGAGGGCGTTGCGGCGCACCAGAAATCCGAGCGCGCCGAGCGCGAAGATCGCGGCCGAGAGCAGGACGTAGTGCTCGACCACGTTGCCGAGGAGATTCACAGCACGCCCTCCTTGGGCAGAGCCTTCTTGGGCAGAGCCTCCGGAACGAGGGGTTCCTTGGGCAGGGGCCGCCCCGCGTCGCGCGGGTGGATGGGACCGTGGAACAGCCGGCGCGGCGGGTTCGCGTCCCGCTTCGGCTGCTTCGCCGCGTGACGCGGTCGGGCGACCGCGATCGCGCCGATCGCTGCGACGATCAGCAGCGCCGTGACGAGCTCGAAGGGCACGAGCGCGCGCGTGAAGATCAAGGACCCGACGGCCTCCACGCTGCCGTGCTCGGGCGGGACCGCGGCGAAGCGCGCGGGGGTGACCTCCGCTCCGGCGAGCAGCACGAGCGCGCCGAGGGCGAGCAGCCCGAGCGAGGCGGCCGCGACGACGCGGGCGGTGCGCGCCCGGGCGGGCCCCGCCGAGGCGGAGCTCGCATCGGGGCCGAGCAGCATGATCACGAACACGAACAGGACGACGACGGCCCCGGCGTAGACGATGAGCTGGATCGCCGCGAGAAACTGCGCGTTCAGCTTCAGGAACAAGCCGGCGATGCCCGCGATCGTGGTGAGCAGGCCGACGGCGCTCCGGATCGCGCTCTTCGCGGCGATGGTCCACACCGCGCCGAGCAGCGCCAGGATGCCGCACACGAGGAAGAAGACGTTTCCGGCGGTCATCAGCAGAGTCTCCCGGTCTGCGACTTGCCGCCGGTCGTGACGTAGTCCTCGAACGACTTCCGGAACTTCCTGACGAAGGAGAGCATGGGCTGGGCCGCGCCGTCGCCGAAGGCGCAGATGGTGTTGCCGGTGATGTTGCTCGCGATCTCGTGGATTTGATCGAGCTCGTCCAGGGTCGCCGTGCCCGCGACGATCTTGTCGAGGATGCGCTCGATCCAACCGCACCCCTCGCGGCACGGCGTGCACTGCCCGCACGACTCGTGCTTGTAGAAACGGATGAGGTTGTGGGTGGCGAGCACCGGATCCGCGACGTCGCTGAGCACGATGGCGCAGCAGGTGCCGAGCATGCTGCCAATCGCGCGGAACGTGTCCACGCCGAGCGGCAGATCGAGGATGCTCTTGCCGTTGTAGGGCTCGAAGCGCGGGTCGTTCGGCACGTTCACGATCTCGTCCGGGCGGTGAACCGGGCACGACGAGCCACCCGGGATCACCGCGAGCAGCGCGCGATCGCCGAGGATGCCCCCGCCGAGCTCGTAGATCAGCTCGCGCAACGTGAGCCCGACGGCCGCTTCGTAGATGCCCGGGCGCTTCACGTGCCCGCTCACGCCGAAGAGGCGCGCACCCCCGTCGTTGAAGCCGTGCAGGGCGGACAGGCGGCTGAACGCGTCGCCGCCCGTCACGAACACGCTCGGCATGATCGCGATGGTCTCGACGTTGTTGACCGTCGTCGGGCAGCCGAAGGCGCCGTACTGCGCCGGGAACGGCGGCTTGAGCCGCGGCTCGCCGCGCTTGCCCTCGAGCGAGTTCAAGAGGGCCGTCTCCTCGCCGCAGATGTACGCCCCGGCGCCCGTGTGCACGTAGACCTCCACGGGGTAGTTGCCGCCGAACGGAGTGCGCCCGAGGTAGCCGCGCGCCCGCGCCTCGTGGATCGCGCGCCAGAGCCGCTCCTTGGAGAGGTGCAGCTCGTCGCGCACGTAGATGTACGCGGCGTGCGCGCCGATGGCGTAGCAGCCGATGATGCAGCCCTCGATCAGGGCGTGCGGGTTCATCTCCATGATCGTCCGGTCCTTGAAGGTCCCGGGCTCGCCCTCATCGGCGTTGACCACGAGATAGTGCGGCTTCTTCGACTCCTTCGGCATGAAGCTCCACTTCGTGCCGCAGTCGAACCCGGCGCCGCCGCGCCCGCGAATGTGCGCCTTCTTGGCCTCGTCGATGACCATGTCGCGCGTCATCGAGAGCGCCTTGCGCGCGCCCCGATAGCCGCCAGCGGCTTCGTAGGCGGCGAGCGTCCAGCTCTCGGGCTTTCCGTACGAGTGCGAAAGGTACGTGGTGCGCTGGAGCATGGCGCTCACCCTTTCGTGAGGCGATCGAGGATGCGATCCACTTCCTCGATCGTGAGGTTTTCGTAGTACCGCTTGTCGACCTGCATCATCGGGCCGCTGCCGCACGAGGCCAGGCACTCGGCCGTTCGCAGGGTCACCTTGCCGTCCGGGCTCGTCTCACCGGCGCGACAGCCGAGCCGCTTCTCGCAGTGTTCGAGAATGCGATCCGAACCGCGGAGCGCGCAGGAGAGCGTGCGACAGACCCAGACCTGGTGCTTGCCGACGGGCTTCTGGTTGAAGAGCGTATAGAAGGTGACGACGCCTTTAACGTGCGCGGTGCTCAGATCGAGCTTGCGTGCGACGTACTCGATGACCTCGTCGGACACCCAGTTGCCGTTCTGCTCCTGACAGAAGTGAAGAACGGGAATGCACGCTGCCATCCTGTTCGGATAGCGGGACACGATCTCTTCGAGCTCGCGCTCGCGCTCGGCGCTCAGGGCGAATGCCATGAAACGTTCCGGTTGGGGTTTCTAGTTGCGCGCCGAGGTATAGCCCCGAAACGCAGAAGTGCTCGTCCGGGCTTCCGGGCGAGCGAACCGTAGTGAGGGCAAATGCGAGGTGTCAAGGGTGCTACATCGTGCCCAGCTTTTCCTCACGACGAGCTTGAGAGCTGGGCCCCTTGGAAGTAGGCTCGGAGCCCCATAACGTCAGCCGACGTCCAGCTTCTACTAGCCAGGAAGGTGCCCGTTGTTTTGCCCGAACTGTGGGACCGAGAATACCGATGCGGCGACGACCTGCAAGAAGTGCGGGTTCAACCTGAAGAGCGCCGCCGCCCCCAAGTTCAAGGGAACGATGCTCATGATGAACACGCCGGCGGCGCCGCGCCCGGGAGCTCCGGGTGCGCCGCCGTCAGCGGGCACCACGCCACCGCCACCCCCGGGTGTCGGACGCGCCGCGCTCAAGGGGACGATGCTGGGCGTTGCGCCACCCGGTCTTGGCGCACCGCAGCCGCCACCTCCTCCCGTGCGCCCCACGCCGGCTCCGCCGCCTCCGGGTCCGCCTGCGTCGGGCGGAGCTCGGCCCGTACCGCCTCCTGCTCCCGTCAATCCACTCGGGGGCACCGTCGTTGCCGACCAAGCGGGGATGGGCCCCGCGCCGGGCGCTCCCGGTGCACCGTTCGCTCCCACGCCCGCAGGCTTTCCTTCACC
>CAYYWA010000199.1:0-2978 GCA_964475255.1 uncultured Sorangium sp.
GCCCTGCACCGCGCGCCACACCGACGCGTTCGAGCGCGCCATCCGCCAAGGCTGACGCGGAGAGCGCCCTGCGCGAGGAGATCCGTGCCTTGGACCGCGCGCGCGCGGCGCTGCGGAGCGGAGCGCCGAAGCGCGCGTTGCAGGAGCTCGACGCGTACGGGGCCCGGTTTCCGCGCGGCACCTTCCGGCAGGAAGCGAGCGTGCTCCGCATCGAGGCGATTGGCGCTTCCGGAGATCCGGAGCGCGCGGCCGCTCTGGCGCGCGACTTCCTCCGTCGGCATCCGGAGAGCCCGCACGCGGATCGGCTCGCGCGCATGGTGGGCGCTTCGCCGGCCAGTCCCAGGGTCGAGCGGTGATTCACCGGAGCCCGGCGCGCCGGCTCGTGCCTTGGCTCGTGTTGGTTCTGGGCGCGTGGAGCGGAGGGTGCGGCGAGGGTCAGCTCGTCACGTTGGGCCGCACCGAGACGCCGGCGCTCCGCCCGCGGTTTCTCCCGCCGCGCCCCCTCGACGAGCTCGCTCCGGCTTCCGTGGAGGACGACTACAAGGACGACAATCCCGTGCTCACGGGCGATCTCCTGGAGCTCTATTTTACGTCCACGCGCGACGGCGGGCCGGGCGATACCGACGTGTGGCGCGCCCGGCGGAGCTCGCGCGACGCGCGCTTCGAGGCGCCGGAGCCGGTGGACATCGTGAGCACCGAGCGGTTCGACTCGAGCCCCGCCGTCTCTCTCGACGGGGGCTCGTTGTGGGTCGGGTCGCAGCGCGACGGCGGGCTGGGCGAGCTCGACATCTGGGTGTCCCACCGCGCGGACCGCGACGCGCCGTGGTCCGAGCCGGAGCTCGTGGCCGAGCTCTCGACGGAAGCAAAAGACATTCCACGGCCTCCGGGTCAGGGCGGGCTCGTGATGCCGCTCGCCTCGCAGCGCGACAGCCCCGGCGTCTATCGGACGTTTCTGGCGACGCGCCCGAGCCCCGACGCCGCGTTCTCGAGCGTCGAGCCGCTCTCAGAGCTTTGGTTCGACGATCGCGCGACCGTCGATGCCTTCCTCACGGACGATGGCCTTTCCCTCTACGTCAACCTCTCGGAGGGCGACGACGACGGCGGCGATCTCTACGTGGCGCGTCGGGAGACGCTCGACGAGCCGTTCTCCCCGCCCGAGCCGCTCGACGCGCTCAACACCGAAGGGGACGAGCGCGATCCATGGTTGAGCCCCGACGGCACGCGGCTGTTCTTTGCGTCGGATCGAGGCGGCGCGCTGCGCATCTACGAATCCGAGGTGGTCCTCGAAGCGCCGTGAAGCGGCCTTCCCCAGACTTGTAAGTGGCGCGGGCAGAAGCGACCATGACCGGGCTTCCGGACCTCATGACCCGTTTACCGAATCCAGGAACTCCCTCGCCCCAGCTCGAGCCGAGACTTCACCCGGCCTCGTCCGTCGCGCTCGAGAGCTCGGGAGTGGGGACGGCGAGCGACCTCCACACCGACGCGCACGGCTTCAGCTGGAGCAACGGGCCGGAGCCGCACGCCGAACGACGACGCGCCATCTTGGGAGCCCATCCCGAGGTGCGCGAGCTCTACGGGCCGTGTCCGCGAACCAAGTACGTGTGTACCGTGCTCGTCGCGGTGCAGCTCGCCACGGCGTACCTCTTGCGCGACTCGCCGTGGTGGCTGATCGCGCTCGTGGGCTATCTGTTCGGCGGCGTGATCAACCACGCGTTGCTGCTCGCCATCCACGAGCTCTCGCACAATCTCGCGTTCCGTCGGCCGCTCCACAATCGCCTGTTCGCCCTGTTCGTCAACCTGCCGATCGGGTTGCCCGTGGCCGCGACCTTTCGGCACTATCACTTGCTCCACCATGCGCAGCAGGGGGTCGACGGAGTCGACACGGATCTGCCTACCGCGCTCGAAGGGCGTCTGTTGCGCACCCGGGCGCGGAAGCTCGTGTGGATGGCGTTTCAGGCCCTCTTCTATGCGATCCGCCCGCTCGTGGTCCTGCCGCGCAAGCCCGATCGGTGGGAGATCGCGAGTTTCGTCGTGCAGCTCGGCTTCGACGTGCTCCTCGTGTCCCTCTGGGGGTGGAAGGCGCTGCTCTACCTGCCGCTCGGCACCATCCTGGCGAGCGGACTACACCCCGTCGCGGGGCACTACCTGTCCGAGCACTACGTGTTTCGCCCTGGCCAGGAGACGTACTCGTACTACGGCCCGCTGAACCTCGTCACGTTCAACGTCGGCTACCACAACGAGCACCACGATTTCCCGTACATTCCCGGGTCACGGTTGCCGCGACTCCGGCAGCTGGCAAAAGAGTTCTACGATCCGCTCCTCGCGCATCACTCCTGGACGCGGGTGATCGTTCAGTACATCGTAAACCCCGCGCTCGGTGGCTTCAGTCGTGTGAAGCGGCGGACGAACGGGGAGCGCGGGTGATGCCCCCTGAGCCCTTCCAGGTGCGTTGGTTCGGACGCATATCGTACGATGCGCCGAACGGGTCGAGCTCGAGCTCATGCGAATTCCAGCCTGGCTACCCAACGCCCTCTCGGTTCTGCGGATCGCGCTGGTCCCTGTCTGGCTTGCGCTTGCGTTTGGAGCGCGGAGTGACGCGCTCGCGGGCGGTGACCCATCGCCGGTCGGACCGATCGCGGTCGCGGTGGCGATCGCGGCGTCCGACGTGATCGACGGGACGCTCGCGCGCCGCTACGGGCTCGCCACCAATCTGGGAGCGACCCTCGATGCCGTCGCGGACAAGATCGCCCAGATCACCTGGGTGTCGTTCCTGGCGCTCGCCGGCGCTCCCGCGTTCACGCCACTCCCGCTCTGGCTGATCGGGATCCTGGCTGCGCGCGACCTGACCCTGGGCGTCGGCTGGCTCTTGGTGCGGCGAAAACACGGGCAGGTGGACGCGGAGCACCAGTGGCACGGCAAAGCGTCGAGCGTGCTCCTCTTCCTCCTGATCCTCGGCGCGCTTTCGGGCCTTGCGGCTC
>CAYYWA010000199.1:2988-10523 GCA_964475255.1 uncultured Sorangium sp.
CCCTGCCCGGGGGGGGGGGGGTGGGGGTTGGCCCCTCGTGTCTGCGGCCCCCCCCCCGCCGCCGTGGTCGTGCTCGTCATTCCGAGCACCATCGCGTACCTGATCAAGGGTTGGCGTCAGCTGACGCTCCGAGCCCACCCTCGTTCTAGAACGAACGCCCGAGGGGAGGGCTGAGCCCGAAATCTAGGCTGAGGCGACGACCAGCCCGAGCTCGCTTGTGGAATCAGGGAGGGCCTTCTGCCCCGTCCTCGATCCACTGGCGCAAGATCTCGAGCTCGTCGGCGCTGAACGCGCCGTCCTCGCCGGGAGTCGAGGCGCCCGGGGGCATCATGCGCGTGCGGCAATCGTCGCCCGTGCAGCCGGCGGTCACGGAGAGCCCGGACGCTTTCAGATAGAGCCAGCTATTGTCGGGGTCGCCGGGGACCACGAGCTGGAACTGCCCACCGTAGACAGAGGGCTGGTTCACGAGGCCCTCGACGATGTCGGCCGAGCTGATGTTCCCGCCGAGCGACATGCCGGCTTCCGGGCTCGACTCGCTGTGACACGCGCTGCAGCGATGCGTCTCGTTTTCGAAGAGCGGGCGCACCTGCTCGTGGAAGAACCCGGATTCTTCCGGGAGCTCGGGCTCCTCGGGTTCCTCCGGCTCTTCGGGCGCGAACACTTCTGCGAGCGCGTGCATCTCGTGGCACTGCTCGATGAGCTCCGCCTGCAAGGCCTCGTCGTCCGGGCCAATGCCCTTGGCGATGCGATAGCGCTCCCAGATGTCGTCGATCCAGCCGTGGAGCTTCCAGAACATGTAGTTGTCGATGTTCACCGGCTGGCGGCCGAGCGAGTGCGGGGAATCCATCACCGCCCACTTGAAGTGCATCGCCCCGTGGATGCTCCCGAAGCCGGTGTTTCCGAGGCCGCACTGGATGTAGTCGCCGAGATCTCCCTCCGTCGGGAAGCGATCGAGCTCGTTCTCGATGTTTTCGAGTACCTCCGCGGTCTGCCGGATTTGCGGGCTCCACCCGGTTCCGAAGCGGTCTCGCCACTGTTCGGGAACGTCGGTCGCTTCGAACGGGAAGCGCTCGAACCCGTCGAAGAGGTGCTGATTGGTGGGGAACACCTGCTTGAGCGCGATGATCATGTGCCGGTGCATGGCCAGGAATTCGTACCCGTTCTGGGCGTTCTCACATTCCTGGTCCTCGGGAATCATCTCCGGGACCTGGCACTCGGGCAGCTGGGGCTGCCGGACGCAACGCCGCACGTTGTGCCAGGCATCGTGAGCCCGCTGCCAGCGGAGATTCGTGAGCCAGTCGAGCACCTCCTGGGGCTCGACCAGATCGATCGCGCCGCTCGTGGGAGAAACCCACTCCCACGGCTCGCTGCTCATCGTCGCGTCCGCCGGGTGCGGCGGAAAGCCGACCACGCAGTGATCGACCTCTCCGGAATCGCCGCCTTCGCCGCCCATCCCGTGGCCCGGATCGTGGCCTCCGTGCATGCCGCCGTCGTGAGCACCGGCCTCGCCGGCGTCTCCGCTGTCACCGCCCGTGCCCCAGACGAAACCTCCCTGTCCGGGTGAGCCGCCGAGACCAGGGGCGCCGCCCGAGCCGGGAGTTCCGCCCTCGGGGTCGGTGGAATCCGACCCGGCAGCGCCGCCTTCTCCCTCCTCGGAGTCGCCGCCCTCGCCGCCCTCCTCGGAGTCGCCGCCCTCGCCCTGGTCGGGCGTGCCGCCGGTTCCCGGAGCCGCGCCAGCGCCGCCCGAGCCGCTCGGATCGCCGCCGCCTCCGTCGTCGCCCGCGGAGCCGTCGGGAGGGGTCGACGAGTCCTCGCTGCCGCCGGCTCCGGCGTCGCTCGGGTTCGGAGCGGTGTGGCCGGAGCCGCCGTCGTGCCCAGGGGGACTTTGCGACGACTCTCCCGCGGCGCCCCCGGCGCCCGCTTCGGGGACCGTCGAAGTGCCTTCGGGGGGCCACGGCACGTCGTCGTCACCACAAGCGATGGCGACCCAAAGCGGCGCGAGCAGCGCAAATCGTGGCACTGCGCGAGCGATCTCGAACCCCCACACGACACTCCGGAACCCAGTCATGCGACTCACCCTTCGAAGTGCGGCACCGACGACAGCCGTCGATGCGCGAGCGGGACGGAGTATGCCTGCGTCGCGCCGCGCTCGACAAGAGCCATGAGCAAGCGAGCAACGAAAAACATCTCGTGCCGCCTGCGAAACATCGCCGCGATTATCGGCTCTGCGCGCGAGCCGGCTCGCCGGCATGCTTTCCATCGAGGTTTCGCGGTCCGTGGGGAAAACTTCAGCAAGACGCGCCTCGCTCGGTTTTGCCAAGTGCGAGTCGATGCGTCGAATCGCACGGCGACGGAGTGCACTGTCCGCTGCGCGACTGACAGCGCATGAAGAAATGACCACTTTCCGAGCGTCCCGCGAGTTGCGTCTTGCGGAACAATCGTTTGGGGTTGAGGACCCGGGTCGAAGCCCGAGGGATCGGCGGGGCCCCTCCCCATGCGGGCACCCTGCTCGACGCTGGCTTCCGCATGTTTCGGCGCGTTCTCAACCGTTCGTCGCTCTAGGTTCGAGCGTCGGCGCGGGGTATACGAGCTCGTCGATGGCCGTTACTCGCGTTCCGTTCCTGACGATGCGCTGGGAGCAGAGTCCGACTCACCCGCTCGAGCACAAGAAAGTCGCCCAGGGGCGCGGCGTCGCGTTGCTCCGTTTCGCTCCGGGGTTCGAGGACCCGAATCGCTGCCTGCGCAGTCACGTCCTCTACGTCATCTCCGGCATGCTCGAGCTCGTGCTGGACGATCGCGTGGAACGCGTGACGGCGGGAGAGGCGTGCTGGGTGGATTCTGGAAGCCCCCACCAGGCCCGCAACCCCGGCGCGGAGGACGCGATCGTCTTCATCGTCAGCGACGTCGCGCCTCAGAGCTGAAGGGTCCTGCGAGCGCCCGCCGCTCTGGACGAGCGGTGAACGGGTGTCGTCCGGACCAGGAGCCGTGTACGATGCGCGACAATGCGCGCCTTCCGGGTTTGCTTCCTCGCGGGACTCCTCTCTGCCGGGGCTTGCCAACACGAGCCCCCGCCTCGGACTGGGCACTCCGGCACGACTCCCCCGCTCGTGCTGCGACCCGCTCCATCGCCTCCATCGCCTCCGTCGCCTCCGCCCCCCGCGAGCCCTTCGACGCCTTCGCCCTCCGTGTCTCCGGCCAGCCCAAGCGCGAGCGCGCCCCGCGAGGACGCTCCTCGACGGGAAGGCACCGACTGCAGCGTCGTTCTGAGCGTCAGCATCCGGGAGAACGAGCGGATGCGGGTGCTTCGCGCCTCCGCTCGAAACCTCACCGGTGAAGCGCTCACGTTCGAGCTACCCGAGCGGTGCCCCAGCGGGCCCATCGCCTTCGAAGGGCTCGGGCCCGGCTACGACTACTACGGGACGTGCGCGTCTGGCCCGTGCCCGGGCGTGCCCTCCACGCGTCGGATCACGCTCCCTCCCCACGCTATCCGCCCTCTGGCGGAAGCGCTCGTGCGTCTCGATGGACGGGCGCCGTGCACGAAGCCGTTGGCTCCGGGCCGCTACGTCGTACGGCCCGTTGCTCCGCCCACGAGCGTCTCGATGTGCACGGAGGGAGCCGTCCTCGTCGTGCCCGAGCCGCTCTCCGAGGAGGAGATTCGAAACGCGTCGAAGGATCCCTATTGGTGTCAGACGTCGGCGGACTGCGTCCTCTCGTGCCCGGACGCTCCCGGCTGCTGTGGGTATCCCTGCGGCTGCCAGCACGCGATCAACGTGCGCCACCGCGCCGCGTACGAGGCGAGCTACGCGAAGACCTGCGAGCGACCGCCGTGCCCCGCCGTCGCCTGTGCCTATCGGCCTGCCATGTCCGCCGCGTGCCGACAGAACCGTTGTGTCGGCGTGCAAACCCTGGGCGGCTGGTGAGCGCTACGCCTCGAACACGAGCGCGCTCTGGACTCGCGTGATCGGCTTCTTGAAGGCCTTGTTTTGGTCGAGGCGGATGCACCAGCAGTGGCCGGGTAGGTTCGCGGCGTCGAGGACGCGGCGGACGAGCGTCTCGTCATCGACGAAGCGCAGCTTGAGCGTGACCTCGAGCGCGAGCACGAAACCCTCGACCTCTCCGTCGATCAGCTTGCGCACGACGTACGCTCGCCGCACCTGAGGGAAGAGCGCGAGGTCTTCGCGAAGCCGCGCGAGCACTTCCTCCGGCAAGCCGTGGGGCGCGAAGGTGTCGCTCGTTCGGAGCGCGTTGCGAGCTCGTTCGCGCCGGAGCTCGACGTCGTACGCTTCCTGGCCGCGGGCCAGGCTCTCCTTGACCGCGTGCTCGTCGCCCCGTCGCGCGTGGAAACTCGCGAGCATCGCGCTCGCGTGCATCCGGAGCCGCGGATCGGCCTCCTTCGCCAGCCCCTCTGCCAGCGGGACCCCGGCCCCGTCGTCGCGCTGGAGCAAGAGCCGCGCCGCAGCGAACCGCGCCCCGACGTGCGCCGGGTCGAGCTTCAGCACGGCCTCGTAGAGCGGAAGGGGATCGTTCTCGAGGTTGACGTCCTCGCTCTTGTCCGCGAGCTCGTACGCCTCCTGGACGTCGAGCGGCCGGTGCTCGCGCAGGCGCTCGAGCTCCGCCACGCGTCGTCGGGCTTCGGTGAGGCGTTGGTGCTCGTTCGTCCACCCCGCGTGCACGCCCGCCGACCAGCGAAAGCCCAGCTGCTCGACGAAATACTGGTACCGGTCGCCGAACAACGCGCGGGCAGCGTTCGCCTCGGAGAAGGACTCGAGCTTCGGCGCGACGCCGAGCATCTTCAGTCGATCCGCGAGGCTCGGGTGCGTGTTCGTCGTTCCCGTCTCTTCCTCGAGGGCGCGCGCGAGCGCGACCGACGCGTCCTCGGCCGTCTGGGCCCTGGACTGGTGCTCCCAATCGAAGAACAACCTCGCGGGCGGGTGGGGCGTGACGTGCACCTGCTTCTTGATGTCCGCCCAGAATTTGGGCTCCATCGCGGCGCGAACGTGCACGTTCGTGAGCGCCTGTCCGGCGCGCTCCTTGCCCACCACCTCCGCCGAGGCAGCGTCGGCCTCGTACTCGTTCTGCCGCCGGAGCGGGAAGCTCAGGGCATCGAGGCGCGGGACGTACCAGCTCAGGAAGCGCTCGACGACGCGGTTCCCTTCGACGGCGGACAGGACCTGCACGTACGAGCGCACGGAGCGATACACCCACCCGGAAAAGCGGCTGTGATTGCCGCTCAAATGCCCGAACTCGTGCGCGATGACCGCGGCGATGTCCTCTTTCGAGTGAGCGAGCAGGAGCGGAACGCCGAGGATCAAATAGCTCTTGCTCCCGAGCAGGCCGAATCGAGGCACCTGCACGACACTCGCGTTGTAGTCCTCGGTCAGCAATACGGCCTCGAGGCGCGGGACGTCGAGCTTCTTCGAAATCGCGTCGATGAGCTCGAAGAGCGCGGGGGCCTCGTCGCGCCCGACTGGCACTCCCTCGGGCTCGGGCACCGAGACCCTGAGCGCCTTCACCATCACCCCCACGAAGAGCAAGAGCGGGACGCCGAGCTTCCACCCCAGCTTGAGCACGAGGAGGTTCGGCTTGAGCACGACGAACGCTCCGAGCCCGACGACGAGCGCGAGGCTCGCGACCATCATCGAAAAGTAGATGGCGTATCCGAGCATCGCGAACGCCGCGACGCGCAGCCGGTATTGCCTCGGCCCCGTTTCCGCCAGTTTCCCCAGCCTGCGCACGAGCGCGTCGAATTCGTCCTGGTTCACGCGATCTTCGAGGGTACCGCCTCGCCCCACGGCGCGTAAAGAGGCCACTCCGACGACGTCAGCGCCCTACCGCACCGAGAAGCGGCGCGCTCACCTCTTCGCACTCGCGTCCTGCCCGTGTCACCCCAAAGATTTGGGGGTGAAGTCCGTCGCTTCGAACGGAGCGGACTCTCGGGGGAGCCCGAGAGCGCGGGTCAGGGGACGGGGACGACCTTCCAGCGTTGCTCGGGGCCGTCGCCTTCGGTGCGTTGTTCGACGGGGGCCGCGTCGGCGGTGGAGCCTTGGACGACGGCGGCGACCTTGTTGCTCTTCTTGTTTCGGAGCTTGAGCTCGCCGTCGCCCAGGTCGACGAGGCGCCAGACTTGGTTGTCGCCGTCGTGGTTGTCGTACTGAATCAGCTCGACGCCGTCGGCGGTGGACTCGTCGGGGACGTCGAGGATCTTTCCGCTCTTCGAGTTCGTGATGCGGAAGTATCCGGAGCCGTCGTAGTTGAGCCTCCAGATTTGGCTCTCCGAGTCGGACTCCGGGCTCTGGACGATGTCGGCGTTGTTTTGGGTGGAGCCACCCGCGACGTCCAGGGCCTTGCCGCTCTTCACGTTGATGAAGCGAAAGCCCGTCGTCGTTGCGTCGATGGTGCCCGCGGTCGCGTCGATGACGAGCTGGTTGTTCCAGCTCATGCTCATGCTCGTCGCGGAAGGGAAGGTGATCGGCTGCCACACGTAGGCCGAATCGTTGACCCGGCCGCTCCAGGCGCCCGCCCAGCGATCGCCGAGATAGAGGTACGAGGTGCCTTCGCTGCCCTGGATGGGGAGCACGAAGGTGGGCTGCGAGTAGAAGGTGTTGCCGTCTGCGACGTTCTGCATGGACGACCAGCCGCTCGTCAGCGAGCGCGACGTCGCGTACTTCGCTTGGTTCGGGGACCACCCGGTCGCGCCGGACGTCAGCAAGAAATAGACGCCGTTGCGCTTGAACAGCGCAGGGGCTTCTCGGTGTCCGCCGGCGAACAGGACCGCTGCCAGGCGCGCGATGCCGAGATAGTCCGGCGTGAGCTCGTAGAGGTTCAGATCGTAGTTTTCGTTGGAGGCGGAGAGGAAGTAGCCCTTGCCGTCGTCGTCGACGAACAACGTGCAATCGCGCGACATGTAGCCGGGCTTTCCGTGGTCCATAACGCCCGAGTCGGCGAGCGGGCGGAAGCTCCCGTGATAGGTGTAGTCGCCAGCGACCGTGTCGGAGCTCGCGACGGCCGCGCGCGCCTCGCCATAGTCCTTGCCGTTTTCCCAGTGCGCCCACAGCACGTATTTCTTCGTGGACGCGTTGTAGATGACCTTGGGCCGCTCGACGTTCGCGGGGCTGAGCCCGGGGCCCGAGTTCTGGTGCAAGACGTCGTTGACGTACTCCCAGCGCATCAGGTCCCGCGAGCGATACGCGGACACGGCGCGGAACGAGTTGTCGGGATTCCGGTTTTCGCCGAACCAGTAGTAGTAGCCGTCGACCTCGAGGATCCCGCCGCCGTGCGCCTGAATCGGATTCCCCTCGGTGTCGGCCCACTGAACGCCGTTGACGAGTGGAAAGGCGGGAGGAAAAGGGGGTTTTGGAGCGCTCCCCGCGGATCCCGCGCTCCCCGCATCGGAGCCTCCCGAGGGCGACATGCCGCCGAGCCCGTCGCTCGAACCGCCGATTGCGGTGTTGCCTCCTTGGGCAGAGCCGCCATCCGTGCCGGTGTTGCCTCCCTGCGCCGAGCCGCCGTTTCCCGTGCCGCCCGCGGGCACGCCG
>CAYYWA010000200.1:0-10504 GCA_964475255.1 uncultured Sorangium sp.
ACCGACGAAGCATGCCCCAGGAAAATTCACGCTAATTCATTAGCGGTGCACTAGGGGCCAAGAAAACGTCCCGCCGTTGGTGTCCCACGCTGGAGGTGCTATGCGCGTTCAAGAGCGGTGTGGAGGCGTGACGAAGCTTTGGAAGGAGTGCAAGTGAAGCTCTGTAGGAGTTCTCGTGGCTATGGGGCAGTCTGGATCTGCACGGGTGTATTGAGCGCTTGCAGTGTCTCGGACAAAGACGACTACTCGTTCGGCTCGGTCGCCCAAGGCGGTTCGGGTGGGATCGAAGCTCCCGTGGGAGTTGGAGGTTCTTCCGGAGCTGCTGGCGTGCCAGCGGTGGCTCCGGAGGGTGGGAGCACGGAACCGGCGGTTGGGGGCGCGGGGGGTGAACCCGATGGGACGGAGCCCAGAGCCGGAGCCGGACCGGAAATGGAACCCGGGCTCGAAAATCCCTGTGCGGACGAACATAGTTTGCTGTGTCCCGCTCCTGGCGGGCGACAGCTGTGTATCTGCTCGAACGGCAAGTGGCAGCTGTACGCCGAGTGCGAAGACGACGAGGTGTGCAACGTCGACGAAGCGGAGTGCAAACCGGTTGCGCCGGGATGTCAGGGGCGGCGACCCGGCGAAAAGTTCTGTGATGGCGCGACGCTGCGCACGTGTGCGATGGACCTTCTGAGCGCGACCGCGATCGACTGTGAGGCACGCTGCATCAACAATGCGTGCGCCCCCGAGACGTGTGGAGACGGCAAGATCGACGAGGGCGAGGAATGTGACGATGGGAACGGCGACGAAACCGACGACTGCCTGTCGTCGTGTCACGAGGCCAGGTGCGGAGATGGGTACGTTCAGGAGGGGGTCGAGGAGTGCGACGACGGTAACGATGAAGACGACGACGCGTGTCCGACCACGTGCAAGGTCGCAAGGTGTGGCGACGGTTTCGTTTACGAGGGAGTGGAGGAATGCGACGACGGAAACGACAGCGACGAAGACGAGTGTCTATCTTCGTGCAAGCTGCCGGTCTGTGGCAACGGCGAGCGGGAAGGAAGCGAGGAGTGCGACGATGGAAATTCGAGCTCGTTGGACGACTGCACGACGCTCTGCAAGTTCGCTGCCTGCGGCGATGGCTACATCAACACGCCAACTGAGCAATGTGATGACGACAACCAGTCCTCGGGCGACGGTTGCTCAGCGGAATGTCGTGCCGAAGTGGACGCCATTGGCGTGGGTGGACACCACGGCTGCGCTTTGTTTTCCAACGGGGATCTGAAGTGTTGGGGAGTGAACTCGTTCGGGGAGCTTGGGCTCGGGAACCTGGATCCCATCGACTTGACAAAGCCAATCCCAGTAACACTCGCCGGAGTATCTGAGTTCGCTTTGGGGATGGGAGGCGGTTGCGCATTGTCGGGTGGCGCCTGGCGTTGCTGGGGACGATCCGACGGCGCGTCGCCGAGTCTCGTCGCGCTCGGAGGGCTACCGGTGCGAGTTGGTTCTGGCCCCCAAGCCTTTCACAGGTGTGGCATTCTTCCTGCTTCGAATCCTTCGCAGCAACTGAAGTGTTGGGGCACCGATCCCAACGCTTTGCTGTTTGGGGTGCCAGCACTGCAAGATCCGAGCGATCCCGCGACGTATCCTTTCGTGGCGTTGAGTAGTAAAGTGATCGATGTCGCCGCCAGGCTTGCACACACGTGTGTCGTGTTGGACGAGGGCGGTGGGTCTGTGATGTGTTGGGGGAACAACGATTATGGTCAAGTCGGTGTGAGCGGTTGTGATGAGTGCCCCTTTCCGAATCCTCTCGTTCGGCTCGGGGCCTCTTTCGAGGCTGTGGCCGTGACGGCGGGCCTCTATCACACCTGTGCTCTCAGTAAGTCCGGGGACGTCAAGTGCTGGGGCTCCGCGGCATCCGGAGAAATCGGGCTCGGCAGTAACGAGTCACGCGGTAAGGACGACGCCCTCATGGGTGACGCTCTTGCGAGCGTACCTCTCGATGGAACAGCCGTGTCCGTCGGTGCCGGGGGAGGGTTCACCTGTGCCTTGCTCTCGAATGGAGCCGTCAAATGTTGGGGGAGCGCGCTGGAAGGCAGGTTGGGGCAGCCAGCTTTGACGGGACCCAACGGTTCCAACAACTTGGGAGATGCGCCGAATGAGCTTGGTTCCAAGCTGCCCCCGGTCGAGCTCGGAGGGCGAGCTATCCAGCTCGCAGTCGGCGCGAACATCGCCTGCGTGCTTTTGGAAGCCCGAGAAGTGAAGTGCTGGGGAGCCAACTACTCGGGGCACCTCGGCGTCATCAGTCCAGACACTGTGGTAGGCGATGAGATCGGCGAAATGGGAGACGCGCTCCAAGCCATCCGATTCGACTGAGTCGTCGCCTTCGTGGCACTGCCCGAAGCGTGGCCCAAAGGAGCAGCCGAGGCGAGCTCTCCTGCCGAAACGGAACGAGACCACAGACTTATCAAACGGAGCGGCGCGCTGGTCAGCCGCTGTGAATGACGCCCCGAAATGAGAAAGCGCCGCGACGGTGAGCTTCCGTCGCGGCGCTTCGCTCTCCTCGGGTCGAGCGCGGGCTTACTGCACGACCGCCGTGAACTCCTCGACCGCGAGGCCCTGGGTTCCGTTGCCGTCCCAGATCTCGAAGCCGGCGAACACGTCGGTGAGGTACCAGCTCGGCTGGATGCCGTGTTTCGCGGCGTCTTTGATGAAGTCGAGCAGGTCGAACTGCAGCTCCATCAGGGTCTGCGTCGCCACGTACGAGACCACGGGTGCATTCGCGTTCGCGCGACTCCCACCGCGCGGACCCACCCAGACTTGCCAGTTGTGACCGGCGATGTTTGCCTGTTCCGGCAGCGGACTACCACCGATGGGCTCGTTCTGCGGCGGGTCGTAGAGCCAGACCATGACGAAGCCCGAGATCGCGTCCTCGTACGGCGCATTGGGCGGCGAGCTCGCGAACCAGACGTCGTAGGCCGCGTTGTAGTTGCCGCCCGCGCGGTTGTACTTGAACTTCGTCTGGATGCTCTGAATCGTGCTGATCTGCTTGGGCAGGTTGTCGTCCGAGCTCGTCGAGAACAGACCGCCCTGCGTGTCGCCGTTCGCGCCGATGTAGATGGACGGGAACGAGGCCGGCACGCCACCGCCGGCACCGGCGCCGGTCGCGCCGACGATCGTGAAGCTGTTGTCGCGGTACTCGATCGTCTGGTCGGTGCCTTCCGGATTGCCCCAGTTGTTGTTCTGGATGATGTAGCTCTTGCCGCCGGCCTTGATCTTCACGCGCTGAAAGTCGAGGTCGCGCGAGCCGGGCCCGCCGATCTTCCCCGTGACGGGGCCGACGGGACCGCCGCCCTCGGGCGCGTCATCGGGTGAGTCACCCACGGCGAAGCCGTTGACGCAGTAGTCGAAATCCGTCGGTGCTTCGGCGCCCGGAACCAGGAAGACGACCGCGGAGATGGGCTCGCCGGTGTACTTGTTCCCGGTCCCGTCCCAGCACTTCGTGTTGAAGTCGTCGAACTCCGCCAGGATCGGGCCGGCGGGATCGGTGATCGTGTAACACCAGCGATCGTTCTCGTCGCTCGCCCCGTTCGGGCCCTGAATCTGAACGCGCAGCGTGGAGGCGATCTTCTTCGAGAAGTTCACCGCGATCCCCGTCGCGCCCGCGTTCTTGAGCATGACGGCGGGTGGCCCGGGCGCCGTCGGGTCGACGGGCTTGTACGAGCAATCCGCGCCCTCGGCAGGCTCGGCCAAGTTGAAGCCGAGCAACGCGACGGCCTCGTAGTCGTTGTGCACGGTTCCCGACACGCAGTAGGGGCCCCCCGCGGGTTGGTTCGTGAAGTCCTGCGGCGTGTTCTTCGTCGTGCTGTTCTGGAGCATGTCGATGCCGGTCCAGGTGCAGCCGAACCAGTCCCCGGAGCGCCAGTAGCCGGGCGGATCGTTGCCGGCCGGCGGCGTGCCGCCCGTGCCGGTCATTCCGGCCGAGTCACCGCCCGCGCCGGCGACGGGGCCCGCGCCGCCCATCGGATCGGTCCCGCCGTTGCCAACGGGAGGCGTGCCAGCCGTGCCGCCGTTCGTAGGGGGCGCACCTCCGTTTCCGGGGGCTACCGTGCCGCCGGCGCCGCCGCTGCCGGCCATCGTCGCCGCGCCGCCATTTGCCGGGTTCGTCCCGCCGCCCATTCCAGTTCCAGGCGCCGTGCTCCCGCCGACACCGGTGCTCGTGCCTCCCGCGCCGCCGGACGCGCTCGTGCCCGTCGAGCCCGAGCTTCCTTCGTTGCGGTTGCGGGGAGTGGGTTCGGGCCCTCCGCAGCTCACCGCGACCAAAGCGACCAGAGGAACGGCAAAGACCGACGCCTTCAGGCAAACGCGACTCGACACCCGCATCATCACTCCTTACTTCGCTGCGCGCACAACGAGATCCCGTGAGGGGACGGACACCCTACATAGCGCAGCCGGTCTTTCGGTCGAGCAAAAAGAGGCAAAGCTCCGGCAACGCGCTAGCCGCACTGGTGTAACTTTTTCTCCGGAACCGATCCCAGGCCGCGCTCGGTCGACACCGGTCGTGACTTCGCGCGCTCGCGGCGCGGTACGGCCCCGAACCGGTTCGCGTCCCCTGCACCCCAGCGTGGGCTCGACAAAAAAGAAAGCCCCCGGCGCTACCCGAGTCGCGCCGGGGGCAAAGGAGCTCTCCCCCTGGGATCACTCCGCCGGTGCAGCTGCCGGCACCGCCGTGCCGACGCTCGACTCCTTCGTCCCCGGGGAGAAGTCGTACGCGTGCATGTCGTGCTCACCGAAGTCGAGGCCTTCGCGCTCTTCTTCGGCCGAGACGCGCAGGCCCATCGTCTTCTTCACCACGAAGAAGATCAGAGCGGACCCACCGGCAGCCGTTGCTGCGTACGCGACCACGCCGATGAGCTGGGTCACGAACGAGTGCTCCGGGTTCGTCGAGAAGAGACCGACGGCGAGCGTGCCCCAGATGCCGCACGCGAGGTGCACGGAGATGGCGCCCACCGGATCGTCGATCTTGATCCGGTCGAGCGTCACGACCGACGCGACGACGATGCCGCCCGCGATGAGGCCGATGATCACGGACGAAATGGGGGTGATGACGTCTGCGCTCGCCGTGATGCCGACCAGGCCGGCCAGGATGCCGTTCAGCGCCATCGAGAGATCCGGCTTCTTGGAAACGAGCAAGTTCGCGGCGACCGCGCCCACGAAGCCGGCCGAAGCGCCGAGGCAGGTCGTGACGAGCACGATCGACGTCCCGCCCGGGTTCGCGCTCAGCACGGAGCCGCCGTTGAACCCGAACCAACCGAGCCAGAGGAGAAACACACCGATCGTCGCGAGCGGCATGTTGCTGCCCGGGATCGGGGTCATCGTCCCGTCCTTGCCGTACTTACCGAGCCGCGGTCCGAGCATGGCGGCACCCACCAAGGCGCCCCAGCCACCGACGGAGTGAACGATCGTGGAGCCCGCGAAGTCGTAGAACCCCATCTGGTCCAGCCAGCCGCCGCCCCACTTCCAGGAGCCGGCGATCGTGTAGACGAACGTCACGAACAGCACCGCGAACACCATGAAGCTCTTCAGCTTGATGCGTTCGGCGACGGCGCCCGAGACGATCGTGGCCGCGGTGGCGGCGAACATCGCCTGGAACAGGAAGTCCGTGTAATAGGTGTAGCCGCCCGAGGCGTACTCGATGGTGCTGCCGTTCTCCGGCGGGTTCAGGCCGAAGCCTCCGAACCCGAACACGTTGGCGATCGACCAGGCATCGCCTGGGTACATCAACCCGAAGCCGAGGACGAAATAGGTCAGGATCCCGATGCACACGATGAACGTGTTCTTGAACAGGATGTTCACCGTGTTCTTCGATCGGGTGAGGCCCGTCTCGAGCGTCGCGAACCCGAGGTGCATGATGAACACGAGCGCCGCCGCGATCATCATCCACACGTTGTTGGCGGTCCACTGCCCGACGCTCACCGTCGCGTCCTCGGCGAGCGCCAGGCCGGGCGAGAGCGTCACCAACCCAATGAGCGGTACTGAGCTTAGCTTCTTCATCTAGAGGTCTCCTCGCGAAACCGCCAATGCCGCTTGCGAGCGGTGCCCTGAGCGATTCACCCGTCCGAGGTACCCCCCCCGTCGTTTCTGAAGCGTTTCACCCAGTTTTGCGGAACTTCTCGAACTGCTCCGGTCCGGAAACAATCCGGTCACGTGGCAGGCGGCACCGGTTCGGGGCGGTACCTTTCGCTGAACACCGGCGCCGGGGTGAGGGGCCGAGCCCCCGGCGTCAAGGGAGATCCCGATTTGGGCGGGGAAAACGCGGGGTCCCGTGCAGCTCGCTCTCGTGCTTCCCGCGTGCCAGGAGGTCTTGGAATCCCGGCGCTTCTCGAAAACCCTGGAGCTGCTATCTTCCGGCTCCGGGAGGTCCCCATGGTGGTGGGTTCGACTCGAACTCCAAAATCCGTTCCAGCTTTGGTCCTCGTCGCGACGGTGGCTCTGCAGTGCCGTGTCGACGACTCTGGCAATTACACCTTTGGCGCCGCCGTCGAAGAGGCCGGCGAGGCCGGGGACGCCGGTGACGCTGCGATAAGCGGCGCAAGCGGTCATGTTGGAGTCGGGGGGCGCGGCGGAGCGAGCGGCGGAAGTGGGGGAAGTACCGGGAGCAGCGCGAGCGGCTGCGCCCTGGCCGGCGGGCGCGGCGGAGCGAGCGGAGCGAGCGGCGGCGCTCTGAGCGGCGAAGCCGGCGACGCGGGCAGTATGGATCCCCCGGGGAGTGCCGGCGGCTCGGGTGGCGCCGGTGAAGGCGGCGACGGTGATGGGGAAGGCGGAGCCGGGGGGGCGCCCGATCCGGGCATGGGCGGCACGAGCACGGGCGGCGCCCCCGCCAACTGCACGATGTTCTGCCTGCCCCTCGGGGCTGAGTGCGCGTCCCCGAACGAGTGCGAATCCGGCCGCTGTGTGGACGGCGTTTGCTGTGAGTCGACCTGCAACGGCGAGTGCCAGGCCTGCCGCGGTGACCTCACCGGGGCGGCCGACGGTGTGTGCGAGGCCGTGCTGCCCAATACGGATCCGGACGGCGACTGCGAGGAGGAAGCCGCCTCGAGCTGCGGTCAGACGGGGCTCTGCGATGGCAAGGGCGGCTGTGCTCTGTACGAGGCGGGTACCGTCTGCGCCGATGCAACCTGCACCGGTGGGGTCGAGTACGGCACGCGCACCTGCGACGGCCTCGGCGACTGCGGCCCTGCATCGTCGGCGGAGTGCGCGCCGTACCTCTGCGGGAAGGCATCCTGCGAGACGACGTGCAAAGCCAACGCCGAGTGCGCGGGCGACGCGGTGTGCGTCGGCGGCGCGTGTCGCGAGCCTTCCGCGCTGCTCGAGCCGTGTGACGAGCTCGCGGACTGCGCTCGAGGCGAGTGCATCGACAATCGCTGCGCATTGACGCTCGAGTCGCTACGAATCACCGGAGAGGAAGTGCCGGGCGGCGGCCATCCGCAATATTTGCTGCGAGGGTGGTGGAGCTCCGACGAAAACGGCAGAAACCTCGAGAGAGTCTCGAACATCGACGACCTCCTGCGGCTCTGGAATAGCATGGACATTACTTCGCATTTCACGCCCAATCTCCCCCCGGACACGTACCTCTTGCTCACCGGACAAGAGGATAGCGAGCCGCTGACGCGGAGGTTCCAGTTCGACTTGTCGGATGGCACCTCCGTGGTCAAAGACGTGGAAGCGAGCGGGACCGCAGACATCGTCTGCTCCGAGCTTCCAGAAGACGACTACGTGCTCTTCCATTTCACGGGCGCCGACGTGAAGGTGCTGCGCAAGAAGTACTGAACGACGCCGCCTGGTCTCGACGGCTCGGGGGTTCGAGACCGCGAACCCGGGCGCATCGATGCGGCGCGCGCGAGCCGCGTGAGCTCACTCGGCGCGGCGTCGCTCTCGGCTCAGGGCAGGTTCTCGTCCATCCAGACGAGCCGCGCGGCGACGTAGTCGCGCAGGGCCTGAACCTGGGCCTCCCACGTTTCGTCTTTGGGACCGACGACGAACGACTGGGTCCCGTAGACGCTGGAGACCGGCCACTTCGCGAAATCACGCACGGCGGCGTTGGTGAGCGGCGCGGCGAGATCGGTGATGCGTTGGTCGAGCGCTTCTTGCGTGAGCAGCGTCTGCCGGAGCTCTTCCCAGCGCGTGCGCACGAGCGCCATGAACGCCGGGTCGGCCGAGAGCGCCTTATACCAGCCGTTCACGTCGCGGCTGCCGGCGTACTGAAAGCCGCCCGCGGGATCGACCGTCGTCCCGCCGCCGACGGCGAGCGAGAAGTTGTAGTCCCAGAGCGGGCCCGCCTTGAGCAGGCCGTCGCGGTCCTTGTGGTAGTAGGCGCTGCGCACGTACGCATCGACGTTGCGCGTGAGCTCGTTGACGATGAGGTAATCGACGAACGAGGGCACGTCGATGAGCGCCGAGTAGTCGCCGATGGGCTGTGCGATCAGCGTATCGTGGATCGTCTGAACGTGTTGCGTGAGCCACGCTGCCTGTTCCGCGTTCAGCGGGTCCGGATCGACGACCTCGAGATCGCGCCAGCACGTGCCCGCCTGCTGCATGCCGCCCATGCCGCCCATGCCGCCTCCGGGGCCGAAGCCGCCGCCCGGCCCGAACCCGCCCGGGAGCGGATCGGAGCCCGAGCAGAGGAGGATGGGCTCTTCCGCAGCGAGCTGATCGAACTTGAAGATGTACCCGCCGCTGATCTCGGGCAGCATCGTGTTCGACTCGTCGAGCTGCTTGAGATTGGTGCGGTACTTCTGGTTCTTGATGGTCTCGGTGATCCAGTAGATGCCCTGGTAGTCCGTCTCCGCGAGCGGCCGCGCCTCGTAGTTGATGTAAACCTCGGCGAACCGCACGCGCGGCGCCTCGAGCCCCATGTCGCGCCCGAGCTCGTACACGAACGGGTTTCTGACCAGCGCGCGATCGTAGTACGGAGGAATCAACGCCCAGTCGGACTCCGCGGGCATGCCGAGCAGCGGATAGTCGGCGTCCTCGTCGAGGTTGTTCCAGAACTCGACCTTGTACGGCGTTTGCGGGAAGTTCGCGGAGGACTGCCCGCGGACGTGATAGCCCGCGCGCACGGCGAGCGTCGGGAGCGTGGCGAGCGAGGCGACCCCTTCCACGGGCTCGTACACCATCACCGCGGCGTTCAGATAAACTTCCTTGTCCTCCGGCTTTCCTCCGCCGTAGCCGTCCACGAGCACGATCGGCAGGTCCGAGGTGAACTCGAACGTGCGCGCGATGTAGACCGCCGTGCTCACGGCGCCGCTCGGCAGCCCCTCCGTGAACGGTTGGGCACGGAGCTGGGTGGTCTCCGTGAGCTGAATCGGGCCCGCGTAGAGGGGGGAGCTCGCGGTGGGCAGCGTGCCATCCACCGTGTATCGAATCTCCGCGCCGGCGATGGCCGTGGTCAGCTCGACGGAGAGCGTCCCCATGAAGCTCTGGCTCGGCGTGGAGAACGCGACGTCGCCGATCAACGATGGAGGCGGCTCCTCCGGCTCGACTTCGCCGCCGGTGCCGCCCTGGGCCGTGGCGTTGCTTCCGCCGCTGCCGGTGCCCGCGGTGCCGCCTGCGCCGGGCAACGGCGGCTCGGGCATGCCGCCGGACGCGCCGCCCTGAGGCTCGGTCGTTCCGCCCGTGCCGCCCGGCTCGCTGCTTCCGCCGGTCGCGGCTCCCCCCGTTGATGGGGCTGCACCTGCGGAGCCGCCGCTTCCCGCTGGGCTCGTTCCGGGATTTCCAGCGCCGCCAGCGGCCTGGACCATTCCGCCGCTTCCTCCCGAGGGATTCTGAGAGTCGGGGGCCGTTCCGGGCCCGGGCGACGAACAACCGAGACACGCGACGAAGGCCGCCAAGAAGCGAGGAGACGGGGCCGGAAGGACTCGAGATATGCCCATGGTGTTTTATTTTCTGGTGGCGCGAAAACGGCGCGTGTCGATCACGCAATTGTAACTAGTGTGATCTGCGCACGCACTCCAGGCACCCCCCGCACGCAAATGTTCGCCCGCGCTCGCCCCGCGATACCGCGCGTCTCATCGCGCCACGCCGTCCCGTTTCGGAGCGTCACGAGCGCTCGCCCGGCCAACGGGAACCGAGCGCTTTTACTCTCCAAAGCGTCTGGGCTAAGCGTCGAACGCGTAAGAGAACTCGGAGTCGGTGACCGAGACGCTCACGCGCGCGACGGCCTTTCCGGCGAGCGTGCGCAACAAGAGCTCGCGGCTCACCTCGGGCAGCAGGGTGTTCGTGAGCACGGCGTCGATCATCCGCCCACCGCTCTCGAGCTCCGTGCAACGGCTAGTGATGAGCGATACGACGGAATCGTCGTACGTGAACGGAACCCCGTAGCGGGCGACCACCCGCGGGCCCCCACCGGGGGGGGGGGGCCCACGCGCCCCCGGGCCCGGGGCCCCCCCACCCCGTACCCCCGGGGGCCCGCGTTTCTCCAGTGGTTGAAACCAGACCAGCCCGCCTCCAGCAAAGAGGTCAG
>CAYYWA010000201.1:0-10417 GCA_964475255.1 uncultured Sorangium sp.
ATGCCTACCGCGTGTGCGTTCTTAGCCCAGATTCGGGCTGACGCCGGAGGGGAAGACACGGTCGTGCGATTCGCCCATGTCGCGATGACTGCGACATCGTGCGACTTGCACGCGGATCGCGCCTCGAACGCGGTGTGGCGGCGCCCCTGTCTCCGTAGCGGCTCCGGCACGAGCACGGTATCGTGGAGCGTTACGGGCGCCGCCATGCAGTCCGCTCCGCTGCCTGCTGCCCCGGACGCTCTGGTCGGTTCAGTCGTCTCGGGTCGCTATCGAGTCATTCGACCGCTCGGCGAGGGCGGCATGGGCCAAGTGTATTTGGCCGAGCACGTCGCCATCGAGCGCGCGATCGCCCTCAAGGTGCTGCGCGCCGAGTACTCCCGCAAGAGCGAGATGGTGTCGCGCTTCCAGCAGGAAGCGAAGAGCGCCTCGCGCATCGAGCACCCGAACGTGCTCGATGTGTTCGACTTCGGTCAGCTCGAAGACGGGCGGTTCTTCCTGGCGATGGAGTACCTCGAGGGGCACGACCTCGCCGACGAGATGGCGCAGCAGCGCCTCATCGAGCCGGCGCGCGGCGTCCGCATCGCGCTCCAGGTGTGCCGCGGGCTGCACGCGGCGCACGCCCGCGGCGTCGTGCATCGCGATCTCAAACCGGAGAACGTCTTTCTGCATCGGACGTCCGACGGCGAAGAGATCGTCAAAATCGTCGACTTCGGGATCGCGCAGCTCCGCTTCGGCGACGACGTGCCGAGCGGGTCGAAGCGCCGCCGCCTCACGCGCACGGGCATGATCTTCGGGACGCCGGAGTACATGTCTCCCGAGCAGGCAGCCGGAAAGCACGCCGATCATCGCGCCGACGTGTATGCGCTGGGCGTAATGCTCTACGAGATGTTCACGGGGACCGTGCCCTTCACGGACGAGACGTTCCTCGGTGTCCTCTCGAAGCACTTGAGCCAGGCGCCGCCGCCGCTCGCGGAGCGCGCGCCGGATCTCGCGATCTCCCCGCAGCTCCAGGCCGTCATCCTGCGGGCCCTCGCGAAGCCGCTCGACGAGCGCTACCCGTCGATGAACGACCTCGCGCAGGCGATCCTCGCCACGCCCGAGGGCCGCCTCTTCGCGAGCGACGTTTCGGGGCGCGCGCTGCCCACGGCGCGCACGCCCTCGTTCATCCCCCCCGCACCGGGAAACCCCACCGCGCCGGAGTTCGGGGTCGTCCAGCAGCTCAGACCCTCGGACCCGCCGCCAGTCCAGCGCGCGCAGACGCGCCCGGACGGGACCCATCGCTCGTTTCCGAGCCGGCTCGAGACGCTCGCCAGCGGCGCCACGCTCGCGCCCGAACCACCGCCGCGCTCGCGCGCGCTCCTCCCGGGGGTCGTCGGGGTGCTCGCGATCGCCGGTGTTTCGGGGCTGCTCTTCGTGCGCGCCCAGCACGCCGAGAACGCCGGCATCGCGCCGCAGCAGCTCGTCGCCGTTCCCGCGGCTCCGCGGCCGCTCGCCGATGCGTCGCCGCCCGCCGAAGCCGAAGACCCGCCGCCCGAGGCCGAGCCCGTGGGCCCGCCCGAGACCACGCCCGCGGCCGTGGGCGTTTTGCCCGCCACGGTGCGCCTCGACGTCACGACCGACCCGCCCGGCGCAACCCTGAAGAAGGATGGGTTTCAGGTCTGCGACGCGACGCCGTGCACGGTGGTCGTGGACAAGAACGAGAGCCTCGTGCTCAACGCGACGAAGGGCTCGCTCCGGGGTACGGCGCGCGTGCTCGCCCAAGACGACCAGCGGGTCGCGATCACGCTCGCGGCACGGCCCAAACCGCGCCCCCGTTTGTGCGAAGTCGAGGTCGACGGGCTGAAGATCCTCCGCCCGTGTAAGTAGCCGCCCGCCCGTTCGCTCGGGGTCCTTCCGAGCTCCCGCTCTGGCCGGGCCCGCCCACGAGCCGGTCCGGAGCTGCTCCCTGCTGGGAGGTGCTCGCGAGCTGTACTAGAACGCCGATCGTTGACTCGTCGGCGTTCTCGTCTCGTTTCGCAGGGGCAGCTCGCGCGGCCCCTCCCCGCCGAAGTGAGGGGCCCCTCGCCACGCGGGCGCTCGGCTCGGCGCTGCCTTCCACAGGGTTCGGCGCGTTCCTGACCGTTCGTCGCTCCGAAACCCGGAACGGGCCGAGGATGCCCTTTTTCCGAGGAGAAACTCGCATGATCTGCTCTCGCCGTGGGCTTCTGGCCGCCGCTCTCGGCGCCGCAGGCTCGGGTCTCGTCGCGTGCAAGCCCAACAACGCCAGCGCCGAAGGCGGCGCCGCTGCCCGCTCCGACAACGGGGAGATCGTGATTGGACACTACGCCTCGATGACCGGGGGCACCGCGCATTTCGGGCAAGACACCGACAAGGCGCTCCGGCTCGCCATCGACCAAGCGAACCGCGAAGGCGGCGTGAAGGGGCGGAAGCTGCGCGTCGTGACGCTCGATACCCGCGGCGATTCCGCGGAGGCGGCCAACGCCGTCAGCCGCCTCATCGACGTCGAGAAGGCCACGGCCATCGTCGGCGAGGTCGCGTCGAGCCTGTCCCTGGCTGGTGGGCGCGTGGCGCAGCGCCGCAAGATCCCGATGGTCTCGCCGTCGTCCACGAACCCCAAGGTCACCGAGATCGGCGACCACGTGTTCCGTGTGTGCTTCCTCGACCTCTTCCAGGGCAAGGTGATGGCCACGTTCGCTCGGCAGAACCTGAAGCTCGAGCGCGTCGCGATCCTTCGAGACGTGAAGAACGACTACTCGATCGGCCTCGCCGACGCGTTCAAGAGCGCCTTCGCGAGCCAGGGCGGCAGCGTCGTCGCGGAACAGAGCTACTCGCAAGGCGACACCGATTTCAGCGCTCAGGTGACCGCCATCAAAGGCACCGATGCGCAGGCCATCTTCGTCCCCGGCTACTACTCCGAGGTCGGCGCCATCGCGCGAACGGCCCGACGGCTCGGCCTGGAAGTGCCCTTGCTCGGCGGCGACGGCTGGGACGCGCCGGATCTCGTGAAGATCGGCGGCGAGGCGCTCGAAGGCTCCTATTTCTCGAACCACTTCGCCCCCGACGCCGCGACCCCGAAGGCCCAGAAGTTCGTGGCCGATTTCCGAGCCCGCTACGGGCAGAATCCGACCGGCCTCGGGGCCCTCGGCTACGACGCGGGCGGCGTGCTCGTCGATGCCATGAAGCGCGCCCCGAGCCTCGAGCCCTCCGCGATCCGCGACGCGCTGGCCAAGACCAAGGAGTTTGCGGGGGTCACCGGCACGATCACCATCGATCCACAGCGAAACGCTCAGAAGAGCGCGGTCGTGCTCAAGATCGAGAAGGGCTCGCCGCGGTACGAGGCGACGATTCAACCCTGACGGGCTCGCCGCGAATCGGTGTATGAAACGGGAGGCGCTCCTTCGCGTCCCCGCCAAGAAGCCTCGTGACCGAGCTCATCCAGCAGATCATCAACGGGCTGTCCCTCGGCTCGATCTACGCGCTGATCGCGCTCGGCTACACGATGGTCTACGGCATTTTGCGCCTCATCAACTTCGCCCACGGCGAAGTGTTCATGGTGGGCGCCTACGTGGGCTTCTACACGGCGCACGCGTTCGGCGTCGAAGGCTACGAGGCCGCGGGCGCCGCGTTTCCGCTCGTGCTCGCGGGGGTGGTGCTCGTCGCCAGCATGACGGCCTGCGCGGTCCTCGGCTCGACCATCGAGTTCCTCGCGTACCGCCCGGTGCGCTCGGCGCCACGGCTCACGCCGCTCATCACCGCCATCGGCGTGAGCCTCTTCCTGCAGAACGTCGGGCTCCTGGTGTTCGGGCCCGAGCCCCGGCGGTACCCGGCGATTCTGCGTGAGGTCCGCTTCGAGATCGGCGGCGTCATCCTCACGAACATCAAGCTCGCGATCTTCGCGATCGCGCTCGTGCTCATGATCGGCCTGCACCTGTTCGTGCAGCGCACGTGGACGGGCCGCGCCATGCGCGCCGTCTCCATCAACCTCGATGCCGCGCGGCTGATGGGCATCGATACGAACCGGACGATCCGGAGCACGTTCGCCATCGGCTCGGCGCTGGCGGCGGCCGCGGGCATCCTGTTCGGCCTCGACCAGATCATGATCACGCCGGTGATGGGCGTGCTCACTGGGCTCAAGGCCTTCGTGGCCGCCGTGCTCGGCGGCATCGGCAACATCCCGGGCGCGGTGCTGGGCGGCTTCTTGATCGGCCTCGCCGAGCAGCTCACGGCCGGATACGTCTCGCCCGACTACCGCGACGCGATCACGTTCGTGATCCTGATCGCGATCTTGTTGCTCAAGCCCGAGGGGCTCCTCGGCGTCGTCCGACAGGAGAAGGTATGAGGTCGCCGCGCTGGGCGCTGCGCCTCGTCGTCGCCGCCGCCGCGTTCGCGGGGCTGTTCGGGTTGGAGCTCGTGCTCGAGGCGTTCGTCATCGAGTACGTGCAGCGCATCGTGCTGCTCGCGGGGATCAACGTCATCCTCGCCGTCGCGCTGAACCTCATCAACGGAACGACGGGGCAGTTTTCGATCGGACACGCCGGGTTCATGGCCGTGGGCGCCTACGGGGCCGCGTTCTTCGGCACGCAGCTGCGCCCGATCGTCGAAGGCGCGCTCGGGGCGGGGGCGCTCGGGCAAGCGGTGACGTTCAACCTGGCGCTCGTGATCGGCGCGCTGCTCGCGGCAGGGGCGGGGCTCGTCGTGGGCGTGCCGTCGCTCCGCCTGCGCGGCGACTACCTCGCCGTCGTGACGCTGGGGTTCGGCGAGATCATTCGCATCCTGTTCAACAACGCGGAGTTCTTGGGCGCTGCCACCGGGTACTTCGGGGACGATCCCGCGGGGCTCCCCGCGTACACGACCTTCTTCTGGGTGTACGCCTGGGCGCTCGCCACCGTCGTCGCCGTCGCGAACCTCACCTTCTCGCAGACGGGCCGGTCGCTGATCGCCATCCGTGAGGACGAGATCGCGGCGGAGGCGATGGCGACGCCGACGACGCGGCTCAAGGTGCTCGCCTTCACACTCAGCGCGGGCGCGGCGGGGATCGGTGGTGGTCTGTTCGCTCACATGCAAGCAGGCATTCGCCCCGAGGATTTTCGTTTCGAGAAGTCGATCGACATGCTCGTGATGATCATCCTCGGCGGGCTCGGGTCCATCTCGGGCGCCGTGATCGGCGGGATCTTCGTGGCGGTGACCCTCGAGCTGATGCGCGGCTTCCAGGAATACCGGCTCGTGCTCTACGCCCTGCTGCTCGTCTCGATCATGCTGCTTCGTCCGCAAGGCCTGCTCGGCAGTCGAGAGCTGACGGCGTTCTTGCGCCGCAAGCCGGTGCAGCGGCTCCATTGAGCCGGGCGCGGGCCGAATCGGCGCCTGCGCCGAAAGGGGGAGCGGTACAATCGGGGGATGACCGGGAAGCCAACGAGGGTGGACCGGGGCGTGCAGATCGCGTTCCGCGTGGCCCACCGACTGCTCCGCGCCACGTGGGCGATCCGGCGGCCGCACACGCGCGGCGCCTTGGTCGCGGTGTGGCACGGCGGCGAGGTCTTGCTCGTCAGAAACTCGTATCGGCGACAGTACACGTTTCCGGGCGGATACATTCGCAGAGGCGAGACGGCCGTTCACGCGGCCGCGCGCGAGCTCGCCGAGGAATGTGGTATCAGGGTGAGCCCGGAGAACATCGTTCCCGTGTACCAGGCCGTTCACGAATTCGAGTTCCGCAAGGACGACGTCACCATCGTGGAGGTCGAGCTCGCGGTGCGCCCCGAGATTCGCGTGGATCATCGCGAGGTCGTGGAGGCGCGCTTCGTCTCGCCGGAGCGCGCGCGCACGCTGCCGCTCGTCCCGCACCTGTCGGAGTACCTCGCGGAGCGCGCGGCGGCTCGCGCGCGGGGAGCGGGCGCGTGACGCTGCTCGCTCTCGAGCGGGTCAGCAAGGTCTTCGGCGGGCTCCACGCGGTCCGCGACGTGTCGCTCGGCGTGCGCGAGCGGGAGATCTTCGGGCTGATTGGCCCGAACGGCGCCGGAAAAACCACCATCTTCAACGTGATCACCGGCGTATACGCGCCCGACGGCGGGAGCGTCCGGTTCGACGGCGAAGACGTCTCCGGCTGGCCGCCCGCCTCCATTGCCGCGCGCGGCATCGCCCGCACCTTTCAGAACATCCGGCTGTTCCGAGCGATGACCGTGGAGCAGAACGTGATGGTCGCCGGACACCACGTGCACAAGGCGACGTTCCTCGACGCGATGCTGCGCACGCGCCGTCACGCGATCGACGAGCAGGCGCTCCGGCAGCGCGCGCGCGAGCTGCTCGAGCTGTTCAATCTCGACGCCTTCGCGAACGACATCGCGGGAAGCCTACCGTACGGCTCGCAGCGGCGCCTCGAGATCGCGCGCGCCTTGATGCTGAAGCCGAAGCTCGTGCTGCTCGACGAGCCCGCCGCTGGCATGAATAGCCAGGAAGCAGCGGAGCTGAAGCGGCAAATCCTCCGGCTGCGCGACGAGCTCGGGCTCACGGTGGTCCTGGTCGAGCACAACATGGCGGTCGTCATGGGCGTGTGCGACCGTATCCACGTGGTCGACCACGGCGAGAGCATCGCGGAGGACACGCCCGAGCGCGTTCGCGTGCACCCGAAGGTGCTCGCCGCGTACCTCGGCGAGGAGGAGTCGCAGGCGACCAAGGAGGCCCCGCCGTGACCGCCGCGGCCGAATCCGCCGAGCGCGAGCCCGCGCTCGAGGTGAACGACCTCACCGTGCGGTACGGCGGCATCGTGGCCGTGAAGGGCATTTCCCTCCGCGTTGGTCGCGGCGAAATCGTGACGTTGATCGGCGCGAACGGCGCCGGGAAGACGAGCACGCTCAAGGCCGTGGTGGGCCTCGTTCCCGCCGCCTCGGGCACCATCCGCGTGTTCGGGCGCGACACGCGCGGCACGCCGACGCACGAGCTCGCGGCGCGCGGCGTGGCGCTCGTGCCCGAGGGACGCGCCGTGTTCGGCAACCTCACGGTGCGCGAGAACCTCGAGCTCGGCAGCTTCCGAAAGCGCGAGCCGAAGGGCCGCGCGGAGCGCTTCGAGCGCTGCATTCGCCTCTTCCCGCGGCTCGGCGAGCGCCTCGGTCAGGATGCGGGGACGCTCTCCGGCGGAGAGCAGCAGATGCTCGCCATCGCGCGCGCGCTGATGGGCGCGCCCGAGCTTCTGCTGCTCGACGAGCCGAGCCTGGGCCTCGCGCCGCGGCTCGTCCGGCAGATCTTCGACAGCATCATCGAGATTGCCGCGGGCGGGCTCACCATCCTCCTCGTCGAGCAAAACACGCGGCTCGCCCTCGAGACCGCGCATCGGGCCTACGTGCTCGCCACGGGCGAGCTCGTTCTCTCCGGCCCTGCGCGTGAGCTCCGTGAAGACCCGCGCATCCGCGCCGCGTACCTCGGCGACGACGTCCACGTTTAGCCGCCCCGGCCGGCGTGCTACGCTCGGCTCCCGTGCGCGCCTTTCTCGTCGCCGCGAGCATTGCCCTCCTGGCCTGCACGCCGCGCGAGCCTCCTCACTGGCCGGAGGGAGGCGCGCGGCTGCTCTTGCCGACCGCGCGCTGGGATCGCCCGGGCGAGGACCCGATCGAGCTCCGGCCGGATGGGCGCGTGATCGAGGACGGGGACGTGCTGTTCGTCGTGGACCGGGTCGGGCGCGTCGTCGACGACGATCACGAGCCCGTCGCGCTGCTGCTCCCCGATGGGCGCTTGGTCGGCACCGACGAGCGCGCGCTCGGGTACGTCGGCGTGAGCAATGCCGCGCCGCCCTGGTCGGGGCATGCCTGGGTGGCGGTCCGCCCGGACGGCTCGGTGGTGCACTTCGCGCCGGACGGCGAGCGCTCGTCCGGCGGGCACTGGCAGGGCTGCGACGGCGTGGCGCTCCGAACCTGCACGCTCGTCACGCACCTGGTCGCGCTCCGGCATTCGCGGAGCCCCGGTTCTGGGTTTTCGTTCGGCGTGGGCGTCGGCATCGGCATCGGGTTCTGACGCTCGCCCGCGCTCGAACTGCTTTCCAGAGCGGCGGCGCAGCGCCCAAGGTAAGCTCGCGCCCCCCGCGGCTCGAAGACGCCGCTTCGGAGGTTTCATGCTCGATCCCCGCACCGTTGCCGATCACTTCGACGAGGTCCGCGCTGCCCTCGCGCGACGCTCTCAGGCGACTGCCGCGCAGCTCGACCCGATTCAGCCCCTCCTCGCGCGGCGCCGCGACCTCATCGTGAAGACGGAGGGCCTGCAGAAGCAGCGGAACACCGAGAGCGAGGCCATGGCGGAGCTCGCCCGGCGCGGGGACAAGGCCGCTATGGCAGCGCGGCGCGAGGCGCTGAAGGCCCTGTCGGCTGAGGTGAAGGCGCTCGAGACGGAGCTCGCCGAGCTCGAGAGCACGCTCGAAGAGCAGCTGCTCGCCATTCCCAACGTCCCGCACGAGAGCGTCCCGGACGGCCAGAGCGAGAACGACAACCCCGTCGTGCGCACGTGGGGAACGCCGCCGCGGTTCGATTTCGAGCCCCGCCCCCACTGGGAAATTGGTGAAACCCTTGGGATTTTGGACCTCGAGCGCGCCGCCAAGCTCTCGGGCTCGCGCTTCTCGGTGCTGTGGGGCCTGGGCGCGCGGCTCGAGCGCGCGCTCATCACCTTCATGCTCGACCTGCACACGCGCGTGCAGGGCTACACGGAGGTCTACCCGCCGTTCCTCGTGCGCGCCGAAGCGCTCCGCGGCACGGGCCAGCTCCCCAAGTTCGAGGAGGATCTGTTCAAGACCGCGCGGCGCGCGGCCGACGACAGCGGCGCGCTGTACCTGATTCCGACCGCCGAGGTCCCGGTCACGAACCTGCACGCGGACGAGATCCTCGATGGCGACACGCTGCCGCGGACCTACTGCGCCTACACGCCGTGCTTCCGTAGCGAAGCGGGTTCTTACGGCAAGGACGTCCGAGGCATCATCCGCCAACACCAGTTCGACAAGGTCGAGCTCGTGCGCGTGGTGACGCCCGAGCGCTCGCTCGCGGAGCTCGAGGTGCTCACCGAGCACGCCGAGGAGGTGCTGCAGCGGCTCGGGCTGCACTACCGCGTCGTCGAGCACGTGCCGCCCGACCTCGGCGCGAGCGCGACGAAGGGCTACGACCTCGAGGTGTGGCTGCCTTCCGAGAACGCGTATCGCGAGATCTCGAGCTGTTCGTCCTTCGGCGACTACCAGGCACGCCGCGCGCGCATTCGCTATCGGCCGAGCCCGGACGCCAAGCCGCGGCTCGCGCACACGCTGAACGGCTCGGCGCTCGCCGTCGGGCGCACCTGGCTCGCGATTCTCGAGCAGTTTCAGCAGCGCGACGGCAGCGTCGTCATCCCCGAGCCGCTCCGCGGCTTCATGGGTGTCGATCGCATCGCGCCGCCGCGCTGAACGCTCCGCAATGGCTCGCGCGGATTTGCCCGTGCTCATCGTCGATGATTTCTCGATTTTTCCGTCACTGCTGCAGACAGCGCGACTTCGTCCCTTGGAAGTCGAAAAATTCGGGAAGAGCGTCGGCACGAGCCGCGTAGTGCAGGAGTAATCGCCCTGCACTGCTGGCGAATCCCACCGGTGCGGCGTAACCTCCGACGACAGGTTTTACGATGAAGGCTCGCTCGTTCCTCTTCGCGGCCTGCCTCGCGGCAAGCCTCTCCGTGGGTTCAGTCCTGGCGGCGCCGCCCGTCCCGTCGTTGAACTCCCCCGAGTTCGCCAAGGGGCCGTACTCGGCGATGCACATGCTCCTCGAGAAGACGTTCTTGAACGTCGATGTGCTCACCGTCGATGTCCGGTTCGGCAAGCACCTTCATCCGCGGCTCCAGGAGATCGCGAAAGGGAAGAAGTACTCCGAGTCGGTCGGCAAGCAGGTGGCGGACGTCGCGATCCAGGCCGACGACGCGTTGGTTCAGCTCAAGTTCAAGCGGGACGTCTCCCTCAGTATGTGGATCGACGCCGTCCGGGAGAACCTCGAGCAGGCGCGCCAGGCCGGCCTGATCACGGCCGACGTGGAGAAGAAGGTGAGCCAGGGTCTCCCCAAGTGGTTCGCGGCGCTGAAGGAGCGCGGCTACAAGGAGAACGATCGCCTGCTCTACCGCGTGCGTGCCGACTCGCTGCGCACCGTCGTGGTCTCCGCCGACGGCAAGATCCTCGTGGACAAGCTCGACAAGGACAAGGTCGCGCCCCGTGTCGTCATGGCCAGCTACTTTGCCCCCAAGAGCGACTTCCGCGAACCCCTCCTCCGCTCCTTCTTCAAGTAACCCCGGCACTTGGACCCGCGCTGCGAAGCAGCGCCGCTGGCGAAGCCAGCGTTTCTGCAAGTTGCCCAAGCAACTTGCTGTGCCCCAGCTCGTTTTGGGGGTGGGGCCCCCAAACCGGGGGGTGAGGCTCCGCCGGATGCACTCCGGCGGG
>CAYYWA010000202.1:0-10350 GCA_964475255.1 uncultured Sorangium sp.
CCGGCTCTGCAAAAATAGTTGTCGCCAGACTGCAGGAATAGTTGACGTCGATCACGCGTCGCCGACGAGATCCGCGGGGCAAGCCGGATCGGCACGCGACTTGCTGACGATGCCCATGCCCCCTAGGAGCATAGATCGTCCATGTCAGCCCTCCACATCAGCTCCGTACGAGAACCGGACGACGCAGCAGGCGCTAGCGGCAGGCTCGTCCCAGCCCCGGCGCAACCTGCTTGGGGTGTCACGGTGCTGGGTCGGAGCGCCTACACCCGTAAATTGCGTGCGCCGTATGCGATGCCCCGAACGAGACCATAGCGTGGCCGTGGCTGGCTTCACCCTGAGCGAGGACGTTCGCTGGCGGCTCAGCGCAGGAGCGTCGTATCCCGCTGCCGGCCATCTCGGCTTCGGCGGCTCGATGGCCGTCTGGGCTCTCCTGGCGTTCACCGCCGCGGGCTGCGCGGGCAGCTACGAGTCGGCCGTGAGGACGGATCTCGACCGGACTTCCCGCACGTTCGGTCGCGCACCGGGCGAGGAGCGAGGCGATCGCCAGCCGCTCGGTCCACGACTACGCGATTATCTCGCCTACGCTACGGAACGCAATCCCGAGCTGCGCGCCTCCTACGAGCGGTGGCGGGCGAGCGTCCATCGGATCTCACCGTCTCGCAGGCTTCCGGATCCGATGGTGGAGTTCGGGGTGTTCGTCTGGAACTCGGGTGACAACGCAGGGCTCACGCCGGCGCGGGTCGGGGTCCGCCAGGAGTTTCCCTGGCCAACGAAGCTCACGGCAGGTGCGGATGCTGCTTCCGCCGAAGCGCGGGCGTTTCAGCGCCGTTTCGAGGCACAGCTTCTTGATCTTCGCCAGCGGGTGACCGAGGCCTACTTTCGGCTGTGGCTGATCCGCCGGACTCGGACCATCGAACAGGAGCAGCTCGAAATCCTTCGCGGGCTTTCCGAATCGGCGTTGGGGCAAGTGGTGACGGGTGCTGCGGCGCTTGCCGATCAACAACAGATTGACCTCACCGCGGCCCGACTCGAGGACGCGATCGCTGCGCTGGATCAGCAGGAGCGTGCGGCTCAAGGTCAGCTCCGTGCTGTCGTCGGTGCACCACCAGGAGTCGACACCCCCACCGAAGACGAGCCGACTGGGATGGCGCTCCCGGCGGAAACGGACGAGGCGCTCCGGCAGGCAGTGTTGGACCATCCGTTCATCGAATCGTTCGCATTGATGGGAGAGGCGGCTGACGCAGCGGCTCGCGGTCAACGGGCTGACCGCCTGCCCGGATTTGCGGTGGGCGTTGAATGGATGCGGATGCCCGGAGAGATGGGCACGAGTGCAATCATGCCCAGCGTGGGAATCCGTCTGCCGCTCTGGCAGGGCAGCTATCGCGAAGGCATTCGCGCCGCAGAAGCGGAAGCCTCCGCCCAAAGAGCGGAGGGGCAAGCCGCGGCCCAGCGTGCGCAGGCAGAGCTTGAGGAAGCCCTGGCCATGGTGCGTGATTCGTTGCGTCGCGTCGAGTTGAACGAGAACACCCTCTTGCCGCAGGCGGAAGCTGCGTACGCCTCGGTTCTCGGGGCGTATGCGACGAGTCGCTCAACCGTGGCTGCATCGTTGCTTGCTCAGCGAGAGTTGCTCGAGATTCGGGTGGGGCTCGAGCAAGCGCGCGCCGAGCATTCCGCGGCCTGGGCGCGACTGGAGCAAGTCGTGGGGAGACCCGTGGAGCGCAGAGAGATTCGTAGAGGTCATGATGATTAATGGTCTCCGCCAGCGACTAGCGACAATCCACCGGAAAGCAGCCGTAAGGTACATCCTGGTTGCCCTCTTGGCCTTTGCTTTGGGCGCGCTGCTATTCCGTTCCGGGGGGCATACGGACGGTGACCCTACGCCAGCTCAGGGAAACGCCCACGCGGAGCACGGCGCCGAAAGTACCAATGGCACGACCTGGACTTGCGCAATGCACCCGCAGATTCGAAAGGGAGAACCGGGGCAGTGCCCGATCTGCGGCATGGATCTCATCCCGGTTGAGTCCAACAACGCCGAAGAGCCTCGTGCGGACCGCATCACGCTGTCGGAGCGCGCGAAGGCGTTATCGCGCCTGCGAACCACCGAGGTGCGCCGCATGGCCGATCCTAGGACGGAGCTCCGTCTGCTCGGCCGCGTCGAGGCCGATGAGACGAGATCCCGAGCCGTCACCGCTTGGATTGGTGGCCGCATCGATCGTCTTCACGTCAAGGTGACCGGCGAGCGGGTCGGTTCGGGCCAGACGATCGCGACGCTCTACAGTCCCGAGGTACTGGCGGCGCACCAAGATCTCATCGCGGCGAAGCGGCAGGTCGATCGCATGCAGGCAGCTACCGCGACGGCCCGCTCGGCGGCGGAGGCGGCGCTGGAGGCTGCCCGCGATCGCCTGCGGCTTCTCGGTGTGCCCAATGAGCGCGTTCGCTCCATGGAATCCGACTCTCAACCGACACGCCAGATCGCCATTCGCTCCCCGTTCCCCGGCACCGTCATTGAACGTCTGGCGACCGAAGGCGCCTATGTGACTACGGGAGAGCCGCTGTATCGCATCGCCGATCTCTCGAGGGTGTGGGTGCAGCTCGACGCCTATGAGCGTGACCTGCCGGCTCTCCAGGTGGGACAGCTCGTTCGGGTTACCCTGGAAGCACTGCCCGGTGAATCGTTCGAAGGACGCGTGGCCTTCGTCGAGCCCATCGTCGATCCGCAGCGTCGGACGGCCCGTGTGCGCGTGGAGGTGGTCAATCGCGAAGGCCGCCTGAGGCCCGGCATGTTCGCCCAGGCGGTCGTGCAGGGGGAACCTGGGACGGCGATCGATCGGCCGCTGGTGATCCCACACACAGCCCCTCTATTTACCGGGCGACGGTCCATCGTTTACGTCGAAGTGCCTCTCGCAGAACGTCCCACTTACGAGGCGCGTATCGTTCGCCTCGCGCCTCGTGCCGGTGACGTCTATCCCGTGGTGGCGGGCCTCGTCGAAGGCGAACGTATCGTCTCACGCGGTGCCTTCGTGCTGGATGCCGATCTCCAGATCCGTGGTGGGACCAGCATGATGGTGGGCCCTGAGGACACGGACGAGGGACCGTGGGATCAAGCGATCGAAATCCCATCGAGTGAACGACGCAAGCTTCAGCCCGTGGTGGTCGCTTACCTGGAGCTGCAGCAAGCCCTCTCTCGGGACGATCTGTCTGGCGCAAAAAGAGCGAGCGAATCCCTTGCCAAACACGCAGCAGACGTGCGCATCGCGAGACCACGAGCCGCCAGCGAGGCATGGCCTGCGCTCTCTCGAGAGCTCGGCCAACACGCGTTGCATATCGCGCAGGCGGATTCGCTGGAAGGTGCAAGGGGGGGATTCGAAGCCTTATCAGCACAGCTCATGTCTCTGCTCCGACGATTCGGCAATCCACTCGATCGTGATCTCTCGATTGCGTTCTGCCCGATGGCAGCCGGGCGGGGTGCAACTTGGATTCAAGAAGGGATGCAGGTCGAAAATCCGTACTTCGGCCAAGCCATGCGCGACTGCGGAGAAATCCGTGAGAGCGTGCGTCCCGGGGCCTATCTGGCTCAGCCCACAGCTCCACGACGGCCCGCTCCCACGCCAGCACCCGAAGGACACCAACATTGAGCACGCTGCCTCCCACGGGGCCCCTGGGGAGTCCCGACCGTATGAACGAATCCCACGATGCGCCGCGAGGATTGTGGGAGATTCTCGTCGGCTGGTTCCTTCATAACAAGCTCGTCGTCTTCGTGCTTGCTGGCATGCTCTTCGCTGCGGGCGTGTATGTCGCTCCGTTCGACTGGCGAATCGGCACGATCGAGAGAAACCCCGTCCCCGTAGACGCGATCCCGGACATCGGCGAAAACCAGCAGATCGTCTTTACCGAGTGGCCGGGGCGCTCTCCGAAGGACGTCGAAGATCAGGTCACGTATCCGCTGACGACGGCGCTCTTGGGGATCTCCGGCGTGCGTACCGTGCGCAGCTCGTCGGCGTTTGGTTTCTCGATGATCTTCGTCATTTTCGACGACAGCGTCGAGTTTTACTGGTCTCGTTCGCGCGTGCTGGAGAGGCTCTCATCTCTCCCGCCTGGCACTGTTCCCGAAGGCGTGACCCCGATGCTGGGGCCGGATGCAACGGCGCTCGGACAGATCTTCTGGTACACGCTCGAGGGCCGCGATCCGAACGGCAATGTGGTGGGCGGTTGGGATCCCGACGAGCTTCGCTCCATCCAGGATTGGACGGTGCGCTACGCGCTTCAGGCAGTGGACGGCGTCGCGGAAGTAGCCTCCATCGGGGGACACGTTCGAGAATACCAGGTCGACGTCGATCCCGAAGCCATGCGCGCGCATGGGCTGACGCTCAACGAAGTGGCGGCAGCCGTCCGGGAATCGAACCTGGACGTCGGCGCACGAACACTCGAGATCAACGGCGCCGAATACATCGTGCGAAGCCGCGGCTTCATTCGATCGCTCGAGCACCTGGAAAGCGCGGTGGTTGCGGCGCGGGAGAACACGCCGATTCGCGTCCGAGATGTCGCGCGAGTGTCCCACGGGCCAGCGCTCCGCAGGGGAGCGCTGGACGCCGCGGGGGCTCCGGCCGTTGGCGGTGTGGTGATAGCACGCTTCATGGAGAATCCGCTCTCCACGATCCACGCCGTCAAGGAGAAGATCGAACAGATTCAAGCCGGTCTCCCTCGGCGGACTCTGGAGGATGGCACGGTGAGTCAGGTGACAGTCGTGCCATTCTATGACCGCACGATCCTGATCCATGAAACCCTCGATACCCTCTCCACGGCGCTCTACCAGCAAATCCTGATCACGATCATCGTGGTGCTGATCATGCTCCGCAACTTGCGGAGCTCGCTCCTCATCTCGTCGATCCTGCCGCTCGGCGTGCTCTTGGCCTTTGTCACGATGAAGGCCACCGGCGTCGACGCCAACATCATGGCTCTCGGCGGCATCGCGATCGCCATCGGGACCATGGTCGACATCGCCATCGTGTTCATCGAGAACATGAGCCAGCATCTCGATGCTGCGGCACCCGAGGCCGATCGCACGGTCGTCATCCGTCGAGCCACTGCGGAAGTGGCGCCTGCCGTCATGACGAGCGTGCTCACGACGGTTGTGAGCTTCCTTCCCGTCTTCGGTTTGTCCGCGACCGAGCTCAGGCTCTTCGCTCCGCTGGCCTTCACCAAGACGTTTGCGATGGTCGGCGCGCTGCTGTTGTGTGTGCTCATCCTGCCTGGTGCGGCCCTCATCGTGCTCCGGAGGCGCCCCGGGCCACCGACCACCGCGGCCACGGGATGGCGGCGGGTCGTGCGATCCGTTTTTCGCTGGGAACATACACGCGACTGGATCCTGCTGGTCCTGGGCGCCTTCCTCGCGACGGTTTCGATCCTCGCCGGCATCGTCGTGATGGCGTTGGGCGCTTTCAGGCTCGCGCGGCCACTGCTCTCCTCAAAGGTGGTCGACCGCGCGACGTGGCTTGAGAACATGGTGGCGGTGGTCGCGGTGGCGCTCGCGCTTACGGCGGACTGGCTGCCCCTCGGGCCCGGCACAGGTTTCGTCGTCAACGCTCTGTTCGTGGGAGCGCTCATCGTGCTCGTGCTAGGGTCGTTCCGCCTCTTCCAGCACTACTACTCGGCTTTGCTGTCTGCCTTCTTGCGCCGCAAACTCTTGTTTCTCACTGTACCGGCGTCGATCGTCCTTTTGGGGTTTACGGCCTGGCTCGGCTTCGGACGGGTGTTTGGCTGGCTGCCGGAATCCATCCGAACCTCGGCGCCGCTCTCTGCCGTGGCGGATGCCCTTCCTGGATTCGGAAGGGAGTTCATGCCGCCGTTCGACGAAGGCTCGTTCCTCTACATGCCGTCCACGATGCCGCACGCCTCCATAGGCGAAGTGATCGACATGCTCTCCGACATGGATGCTCGGGTCGCCGAGATCCCGGAGGTGGATCGGGTGGTGGGAAAGCTCGGACGCGCGGAGACGGCGATCGACCCTGCGCCGATTTCCATGCTGGAGACGGTGATCACGTACAAGCCCGAGTATCGCACCGAGCCCGATGGCACGCGCGTGAGACAGTGGCGTGACCACATCAAGAGCCCTCGCGACATTTGGAACGAGATCGTGAGGGCTGCGGAGCGCCCGGGCTTCACGAGCGCACCCGTCCTCATGCCGATCAACGCCCGCATCGTGATGCTGCAGAGCGGAATGCGTGCGCCCATGGGCATCAAAGTCTACGGCCCTGACCTCGAGACGATCGAACGCTTCGGTCTTGCGCTCGAAGAGATCCTCAAGCAGGTACCCAGCGTGCGCGCGGAGGCCGTGTTTGCCGATCGTGTCGTAGGCAAGCCTTACCTCGAGATCGAGATCGACCGGGAGGCGATCGGGCGCTACGGCGTGAGCATCGTCCAGGTGCAGGACATCCTGCAGGTTGCCCTCGGAGGCATGGACCTGACCCGAAGCGTCGAGGGACGCGAACGCTATCCAATTCGTGCCCGCTACATGCGCGAGGAGCGCGACAACGTGGAGGCGCTCGGTAACATCTTCGTTCCGACGCCGAACGGCGAGCACATCCCGCTGGGACAGGTCGCATCGATTCGCTACGTGCATGGTCCGGAGATGATCCGGTCCGAAGACACGTTTTTGACGAGCTACGTTCTGTTCGATCGGCAGCCCGACGTTGCGGAAGTGAGCGCCGTGGAGCAGGCGCAAGCAGCCATCCAGGCGCGCATCGACGCGGGGACGCTCGAGGTCCCACCCGGCGTCAGCTACGTGTTTGCTGGCAGCTACGAGAATCAGCTCCGCAGTGAGAAGCGACTGATGGTGCTGATTCCCATCGCGCTGGCATTGGTCTTCATCCTGCTCTACTTGCAGTTCCATCATGTGGCCGTCAGCGCAATCATCTACAGCGGGGTCATCGTCGCTGTGTCTGGCGGCTTCTTGCTCATCTGGCTCTACGGCAAGCCGTGGTTTCTTGACTTCTCGCTCTTCGGCACGTCGATGCGCGAGCTCTTCCAGGTCGGTACCGTCAATCTGTCCGTGGCCGTGTGGGTGGGCATCATTGCCCTCATCGGCATCGCGACCGATGACGGAGTCGTGCTCTCGACCTATCTCAAGCAGCGGTTCGAGGCCGAACCTCCACGAACCCGCGATGAGGTTCGCGAGCGCACGCTCGAAGCGGGAATGCGACGCGTGCGGCCGTGCCTGATGACTACAGCCACGACCATCCTCGCCCTCTTGCCCGTCATCACGTCGCGGGGGCGAGGGTCGGACATCATGATGCCTATCGCGCTGCCCGCGGTCGGCGGCATGGTCATCGAACTCGTTACGCTGTTCGTGGTGCCGGTGCTGTTCTGTGGTCTCGAGGAGCTCAAGCTTTCGCTTCAGGCTCGACGGAAGCCTCCGGGAGGCGGGAAGCCAGTTTCACCGCCTGTAGGGCAGGCATAAGGAGGACGCCCATGTTGCCGGAGCTCCTGGTTCACACGCGCGCCCTCGAGATCGTAGGGGACATTCTCAAGGTCCGCGCCCGAAACGTCGGCTACGGGGAGCTCGCGATGGTGGAAAGCTCGAGCGGCGAAACGTCGCTTGCTCAGGTGGTCCGTCTGGAAGGGGATGTGGTGTCCCTTCAAGTCTTCGCCGGGGGACAGGGGCTTTCGACCCACACCCGGGTCCGCTTTCTCGGCCATCCGATGCAGGTCACATATTCCCCGAATATCCTCGGACGTGTTTTCCGCGGCTCGGGAGAGGCCATTGACACGGGGCCGGATCTGTCGAGCGACGCTCGCGTTGAGATTGGCGGCCCTTCCGTCAACCCCGTTCGGCGCTTCCTGCCTCACAACATGATTCATACGCGGGTGCCGATGATCGATCTGTTCAATAGCCTCGTCGAAAGCCAAAAGATACCGATCTTCTCGATCGCGGGAGAACCCTACAATCAGCTTCTCGCGCGCATCGGGATTCAGGCGGACGCGGACATCGTCGTCTTCGGTGGGCTCGGGTTGATCTACGACGACTACCATTTCTTCCGGACGACGTTCGAAGAAGAAGGCCTCTTCTCCCGCACGGTCCTGTTCATCAACCTGGCTTCCGATCCCATCGTCGAGCGACTGCAAGTTCCCGATATGGCGCTGAAGGTAGCCGAGCGCTTTGCCGTGGAGGAGGGCAAGCGTGTGCTCGTCCTCCTGACTGACATGACTGCCTACGCCGACGCTCTCAAGGAGATTGGCATCGCCATGGAGCGTGTGCCCTCGAATCGCGGCTACATGGGGGACCTGTATACGCAGCTCGCCCAGCGCTACGAGCGGGCCTGTGCTTACAAGGGCGCTGGGTCAGTGACCATTCTTACCGTCACGACCATGCCCGGCAATGACGTGACCCATCCGGTGCCGGACAACACCGGGTACATCACGGAGGGACAGTTCTACCTGCACGACGGGAAGATCGACCCATTCGGGTCACTATCCCGGCTCAAGCAACGCGTGGTGGGCAAGGTCACACGCGAAGACCATGCGCAAGTCATGAATACCATGATCCGGCTGTATGCAGGGGCTCAAGAAGCCGAACAGAAGCAGTCGATGGCTTTCGAACTGTCGCCGTTCGATCACAAACTGTTGAAATTTGGAAGGCTCTTCACGGAGAGATTCATGGACATCAAGGTGTCGTTGCCCCTCGATGCCGCTCTCGACCTGTGCTGGCAGACGATGGCCGAATGTTTCGATCCGGAAGAGCTGCTCATGAAGCAGTCCCTGGTCGAGCGCTACTACCGTAGGAAACAGTGATGGCGTCGCTCGCCTTGAACAAGAGTGTGCTGAAGCACGAGCAAGACCGGCTGAAGCGCTTCGAGCGCTTCTTACCCGCGCTGGAGCTCAAGCGGCGACAGCTCGCCGCCGAGCTCAACCGTGCTCGCAGGGAGCTCGCCGCCGGGCACGAGCGGCGAGACCAGGTACTCAATAGCCTGGAAAGCTTGATGGCGCTCCTCGGCGCCTCGGAGCTCGACCTGTCCGGGCTGGGTCGACGAACCCATCGCTCAGGTTCGGGATGCAGCGGGCAGAACGCATTCCATCACCATGACGCAGCGGTGGCCCGTTCGCCGCCCCCTCCCCGAGGGGCTCTTGCGTCAGCGCCTGAACGAGCGCCGGTACCCGCTCGAGCCGCTGATGACGACGGTGCGGCTGATCGATACCTTCTTCCCAGTGGCGCTCGGCGGTACAGCTTGCATTCCCGGCCCGTTCGGCGCCGGCAAGACCGTCTTGCAGGGCCTCATCGCGCGCTATTCGTCGGTCGACGTGGTCATCGTGGTCGCGTGCGGGGAGCGTGCCGGAGAAGTCGTCGAGACGATCGGCGAGTTCTCCCACATGCCCGACCCTCGAGGGGGCGGGTCCCTCATGGATCGCACGATCATCGTATGCAACACATCGTCGATGCCCGTCGCCGCGCGCGAAGCCTCCATCTACACCGGCATCACGCTGGGCGAGTACTACCGGCAGATGGGCCACCACGTGCTCTTGCTCGCGGACTCTACGTCGCGTTGGGCACAGGCCATGCGGGAGACCTCCGGTCGCCTGGAAGAAATACCCGGCGAAGAAGCCTATCCGGCCTACCTGGATTCGGCGATCAAGGGCGTCTATGAGCGGGCAGGCGTGCTGCGGATGAGCGACGGCTCCACCGGCAGCCTCACCATGATCGGCACCGTTTCCCCGGCGGGCGGCAACTTCGAGGAACCAGTCACGCAAGCGACGCTCGGCACGGTGAAGGCATTCCTCGGCCTCTCATACGATCGCGCCTACCGGCGCTTCTATCCGGCCATCGATCCGCTCATTTCGTGGTCGCGTTATCTCGAGCAGCTGCGCCCTCACTTCCAAGCTCACGTCGATCCGAGCTGGGCGGACAGAGTGCATCGATTGCTCGAGCTGCTCCACAAGGGCGCAAGCATCGCGCAGATGATGCAAGTCACCGGCGAGGAGGGAATCACGCTGGAAGACTTCGTGACCCATCAGAAGGGCGTTTTCCTGGACGCGGTGTACCTGCAGCAGGACGCCTTCGACACCGTCGACGTCTCGACACCTCTGGATCGGCAGAAAGAGACCCTGCTGCTCATCCAGCGTCTCGTGGATCACGACTACTGGTTCGAGGACAAGGAGCAAGCGCGGGCCTACTTCACGACGCTCACCGGCCTATTCAAGAACTTGAACTATTCGGAGCGCGGGTCGCAGGAATATGCGCTCTATCTGACGCAGATCGAGGAGCTACGTGGACGGTCTCGTCGGAGCGATGCTTGACCGAGCGCGTCGACGTGGACGTCCAGGCCGGGAAACGGCAGCCTGCACCCCCCCGTCGGGCAC
>CAYYWA010000203.1:0-10320 GCA_964475255.1 uncultured Sorangium sp.
GTCGCGGGGCCCTTACCGTGCACCTCGGGGGTCAACAAGTCGAAGCGGTTTCGGTTGCGCTGTGCGTCGAGCAGGATCACGCGCCGCACCTGGTACGTGTTCGCGTCGATGTAAAGGAAGACCTTCTCGTACGCGGGCGTGGCCTCTTTGGGCTCACCGAGCAACACGTAGCCGCCCTCGACGCGCATCTGCTTCGCGTCGAGCTTCGTGAGCTTGAACGAGTCCTTCAGCCGGCCCGTACCCGTGAGGAACGCGAGCGCGCCCGGGTACTGGCTGCGCTCGAGCGGCTGCTCGTACATCTGCTTGTTGTCTCGCTCGTAGATCTTGATGGTCTTGCCGTTCGAGACGACGCGATTGCCGTTGTTCGTGTAGCGCCAGCTCATCTTCCCGGGCTTCTCGAACACCACGGAGCCAGTGCTGTCTTTCGTCTTGCTGTAGGCCGCGACCGTGTACCGCTGGCGAAAGCCGGCCTTGAAGGTCTTCGTGCGGTCGTAGAACGCTTGCACGCGATCGGCGATCTGCTCGGCCGTGAGCCCGGCCGGGTTGGGCGCCGCCGGAGCGGGCGGAGCCGGTGCTTGCGCGACCACCGGAGCGGAGACCCCGAGCGTGGAGGCCGCGAGGACCACGGACCAGACGAAGCGGCGACGTGTCATGAGGGAGCTTGGTTCCTTGCGTTTCAGACGGAGGAGAGGCCCGGAGAATTCGCGCGCCCCTCGATTCTGCCGTCGTATGCGTACGGGAAGAGCCGGCCGGGCGCCAGTTTCGATGCTCGATCCGCGCGGTTTCCCTTCATCGACCGGCCCCTCGTCCAGGAACTCGGGCCCTCCGCCGCCGCCCCGCGAGCGCCTCGGCGACTCGGGGCGGAAGCCCCTGCGTCGCCGGCTCGAGGCGCGCGGTGATCGGCCCGGCGCGCAGGCAGGTGATGGCGAGCGCGAGCGCGTCGGCCGCGTCGCTCGGAGGGGGTTCGGCGAGGCCGAGCAGCGCGCGCACCATGAGGCTCATCTGCCGTTTGTCGGCGCGCCCGTGCCCGGCGATGGCCCGCTTGACGCGCGCGGGCGAGTACTCCTCGACGTCGAGGCCGGCGCGCGCGAGGCAGAGGAGCACGACGCCGCGGGCGTGGCCGAGCTTCGCCGCCGCCTGGGCGTCCTTGTGGAAGAAGAGCGTCTCCACGGCGGACATTTCGGGCCGGTGCGCCTCGAGCACGTCCGCCAACGCTTCGGCGATGCCGGCGAGCCGCGTCGGGAGCGGCGCGCCGCGCGGCAGGTGCACGACCCCGTGCCCCACGTGCCGCAGCCGATTGCCGTCGCGGCGAACGAGCCCCCAGCCGAGGTGCAGCGTTCCGGGATCGACGCCGAGCGCGAGCATTCAGCTTTGCCCGGCGATGACCTGCGGGACCGGCTCACCGCGCGCGTCGAGCACGACCGGCTCGATCCGTAGCCCGCGCTGGACGAGCGCGTGCGCGAGATAGACGAAGGGCGTGAGCCCGACCGCGATCAGGATTTTCAGCGTGTACGACGAGAGGACGATGTTCAGGATCTCCGCGCTGTCGAGCAGGCCCACCCAGGCGACCGTGCTGATCACGATCGTGTCGATGAGCTGAGAAATCGCCGTGGAGCCGGTCGCGCGCAGCCAGAGCAACCGGTTGTTCGTCGCGCGCTTCAACACCTGGAACACACCGATGTCCACGAACTGGGCCACGATGTACGCCGTGAGCGAGGCGGCGATCATCCGCTGCGAGCTCAAGAACACGTTCTGGAACGAGTGATCCGTCACCCCTTGCCAGTCCGGCTCGAGCGCCATCGGCGCGATCGGGATCGCGCCGGCGATGAAGATGAACGCGTACGCGAGCAGCGCGAGGCCGAAGCCGAGCAGGGTGACGAAGCGGGCGGCGCGCTTGCCGTAGAACTCGTTCAGCAAGTCCGTGAGCAGGAACGTCACGGGGAACGGGATCATGCCGACCGTGAGCGTGAACGCGTGGCCGAACAGCTGCGCCTGGATCAGCTTGCCGCCGATGATGTCTCCCACGATGAGACACGTGCTGAAGACACCGGCGAGGATGAGAAAGAGGCGCGCGCGAGGGTCGAGCATCGCAAGGACGAGGGCGAACGAGCTTTCCCGAAAGCTTTGCAGAGGCGCCTCCCGAGCCGCAAGCGTGATAAACGAGAAAAGATGACCGCGACGGGCCGAAGACCGCTCACCGGAAAGCAGCGCCGCTACCTTCGCGCACTGGCTCACGACCAGAAACCGGTGGTGCAAGTCGGCAAAACCGGGCTCCGTCCGTCCGTCGTCGAGGCCGTCGAGAAGAGCCTCGTCACCCACGAGCTCATCAAGGTCAAGGTGGCGAGTGACTCCGAGCAGACACCCGAGGAGGTCGCGCACGCCCTCGAGGAGCAGACCGGCGCACACCTCGCGCAGATCATCGGGCGGGTGCTCGTCCTCTACCGGCGCCGCGCCGACGACCCGAAGATCGTACTACCGCGCGCGGAAAAGCGGCCCGCGGACGACGACGAAGACGACTGATTTCTCCGCCGCCACCCCTCCAGGCGGCGTAGAAATCGGGCATGGCAGCGACAACGGGATCCGGCGCCCTCCACCGCAAGCAGAGCTCCACGAACCTCGCGTGGCTCGATCTCGAAATGACGGGCCTCGACCCCGAGCGCGACGTGATCCTGCAAGCCGCGTTGATCATCACGAACGCCGAGCTCGAGCCGCTCGAGGAGTTCAGCTGCGATGTCTGGCAACCGCCGCGGGCGCTCGAAGGGATGACGCCATTCGTCCGCGCCATGCACGAAAAAACCGGGCTCCTCTCCCGGGTCGCCGCCTCCACGCACGACCTCGCGCGGGTGGAGAAGCTGCTGCTCGAGCGTGTCTCGGGTTGGTGCACCTACCCGGCCATGCTGTGCGGCAACAGCATCGGCCAAGACAAGCGCTTCGTCGAACGCTGGATGCCGGGGCTCGCCGGATACTTGAGCTATCGCAGCGTCGACGTGTCGTCGCTCAAGGTGCTCGCCCGCCTCTGGCACGGCGAGGCGGGCGTCTACCCGAAGCCCACGACCCACGAGCACGACGCGCTCTTCGACATCCGCCAGTCGATCGCGGAGCTCGCCCACTACCGCAAGCACCTGTTCCGGTAGCGCTCGCTTCGCAAGGGGCAACACGCCCTTCGTCGCTCGGGCCCTCGGCCCCTGACCGCAACGCCGTTCGCCGAGGCGTTCACGAGCGATCGATGCTGTCCCAGAAGGCTCGAACGATCGGCTTCTTGAGCGCCTGGCGCTCGATGCAGATCCCGACGCGCAGATCCCCGAGCCCGGGCTCGACGTCGAGCACGCGGAGCTCCGCGCGGAGCGGGCTCCGATCCGCGACGAGCCGGGGCACCACACCAACGCCGCAACCCAGGCTCACGAGCGAGAGCAGCGCCTCGTGCCCGGCGACCTCGCCGTAGAGCTCCTTCGCGATCTTGCGGCGCTTGAACCAGCGATCGGCCGCGGTGCGCACGAGCCCCGAAGCGGGCAAGATCACGGGCACGCGCTCCCACGGGATCGGTCGCTGTGCGACGAGCTCGGCGGCCTCCGAGTCCGCGGACGGCGCCACGAACACGAGCGGTGTCACCACGACGACGCGCGAGAGGAGCCCGGCGGGCACGCGCTCCGGCACCGCCGCCACGGTGACGTCGACCCCGCCCTTGTCGAGCATCGCGAGCGCGTTGGCGGCGTATCCCGTCTCGAGCTCGATCTGCACGTTCGGGTACGCACGGCGGAACGAGCGCAACACGCGCGGCAGAAAGCTCTGCACCGCCGTCACGGACGCGAAGACGCGCAGCGTGCCCGCGAGCGCCGGCGCGCCGGTCGTGACGCGCTGTTTGAGCGTCTGAAAGCGCGCGAGGGTCTCGACGGCGTGCTCGTAGAAGAGCTCGCCCTCTGGAGTCAGAGCGACGCTTCGCCGATCGCGCGCGAAGAGCGGCCGCCCGAGCTCGGTCTCGAGCCGCTGGATCGTTCGCGACAGCGCCGAGAGGCTGATGTGACACTCACGGCTCGTGCGCGTGAAGTGCAGGGTTCGGGCGAGGTGCACGAAGAGCCGAAGAGCGTCGTAGTCCATCGACACGGTGCGCCGCGGCGGGCGCCTTTGCCAATTTCGCAGTGGCGCCGCGGCGCGAGCGTTGCAGATTTCGCAATAGTGTATCGACATCATCGCGCGTTGCGCAACGACTCCGTACGGCTATGCTCCCCCGACGCGCGGCGCCCCACCCCGGTCGCGCCCGCCGAGGAGGCCATTTCCGGATGACTAGTGCGCAAGGTTTCAGCTCAAAAGTGTTCCCCGTCGAAAACCTCGAGCTCGAGGATCGGACCGAGCAAATCGTCAAAGGGGGACGCCATCTGTTCCCGCTCCTGCCGAAGGCATTCGCCGGTATCCGCCAGATTGGCGTGATCGGCTGGGGCTCGCAGGGGCCGGCTCAGGCACAGAACCTGCGCGACTCGCTCGAAGGGACCGACATCCGCGTCAAAATCGGCCTCCGCCCGGGCTCGAGCTCGGCGGCCGAAGCAGCGAAGGCCGGCTTCACCGAGGAGAACGGCACGCTCGGCGAGATGTTCGCGGTGGTGCGCGAGTCGGACCTCGTGCTCCTGCTCATCTCGGACGCCGCGCAGGCAGAGCTCTACGGGAAGGTCTTCGAAGCGCTCCGCCCCGGAGCGACGCTCGGTCTCTCGCACGGGTTCTTGCTCGGTCACATGAAGAACGTGGGCGCGAAGTTCCCAGCGAACATCAACGTCGTCGCCGTCTGCCCGAAGGGCATGGGCCCGAGCGTCCGCCGGCTCTACGTGCAGGGCAAGGAGCACAACGGCGCGGGCATCAACGCGAGCTTCGCCGTCGAGCAGGACATCGACGGTCGCGCCACCGACATCGCGCTCGGCTGGTCCGTCGCGCTCGGCTCGCCCTACACGTTCCAGACGACGCTCGAGTCCGAGTACAAGTCGGACATCTTCGGCGAGCGCTGCATCCTGCTCGGCGCGGTCCACGGTATCATCGAGAGCTTGTATCGCCGCTACGTCTCCCAGGGCCTCTCGCGGGATCAGGCCTTCGTCGCCTCGAGCGAGACGATCACGGGCCCCATCACGAAGACGATCTCGAAGCGCGGCATGCTCGCCGTGTACGAGGCTCTCGACGAGGGCGGCAGGGCGGTCTTCGAGACGGCGTACGCCGCCACCTATCCGGCCGCTCGCGAGATCGTCGAGGAAGTGTACGACGAGGTGGCGAGCGGCAACGAGATCCGCAGCGTCATCCTCGCGGGCGAGCGGCTGAAGCGCCGCCCGATGGGCACCATCGATCAGACCGAGACCTGGCGCGTCGGGGCCGAGGTGCGAAAGCGCCGCGACACGCTGAACGTCTCCGTCCACCCGTTCACGGCCGGCGTGTACATCGCCACGATGATGGCGCAAATCGACGTCCTGCTCGAGAAGGGGCACCCGTACTCGGAGGTCGCCAACGAGTCCGTCATCGAGTGCGTCGACTCGCTGAATCCGTACATGCACGCCCGCGGCGTCTCCTACATGATCGACAACTGCTCGACGACGGCGCGCCTTGGCGCCCGCAAGTGGGCTCCGCGCTTCGACTACAACCTGACCCAGCAGGCCTACGTCGCCATCGACGACAAGAAGCCGCTCGACACCGAGCTCATCGCCCGCTTCAAGTCCCACGTGGCGCACTCCATCCTCGCGGGCTGCGCCAAGCTCCGTCCCACCGTCGACATCTTCGTCGAATAACCCTCCCGATTGCCCACGCTCCGACCCCCTCCACGGAGGAGGGTCGGAGCGATGGAGCGGGCTCGCCGGGAACGCTAGCCATTGAGGGCGGTGAGCTCGCCCGAATCCTGAATGCCGGCCTCGGCGGTGTCGCCGTCGAATTGGCCGAAGGTCGTCCACCGGGCCGCCACCCGTACCCCGCTGCTCAGCGAGAATCGTCGAAGGCGCGGACTCGAAGAAGGCTCTCGTCCAGGCCCGGCCCGCGGATGACGCGTGCTGATCGCTCGAGCACCGAGCACGGGCCGCCGAGACGACGCCGCGCGAGCGCTCCCAGAGGCAGGACGCCGCTCGGGAACCTTTTCGCTCGTCGCGCGTCCATGGGGTAGTTTTCCATGGCGGACCCCCCGACTCCCGGCCTCCCGCTCGCTCCACCCCCTGCAGGCACTGCGGAGCCTGTGGCCGGGAGCGAGCCCGCCGCTTCCGCCGACGGTCGGGATCGCGAGGCCGACACCGAAGCCGCGATCGGCGACGAGGCAGTCGTCGAGCGCGTGCTCGCCGGGGATCGCGCGAGCTTCGAGCTCTTGATGCGCCGCCACAACTCACGGGTATTCCGGGCGGTGCGTTCGATCGTACGCACCGACGACGAGGCGGAGGACGTGATGCAGGACGCGTACGTGCGCGCCTTCGAGCACCTCGAGCGCTTCGAGAAGCGCGCGCGCTTCTCGACTTGGCTCACCCGCATCGCCATCCACGAGGCCATCAGCCGCGTCCGCCGACAGAAGCGCGTCACGCCGCTCGACGCGACGGACGAGGAGCCGTCCATGCCGAGCCCCACGAGCACACCGGAAGAACGCAGCTTCGATCGGGAGCTGCGCGAGCTCTTGGAACACGCGATCGCCGAGCTCCCGGTCGAGTTCCGGACCGTGTTCGTGCTGCGCGCCGTCGAGCAGATGCCCGCCATCGATGTCGCCGAGTGTCTCGATATCCCCGTCCAAACGGTGAAGACGCGCTTCTTCCGCGCGCGCCAGCGTTTGCGAGCCCTCCTGCTCTCGCGCGCCGAAGCGCGCGCAGAGACGGTGTTCGAATTCCACCTCTCCCGCTGTGATCGAGTGGTCACTCGGGTGTTGAACCGCCTCGCAGAGCGCGGCGTTTAGCCGAGCCGCGCCTCGCTTCTCGTGTTCGCGCGCTCGTTCGAGAGCGCCGCGACTCGTCTTCTCCAGCCTCGAGCCGGGACGCTCGAAGGCCGGATTCCATCCCCGCGTCCCGAAGGAGTCCCTCATGACGATTGCGTTGATAGCGTTTGGCATTGCGGCGGTCGGCGGCCTGGTGCTGGCCGGTATTCGTTTCAGCGGCAAGCCCTATCCGCCCCTGGGCCTCGCGCTGGTGCACGGCGCCTTTGCCGCCGCGGGCCTCGTGATTCTGCTCACCGCCCTCGGAAAGGACGCCACCTCGACGCTGGCGTGGATCGCGCTCTTGCTCTTCCTCGGCGCCGCCGGCGGTGGCTTCGTGCTCTTCTCCCAGCACTGGCGCAAGGTGGCGCTGTCGCGCGGCCTCGTGGTGGTCCACGCGCTCGTGGCAGTCGTCGCGTTCGTCTTCCTGCTCATTGCGAGTGTCGGCTGATGCGTCTCTTCGGCCATCCCGTCCACCCGATCGCGGTCACGCTGCCGCTGGCCTTCCTCGGCGCGGTTCCGGCCTGCGATCTGCTCGCCTGGTCCGGTCTCCTCGCGGATGGGTGGTTGCTCGGGCACTACTCGATCATCGTCGGTCTCTTGGGCGGCGCCGTCGCGCTCGCCTCGGGTCTTTCGGACCTGCTCACCATCGAGGACCCCGACGCGGAGCTGTCGCGAAACGCGCTGACGCACGCCGCGCTGGCCGTGAGCGCGCTCGTCGTGTTCGTGACGGCGTTTTTGCTGCGCCCCGAGGCGGGCGCCCCCGTCTCGACGGGGGTGCTGGTGCTGGAGATCGTTGGCGCCGCGACGTTGGGTCTCGCCGGCTGGTTCGGGGGGCACCTGGTCTTCGAGCACGGCGTGGCGGTGCGCCGCTCACGCACGGCGAGCGCGCCCGAGCCCCGGAACGAAGCGACCGGAAAGGCGGAGGCACGCACGCCGTGACTCGTCACGCGGAGTGAGGAACGGGCCCACACCGCCCCGGCGCTGACTCGACCGTTTTCTCGTCGCGCAGAGCGCCTCGCCCCGCGCGCTCCGGCGGCTGGTGGCGACTCCCGGTGCTTTCTGCGACACTCGTATTCGTGCTTCCCGAGCTCCCCGTCCTCCGCTCCGTCGCCAAAAAGTACGCCGAAGTGATGGCCACGCTCGACCTCACCCGGGGCGAGCAGCCGCTCGTTCTGCCGAACGGCGAGTGGTTCCCCGACCCGTTCCGTCAGGACGAGGAGTCGCTCGAGCGGCTCGTGTGCCGCATGCAGGGCTACGCCGGGCTCGAGCAGCTCGAGATCACGAGCCACCTCCTCGGCGAGCCCACCGGCGAAGCGTGCGGCACGGGCGGCTGTGGCAGCGGCGCGTGTGGCCCCGCGGCGGATCCCGGGGAGCTCTTGCCGCGGCTCGCGCGGACCGACGAAGGGTACCGGCTCGAGATGCCGCCCGCGGCGTTGCGCCATCCCATCGCGCTCACCGCGACCCTCGCGCGCCTGCTCGGGGCGATCGCCCTGCACGAGAAAGGGGATCCCAATCCTCACGAGGCGGCCGCCGAGCTCGCGGCCGTGGCGCTCGGCTTCGGCGTGCTGATGCTCGAGGGCTCGTATCTGTACACGAAGAGCTGCGGCGGACCGAGCATCGGACGCGCGACGCTGCTCTCGTGTGGCGAGCTCGCGTTGCCGTTCGCGCTCTTCGTCGCGGTCGAGCAGAAGTCCACGAGCGATGCGCGCGCGGAGCTCGCGGCCACGCAGAAGGAAGCGTTCGACGAAGCCTGGGCCCTCGTGCAATCGAACCGCGCGTTCGTCGAGCGGCTGAGCGCGGACCCGGCGTCCGTGGCGCGTGGCGCTGGCGAGCTGCGCGAGGCGCGTTCCTGGCTCGCGCGCGTGCTCGGCTTCGGCAATCGCCGGCAGCGGGATCCAGCGACCGCAGCGCTCGAGGCGCTCGAGCGCGGGGAGAGCCTCGACGGCATCGCCGAGCTCTTGAAGGCCGAGACGCCGCGCCCCGCGTCGCCCGCGCGGATGACACGTCGGGACGATGAGGTCGCGCAGCTCGTAGACGAAGCACTCGCGGAGCTCCGCGCGCAACGCTGAGCGCCGAATTCGAGCTCACGTCGCTCGTTTTCCGGCTGGCGCCACGGCACGAAGACGCCCAGACGAAACCCACGAGCGCCCCGAGGCACCGCGACGCGCGGTCCGCGCAGGCGTCGCATTGTGCACCGCGCCCGAACACGCACCGCCGCATCGAGGAACGACTCTGATGCCTGATGCAGCGCGCCCGTGTCTTCGCGAGCACGGCGCGAGCATTGCAGCGACCCTCGTTGCGGGCATGCCACGAGTTGCGAAATTCCGACTTGCCGTCATTCTCGACGTTCCACCTCACGCTCCGCGCACGGACCCGTTGATTTCGCACTCCCGTTTCCCGTCCGTTTCCACGACCCTCGATCCTCCTCGCGTGCAGCCGCCTCGCCGATCCCCCCGCGCATCGCTCCCGGGGGGCGCATCATGACGACGGCGGAGCACGCCATCGAGCTCGCCCCGGTCATCGCCGAGTCCGGTCCTGCGCGGGAGTCGCTGCGTGTGCGCGTGATGCGCTACGTGCGCACGCTCATCGTCGGGAGCTGGGCCACCATCGCCGATTTCTCGGTGCTCACCCTGTGCACGCGCGTGCTCGCGACCGACCCCATCATCGGCCGCATCCCCGCGCTGCTCGCGGGCGCCCTCGTCCAGTTTTTCGGCAGCCGTTCGTACGCCTTTCGGGCGCAGTCCGGCAGCTTGTCCCGCCAGGCCAAGCTCTTCGTGCTGCAAGAGGTCATCGGCCTACCGCTGACGTTGCTCGTCTTTCGGCTGCTCATCGCGCTCATCCCGTTCTTGCCGGCCGAGCTCGTCGGCATGTTCGCCAACACCGTCGTCTTCGTCATCTATTCGTATCCGGTGCGACGGTTCATCGTGTTCCAAGTGGCCCAGAGCGCCTAGACTTAGGCTCTCGGGGCAGATCCGCTCGCTCGTTCGGTCGCGTCGATTGCGGGACGAGTCCCAGCGCGTTGGGCACGCGGCTTGCGTCCACCGCTGCGTGAAGAGCCTGCCTTTCACGTTCTTGTCGCGCCTCTGCCTCGTGCTGGCGCTCTCGGGCTCGGCGGTGGGCTGTTACGCCACGACCGAGCCCGCGGTCGTCGAGGTGTACTCGGTGCCCCCCGCCATCTCCCGCTATCCGTCCGTGTTCTACGACGGCCATCCTGTCTACCTCGTCGACGGCCATTGGTACTACCGGGTCGGTCCGCGCTGGTACGTCTACCGTCGGGTTCCCCCGCCGCTCGTGCAACAGCGCCGGTACATCGAGCGTCGGTACATCCAGCGCGCGCCCGCCGTGCCGCTCCGCCCCGAGCGCGAGTACGTGCCGCAGCGCCCGCACACGCGTTCGCCTCAGCCCCCGCGGGC
>CAYYWA010000204.1:0-10286 GCA_964475255.1 uncultured Sorangium sp.
CACACCCCCCCCAATACCCCCCCACCTCGGCCCCCGGGGGGGGGGGTCTCGCTCCCCCCCCCCCCCGCGCCGCGCTTCGTCGACTCGGCAACCTCAGTGCTCGGCTCGAGCCCGTGAGCGCCCGACGCCGAGTGAACGAACGCCTCCGAATACGGCTTCACATCGGACCCGTGCACCCCGACGCCGAGTGAATTGAGGGGGCTCTCGTCCGCGCCGGCAAAGCCTCCTGTGGAGCAGGGTGGGTCTTGGCGGTCGCGAGGCAACGCAAGCCCGCGAACCGTGGAGCGCATCGAGAACCGTGGTGTGGAGAGCAGAGCGTCTCACAGAGTGTTGGACACCACACTTGCAGTCTATTGGATTCACTGTGAAGGAGATTCACAGCCAAAATGACCTTGACCGAGAGCATTGCTCTCGTTAGTGTCAGCGCTTCGTTCGGGAGGTAATCAACATGTGGGTATTCAAGAGGGCCTCTAGGTTGGGCCTGTTCGCGGTGGGTCCCGTGGCGATGGCGAGCTGCAGTAGCGGCGATTCGGAGCGGTTCGAAGCGCCGTCTGCGTCACTTCAGGCCGCGGTGACCAGAATGGAGCCTTCCCATGCGGGGGCTCGCGTCGAGAGCCATGGCACCCGAATTTCCAGGCTCTACGGGGCGGAGCTCGCCATCGGCAACACGCCGGCTGCGGCTGCGGAGCGGTTCCGTGCCGAACACGCCACGGCGCTCGGGCTCCCCGCGGCCGAGCTCGTGCCACAGGTCCTGCGCGACGGCGCGGCAGTGGCCGCCAGCACTCCGAGCCCGCTCGGCCTGATGTGGAATCCGAAGACGAAGACGTACAAGTTCTGGCTTTATCGCTATGGGCAAGTCAAAGACGGGCTCCCCGTCCACGGCTCCACGCTGCTCGTTCTGGTGCGCAACGGCGGCACGAACCCCGTCGTGTGGGCCTCGTCGTCCGTTCGCAATCTCGGGCGCTTCCGGGTTCCAGCCACGGTTCGATCCGTCACCGTCGATCGCGCCAAGTCGCTCCGCGCGCTGCCCGGTGTCACTGACTTCGCGGGCAGACCGCTCGGCACGCCGACCTCGATCACGAGCGTCTCCACGCCCAAGCTGGTGGTGTTCGCCGGCACCGAGAAAGCCGATGCGCCGCCGCGCTTGGCGATGGAGTACGTCGTGGAGACCGCGGGGCCACCCGGCAAGTTTCGCTTGATCGCCGATGCGCAAACGGCCGACGTCCTCGACGCCGAGAGCCTGATCGTGTTCGCGGACGTGACCGGCACCGTCGCGGGCAACCGCACCGAGGGCGCAAAATCCATCGAGTGCTCGCCCGAGTCGGCGCAAGCCTTCCCGTACGCGGAGGTCACGTCGCCGAGCAACGCGACGCTCACCGACGCGGACGGCGCGTTCACGCTGCCGAATGCCGGCACGACGGCCGTCAACGTGTCGTCGCCGGTAGCCGGGCAGTACTTCGACGTGTTCAATTTCCTCGGCACGAACGAGGTGCTGACGGAGTCGGTGCTGCCCCCCGGGCCCGTGAGCTTCCTGCACAACGCGGCGAATACGGACCCGACGGTGATCGCACAGTCGAACGGGTACGTGCACTCGAACGAAATTCGCGACTTCCTGCTCGGCTACGTGCCCGACTATCCGACGATCGCCACGCAAACGAACTTCCGCGTCCACGTCAATCGCACGGACTTCCTCTGTCCGGGCAACGCCTGGTACGACTCGAGCGTTCCGAGCATCAACTTCTGCACCGCCTCGTCCACCCACGGGAACACGGCGTTCGCCAGCGTCACCCATCACGAGTTCGGGCACCACATCGTGCAGTCGGGCGGCAGCGGTCAGGGCGCGTACGGCGAAGGGATGAGCGACGTGGTCGCGGCGCTCTTCGCGGGGGATCCGGGCCTCGGCTACGGCTTCTTCCTGAACCAGTGCTCGACGCCGCTGCGCAGCGCCGACAACGATTGCCAGTACTCCCCGACCGCGTGCTCGAGCTGCGGCAGCGAGTCGCACGCCTGCGGCAACCTGATCTCGGGAGCGATCTGGAGCGTGCGCGAAGAGCTCGCGTTGACGGAGCCCGAGACGTACGTCGATCTCGTCAACTCGCTCGTCCTGAGCTCGATTCCGATGCACATCGGCTCCGGCATCGGGCCCGAGATCGCCGTCGATCTGCTCACGCTCGACGACGACGACGGGAACCTCGACAACGGCTCGCCGCACTACGACGCCATTTGCGCGGGCTTCGGCGCCCACGGCATCGAATGCCCGCCGCTGCTCACCGGGCTCTCGGTGGCGCCCAAAGCGGAGCTCGTCTCGGAAGGCCCCTCCGGCGGGCCTTTCGCGCCGCCGAGCGTCTCGTACACGGTGACGAACCTCGGCCCCACGCCGTCCCTGGCGTACCAGGTCACCCCCACTTCGGCGACGCCCTGGCTCTCGATCACGAACGGCTCGGGCTCCCTCTCCACGGGGCAGCAGGCAGAGGTCACGGTCGCAATCGATCAAGCCGTCGCCGCGAGTCTCCCGAATGGGGGCTACGAGGCAAGCGTAGAGTTCGCGAACCTCACCAACGGAGTGGGGTCGACGACACGCACCGTGCGCCTGGTGGTCGGCGTGCCCACGCCGATCTTCACGGAGACGTTCGAAGGCGGCCTCGGCAGCTTCACCCTCGGGAGCGAGAGCACGAACCTCTGGCACGTGACGAGCGCCTGCGCGGCGGCGCAGCCCGGCCACTCGTCGCCGAACGCGCTCTACTTCGGCCTCGACACGAGCTGCACGTTCGCGACCGGCGGCGCGAGCGCGGGCACGGTGACCTCGACTCCAATAGCCATTCAGGACGCCTCGGTGGTGAAGCTTCGCTTCAACTACTTCCTCGGGACCGAGCAGGGGTCGCCTTGGGATCGGGCAACGGCTCAGGTCTCGGTGAACGGTGGCGCGTTCACCGTCGTCGCCAGCAACAACACGGGCGGAGTCAAGCTGGAGGACGGCACCGGAATTTGGCAGGCGGCCGAGGTGGATCTCACGCCGCACCTCGAAGGGCTCGCTTCGGCGTCCATCCGCCTGCGCTTCGGCTTCGACACGGGTGACGGCGTGGCCAACGGGTACCCGGGCTTCCTCGTCGATGACGTCGAGGTGCGCGCCTTCTCCGGCGGGTGCGAGGACGACGACGACTGCGACGACGGCGCGTTCTGCAACGGCATCGAAACGTGCGTCGAGGGGAGCTGCGCGCCGGGAACACCGGTTGCTTGCGACGACGGTGTCTCGTGCACGCAAGACGTCTGCGACGAGGCCGCCGATGCGTGCGTGGCCGGGCCGGACGACTCGGCGTGCAGCGACGGCAACGCCTGCAACGGCGCCGAGCTCTGCGACGCGGAGACCGGCTGCCAGGCGGGCACCCCGCTCGACTGCGACGACTCGAACGCCTGCACCGTGGACGCTTGTGACGCGGAGCTCGGCTGCACGCACACGCCCGTGAGCTGCGATGACGGCAATGCGTGCACCGTCGACAGCTGCGATCCGGTGAGCGGCTGCCAGCACACCACCGCGACGTGTGACGACGGCAACGCGTGCACCGACGACAGCTGCGACCCGGCAAGCGGTTGCCAGTACACGAACAACACCGACCCGTGCGCCGACGACGGCAACGCGTGCACGAACGACGTGTGCTCGGGTGGTGTGTGCACACACCCGGACAACGGGAGCTGCAACGCCCTGCCCTGCGACGGCATCTGCGAGAACCCGCAGAGCTTCTCGGGCCCCCTGCAGTCGGGCAATCTCGGGACGGGCGAGCGCTGCCTGCAGACGACGGGCCCGCTGAACGGCGGGAACTGCGGCAACTTCGTGAGCCCTCGCCAACTGTTCGTCAACGGCGTGCCGATGACGTGCAACTACCAGAATTGGCCCACGATCCCGCCGCAGCGCAATGGCGGGTACTGCATCTCGACCACGGCGGGCAACCACCCGTGGGCGTACGTCGCCACGTGGTGAGAACGCGCGTCGTCAGTTCCTTCGGTTCCTGACGACGCGCGCATCGGTTCGGCGCCTCGGAGTCGCCGGAGGAAGCGCGCATCACGGCGCCGCGTCGCTATGGACGCGGCGCCGTTTTTCTTTCGTGACCCGTCACGGAAGCTGCGAGGCACAGCGCGCCGCGCCACGCCTTTTTCAAGAGGCTAGAACGCTGACCCGTCGAACGGATCAGCGTTCTAATAGAAGCGCCACCCCGCCTCGCCGGGCCCGACCACGACGGGAACCCAGACGGGGCGTTGCGACGCCACGCGCGAGCCCTCCGCGTTACCCGAGGCCAAAATCAGAGAAGGCTCAGAAGCGCTTTGCCCATCGGGAACGCCCCCTTTCGAACCACGGCCCCGCTGCGGCGGGCTCATCAAAGCGGGTTGGCGCCGGATATTCGATGGAGCATGCTCAGCATGAACTCGACTTTCTCGATCGGGCGGACATCGTGAGTCTCTGCACTCGTGCGGGCTCACGGACAGACCGCAACACGCTGAGCTCGGAAAGCACCCCACGACGCCATCGGCTCTCGCCGGGGCCACGGGTCCTTGGGGCATTGCCCACGCTTTGGGGATTTCGCCCTATGGGGTGTTTGACACGGCGTCAGCCGACCGAACCGTTTGACAGAAAAGACTCGCCGCTCTCGCTTGCAAGCGATCCGGCGCCTCGCCTAAAAGTCGTTCTTTCCGGTTCTCGCCGGAGCGGAGGAGGAGGAGCCATGATCCATCGGAGGTCGAATCTGCGTTGGCCGCGAATCGCGGGTGTGCTCGTGAGCGCAGGCGTTGCGAGTGGCAGCATCGCGTGCGCGGGTGCACCCGACGCGTCTTTCGACGAGGACGCCGTGAGCGAGTCGGAGCAAGCCCTCCACGACGGGCGCTTGCCGAACGACTTTCCCTTTCCGAACGAAGCGGGGACGGCTGCGACGTACAGCACGGCCGGGTTCGTCGACCTGAACAATCCCTTTCACGAACCGCAGGGTTCGAACGGGCGCTCGTGCGAGACGTGCCATCTCGTTCAATCGGGTTGGAGCATTCGGCCCATCGAGGTGGAAATCACCTTCTGGCTCACGGGCGGAAGGGCTCCGATCTTCAACCTGCTCGACGCGAACGGCCCGAACGCGGACGTGTCCACGGTCGCCGCGCGCTACGCGGCGTACAGCATGCTGCGAAAGGGCCTGTTCCGGCGCGGAGGCAACGTGCCCGAGGACGCGGAGTACGAGATCGTCGCCGTCGACGACCCCTTGGGATCGGGCGGAAGCCTGACGCGCTTTCAGGCGTTCCGCCGGCCGCTCGCTACGGCGAACTTCCACATCGCGCGCAACATCGGTTGGCACGATCAAAACACGAACGGCAGCGGAGATGTGCATGCGGGGCTCCTCAGTCAGGCGGCCGGGAACATCACGGGGTCTCAGCAGGGGGATCCCGCGACGCCCGAGCTCCTCGAGGAGATCGTCGTCTACGAGGAGGGCCTTCGCTTCGCGCAACAATACGTGTTCGGCGTCGGGCTGCTCACGTCGTGTGGTGCCAGGGGTGGTCCCAGAAACCTGTCCGAGCAAGCACCCGTGGACGACCGCTTCGACCTGTTCGACGCGTGGATCGCGCTGCAACCGGGCTCGTGCACGACCGTCTCCGCGGATAAAAAGCGGGCGCAGATCGCGCGCGGGCAAGAGCTGTTCAACGACCCCAATCCGGGCGGCCGGAGCTGCCGTGGCTGTCACAACGCAGCGAACAACGGGAGCAACGTCAACGGCACGTTGTTCGATGTCGGCGCGTCACGCCCGGAATTTCGAAGGCCGGGCATGCCGCTCTACACCCTGCGCAACAAGGCAACCGGAGAAACCCGTCAGACGACGGATCCCGGCCGAGCGATCCGCAGCGGGCTTTGGGCGGACATCGACCACTTCAAGACGCCGTCGCTCCGCGGCATCGCCGCGCGCGCGCCGTACTTCCACAACGGAATCGCCGCGACGCTCGAAGACGTCGTCCTCCACTACGAGGTGGCTCTCGGCTTCGTGTTCACTCGCCAGGAGCGCAAGGATCTCGTTGCCTTCTTGGAGGCTCTCTGATCGACGGACCGGCTCGAGCGGCCGGGGTGAGCGTGAGCCGCCCCGGCCAGAGCCGCGGGGGCCGGGACCCGATCCAGCACTCGACGCGCCGACTCGCCCTCAGGCCCGACCGGAGCGCGACAGAAGCCTCGTAGACCGACTCGCCCCGAGCGTCTCGTGGTAATGCGACGGGATGCGCGTCCCCTTCTCGAGCATCCGTCGAGACTCGTGGCAGCTCGTATGCGCTGCCCTCGTCGGCATGGCGCTGACGCCCGCCTGCGTCCCGAGGGAGAACCGCAGCGGGGGAACCGATGCCCCTCACGTCGAACGACAACTCGCCCCGGCGCCGCCGGACGGGAGAACGACGCCGGTCGCACGCTTCGGGCAGCTCGGGGTTCGTGGAGGACGACTCGTTGGCGCAAACGGAGAGCCCGTCGTTCTGCGCGGGCAAGCGTTCGGCTGGGACAACTGGTGGCCCCAGTACTACAACGCGGACGTCGTTCGGTGGCTCCGGGACGACTGGTGTGTCGACGTCGTTCGCCCGGCCATGGGCATCGAGCCGGAGGGAGCCTATCTGAGCAACCCGAGCGCCTCGAAACAGCGCATCACGGCGGTGGTGGAGGCGGCCATCGCGACCGGCTTGTACGTCATCATCGACTGGCACGCGCACGACCTGCACCAGAACGAGGCGGTGGCCTTCTTCTCGGAGATGGCCGCTCGCTACGGCGAGCATCCGAACGTCCTCTACGAGATCTTCAACGAGCCGGAGAAGGACGAAACGTGGCAGCAAGTGAAGGACTACGCGGCCGCCGTCATCGGAGCCATTCGCCAGCACGATCCGGACAACGTCGTCATCGTCGGCTCGCCCGAGTGGGACCAACGCATCGACCTGGTCGCGGCCGACCCCATCGAGGGGCAGACGAACATCGTCTATTCGGTCCACTTCTACGCCGGCACTCACGGACGATGGCTGCGCGACCGCACGCAAGCCGCGATTGACGCGGGCATCCCGGTGTTCGTGTCGGAATCCGGCGGTGCCGAGGCGTCCGGCCAAGGAAAGAACCACTACGAGGAGTGGGAGGCGTGGTTCGCCTTCATGGAGAAGAACGGAGTCAGCTACCTCAACTACTCCGTCTCCGACAAGGCAGGCGAGACCATCTCCGTGTTGCAGCCGGGCGCCCGCGCCACGGGCGGGTGGAGCGACGCCGAGCTCACCGAGTCCGGCCGCTACGTTCGCGCGCTGCTGAGAAAACACTGCAAGTAACTGCGGGCGACGCGCCAAGCTCCGCGTCAGGCCCGCATCCCTCCCGGAATCCGCGCGGAGCCCCGCGTTCCGGGCGCGCGGTGATCGCCGCCCGCTCGAGCGAGCCCCGGTGCTAGCGTGCCGCGCATGGTGAAACACGTGGTCATGTGGAAGCTGCGCGGGGCTTCGCCGGAAGAGCGGCGCGAGCACGCAGCCCGCGTCCGAGATGCCCTTCACACGCTGGTTGGCAAGATCCCGGGCATGTCGAGCCTGGAGGTGGGGCTCGCGACGGCGAGTGACGACGAATCGGCGGACGTCGTGTTGATCACGACGCACGAGAGCTGGCAAGCGCTCGAGGCCTATCAGAAACATTCCGAGCACCAGGCCGTCGCCCGAACGATTGGAGCGCTTCGCGTCGAGCGGCGCGTCGTCGACTTCGAGGCGTGAAGCCGCGGGGCCGAGCGGCGCGCTCAGCCTAGATTTCGAGCTTCCTAGTCGGGGAAGGCCGACCCCTCGCGCCTTTCCGCCGCCTTCGCGCCGGTGGTGCTCGCGATAGCGCTGCTATCGCTGCGCACGCCGAACGCAAAGTCGGCTTCCAAATCCGCTTCGGTCTCGACCATCCCTCCGGCGTCAGCCCGAAATCTAGGCTCAGAGCGAGCGCCGCATCGCCACGCGATGGGTGGGCGCGGGCAAGAAGCGCCGCTGCTCCTCGATGTGGTGCCGAATGTCGTTCCCCCAAGCGGCCTCGGGCACGAGGCGATAGCCGTGCCGCTCGTAGAACGGGCGGTTGAAGGGGAGATGATCGTAGGTGGTGAGCCAAATCGAGGAACCACCCGCGGCGCGGGCAACCTCCGCGCTCCGCGCGAGCAACCGCTTGCCGATGCCGCGCCGCATGGCGATCCGCCGAACCGCGAGCTGGTCCAAGTACGGCTCGCCGTCTACGGCACCGAGCGCCGCGAACCCGAGCCCCATCCCCGTGTCGTCGACGGCGAGGAGAGCGCGTCCGAGCTCCACAGAGCGCAACCAGCGCGCGAGCTCGGCGCGCACGAGCTCGTGCTCGTCACCGAGCTCGATGAACAGGCCGTACTCGGCATAGAGGGCAGTCGCGTCGTCGTCGATGGCCTTCAAGATTTCGAGCTCGCTCGGCAGCGCCTGCCGGATGGTGACCGCGCTCGTCGAGCCGTCCGAATCGTCCGATAGCCCCGACACACGAAGACCCATAGTCCCGTCCGAGACGGTGTCGAGGGGAGGACACAAAAGCCCTCCCCCCACTCAACCCCGGATTCCGGCATCTCCCGCCATCCCTCCGGCCTCAGCCCCGAGCTTCGGCTCACGCTGCACAGTCGCGCCGAACGGCTGTCTCGGTGACGCGATCTGGCCAGACGCCCAGCGCGTGCCCTGCTCGAAGCGACGCGGCACCCGTAGGTCCGTTCAGTCGGGTCGGTCGCAACCGGCAGCCTGGAAGCGGTTCCACTTCGGCCAGGCCGATCGCAAAAAAATTCCTCTCTTGCTGCCGAGACGGTGCATCTGCCCGTGCTGATTCCCCTTTCTCTCATGGGGATTCCCGGCCGGCCTGTGCTGGCAAACGCTCCTTACATTGCTAGACTCGGCCGTCGTTCTCGTCCCACCGACTCACAGGTGTCCCTACAGGTTTGTCCCATGAAGAAACACTCTTTCCTGTGCTCGCTCACCGTGCTCGCTCTCGCTTCGTCGGCCCAGGCGGCGACACTCTACGTTTCTCCAACGGGAACCGCCACTCCGGCAACAGGCTGCACGCGCGCCGCGCCGTGTGACCTCGAGAGCGCCGCGGGCGCGGCCGTCGCCGGCGACACCGTGATTCTGATGGACGGCCTCTACAAGACGCGGCTCTACGTCCCCAACTCGGGCACGCCGGACGCGTGGATCACGTTCAAGGCCGACGAGTGCGCGACCCCGATCCTCGAGGGGCCCGGCGTGGGACCGAACGACGATGATCAGGCCACCGGCGTCGGCTCGGAAGAGGCAGAGTACGTCCGCTTCGAGGGCATCGTGGCCCGCGGCTGGAACATCGGGTTCGGCAACGGTTGGGCCGGTGGCACCGACTCCAACGAGAAGTCGAACGGGCACTGGGAAATCGAACACTGCATCTCGTACTCGAACGGTCGCACCGGGTTCACCTTCTTCAGCGCCGAAAACTTCACGTTGAAGTACTCGATCTCGGCGCACAACGGCAGCAGCAAAGTGCAGTCCTGGTCGAGCGGTGTCACGCTGTTCGAGGCCGAGGGCGAGAACCTCGTGGAGGGCGTGATCTCGTTCGAAAACACCGAGCGCCAGAAGAATACAGACGGCAGCGGCTTCATCGTCGACGAGGAGTCGAACGGGGCGACCTTCATCAACAACATCGCGTTCGGCAATGCCGGCTCGTGCCTGCGCCTGACCCGGAGCTCGGGGACGCGGTTCATCAACAATACCTGCTATCATAACTCGCGGTTTGGCGCCGAAGCCACGGGCCCGACGAACCCCGGCGAGCTCTATTTCACCCAGTCGAATGGCCCATCGCCCCAACAAGGCGTCTTGTTCATGAACAACGTCATCGTGGGGACCGGGCAATCGCCTGCCGGGTCGCAGCCGGTCATCAATCAGCCGCAGTCCGGGTGGATGAACAACGTGGTCACCACCGGCCAGGTGTCGTACTTCACCGACGCCACGGGGAACCCGCCCAACTTCGTCCCCGCTTCGGGGGCGATGGACCTCATCGGCAAGGGCTCGAACGGCAACGGCGCGCCCACCACCGACATCGGCTTCGACCCGAAGTGCTTGGTGAAGCGCACTCCGATGATGGTGGGCCAGGTCGCGCGCGAGAATTGGTGGCAGTACGATATCGATATCGAATACATCCAGAGCATCGGCGGCGTCGCGAAGTGCTTCAACCCGTCGACGCGCTCCGGCTCCCCCGACATCGGCGCGTACAAGGCCGGCGCCGTCACGACCGTCGAGCCCGGAAGCTGCGTTCCCCCCGAGCC
>CAYYWA010000205.1:0-10284 GCA_964475255.1 uncultured Sorangium sp.
GTCTCCACCTGGGTGGGCCTCGCGATCATGGTCGGCTGGGCCCTCCTTCCTCATTACCGAAGGACGTATTGTCCCTTTGCGACCGGTAGGCTCTCGCGCAAGCTCACCTGGGACATCCTGAAGCTGTCGATCCCGAGCGGGGTGGCCACGCTGGCGGTGATGAGCGGCTTCGCGCTGTTCGCGATGATCGTGAGCCACCTCGACGCCATCTCGCAGTCGGCGGTCGTCTCACCGACGTGCCCCGGCGGGCGCGCCGAGGCCGTGAACAGCGCCGCGACGACGCTGATCGTCGGCATCCTCAAGCTCACCTTCACGGCGTGCCTCGCCTTCGGCACCGCAACGGCCACCTTGGTCAGTCAGTCGCTCGGCGAAGGCCGCCCCGACAAGGCGACCGTGTTCGGCTGGTCGTCGGTGCGCGTCGGGCTCGTCATCTTCGGGGTGGTGGGCTTGCTCGAGGGCGTCGTGTTCACGCGCGAGCTGCTCGGCATCGTCACGCAGAGCGAGGCCGTGCTCGAAGCGGCCCTCGGCCCGATGCGGCTCATGGGGATCGCGACCCCGCTGATCGCGACCGGGATGATCCTGACCCAGGCCTTGTTCGGCGCGGGCAACACGCGCTTCGTGATGGTGGTGGAGCTCTGCCTCCACTTCCTCTGTCTCGTGCCGCTCGCCTGGATTCTGGGCATCACCCTCGGCTTCGGCCTGTGGGGGATCTGGGCGGCGGCGTGCGTCTACGTGGTGCTGCTCACGGGCATCATGCTGCAGAAGTTCTCGAGCGGCGACTGGCAGGCCATCCGCATTTAGGCTCCTGCTCCGCTTCGGGTTCGGCCATCCCCTCCGACGTCGGCTCGAAATCTAGGCCAGCTAGATTTCGGCTGACCGCTGCGCCGCGCTCGCAGGCGGAGGCGAAAGTCGCCGTCGCACTCCTGACTACCTCGTAGGGTGAGTGAACAACCCGAGGAGTGGGTGAGGGGAGGCGCTCACCTAAAGTCCGGAGTGGGACCAGCCGCTCCCTGTTCCGGATCGGTCGACGCCCCTCGGAGCACCCGATGAGCATCTTGGCGCAGAGCCTCCTCACGACCACGGCAAACTCGTTCGAGACGGGGCGGAATGCGGCCCGAGAAATTCGAGAGCGGGGCGGGCCTCCGCCGCGGCTCGTGCTCACGTACCTCACGCTGACGCACGATCCGAGCGCGTACCTCGCGGGGCTCACCGAGGTGTTCGGTCGGGAGGTTCCGATCGTCGGCTGCTCGGCGCAGGGCGTCGTCGGTCCCGGCAAGGTGCGCGAGGACGGCTTCGCGGCTGGCCTCCTCGCGCTCGGCGGAGACTCGATCGCGGTGTCCCATGCCGTCGTCGAAGACGTGGAGGTCGACACGCGCGAGAAGGGGAGGCGCCTCGGGCGCGAGCTCAAGGCGCGCTTGCCCGACGCGCCGCGGCTCGTGATCCTCCATCACGACTCGCTCGCCGGGGCGGACGTCGAGCCGCTCCTCGACGGGCTCTGGAACGAGGTCGAGTGCACCGTGGTCGGAGGCGCGGCGGCGCACGCCTTCAACTACCGGTCGCTCGAGCAGACGTTCCAGTACCATGGGGAGCGCGCGCTCAGCCGGGCGGCGGTCGCCTGCGCCATCTCCGGGCAGTTCAGCATGGCGCTCGACATCTGCCACGGCTGTTCACCCGCCGGCGTGGAGCTCACGGTGACGCGCGCCGAAGGAAACGTCTTGCTCGAGCTCGACGGCCGACCCGCCGCGGACGTCTGGCGGGAGATCTGCGGTCCCGAGCCGGGGCAGTCCACGCACAGCTCGGCGCTCGCCCTCGGCATTCCCCGAGAGGGGGCATCGGACGGGAGCGAGTACTTGGTGGGCGCGGCGTACGCGATCGATCTGCGGACGGGGGCCGTCGTGCTCGCCTCGCGGGTTCGAACCGGCACCCGCATCATGATCCATCACCGGACGGTCGAGGACGTGCTCCAGGGCTCGCGCGCCATGGGAGAGCGGCTCGAGCGACGGCTCTCGGGAAAGCCTCCGCGCGCGGTGCTCGGGTTCGAATGCGGCGCGCGCACGCGCCCGTTCCTGGGGGACGAGGCCACGTTGGAGGAGAACCTGGCCTTGCAACGAGCGCTCGGGGAAGAGACGCCGTGGCTCGGCATGATGCCCTGGGGGGAGATCTTTCCTGGCTCGGGCAGGCCGGTCTTTCACAACTACTCGTACTCGATGCTCGTGCTCGCCGACTGAGGCCGAATGTCTCGGGATTCCTCGGCGCTCCTCGAAATGCTTCGCTCGAAAGCGATGCTGCTCCTGCGCCGCGAGCGGGAGGTGTATCAGCTCCGGCAAGAGCGGGGTCGCATCGAGGTCTGGCTCCGCGCGGTCCACAAGCTCTCCATCGATCTCACCCGCAAAGACGCGGAGGCGCTGCTCGGTCTCTGGGTGTCGGCGATCGTCGACGACCTGAACTTCCAGGTGGCCGCGGTCTACGCGTGCTTGCGCGACGGGCCGCGACTCTCGCTTCGCGCGGGCACCGCGCACGCTCCGCTCGCTCCCGACGCCGCGCTCGACGCGGACACGCTCGACGCCCTGCTCTCGACCAAGAGCGGACGCTATCCCGGGGATCCGGCGCTCGACGCCATCGCGCGGGTCGTCGGCCTCGACTCGTTCTTCTGGCTCTTGTTGCCGGGCCGCGATCAGCCCCTGCTCCTCCTCGCCGGATACGGGACCGGTTTCGGTCGGTTCCATTCCCTGAACGACCACGATCTCGGGCACTTCCTGCTCTTCGGCAGCCACCTCGCGGCCCTGCTCGAAAACCAGGAGCTGATCGCCGAGCTCGATCGCGAGCGCTCGGAGCTCTCGGCCTCGAACGCCCAGCTCGACGCGAGCCTGTCCAAGCTGCGCGAAGCGCAGGCGAAGCTTTTGCAGTCCACCAAGGTGCTGGCCGAGGTCTCTCGGCGCGCCGGGATGGCCGACGTCGCGACCGGCGTGCTCCACAACGTGGGCAACGTGCTGAACAGCGTCAACGTCTCCGCGGAGATGGCGCTCGAGCGCCTGCGCGGCCTGCGCGTCGCGGGAGCGCTCCGCGTCGCGGAGCTCTTGCAGCGCGACCCCGAAGACTTGGCCGAGTTCTTCCGCTCCGACAACCGCGGGCGCGTGCTCCCCAACTACCTCAAGGAGCTCGCGACGCACCTCGGCAGCGAGGTCGCCGGAATCCAGGCCGAGCTCCGCTCGCTCCAGGAGAACATCGACCACATCAAGTCGATCATCACCAAGCAGCAGGCCTACGCGCGGACGGTGGGCGTGTCCGAGCCCTGCTCGATCACGGAGCTCGTCGAGGACGCGATCGGTCTCGTTCAGGATTCCTTCGGCGAGCTCGGCATTCTGGTGGTCCGCGACTACGCGGAGGTCCCGACCCTGCTTTTGGATCGGCACAAGGTGGTCCAAATCCTGGTGAACCTCCTCAGTAACGCCAAACACGCGCTCGAGGAGTCCGAGCAGGAGAACAAGCAGATCACCATCTGCGTGCGCCATCGCTCCGGGGGCAGCTTGTCGCTCCAAGTGGGAGACAACGGGGTCGGGATCGCCCCCGAGCACCTTCCGAAGTTGTTCACGCACGGGTTCACCACGAAGAAGAACGGGCACGGGTTCGGCCTGCACGCGAGCGCGCTCGCCGCGATGGAGCTCGGCGGCAGCCTCACCGGTGCGAGCCCGGGGTTGGGCTGCGGCGCGAGCTTCGTGCTCGAGCTTCCGGTGCGGTTGCCGTTCGCGGCACAGGCATGAGATGACCGCCTCGCACCGGCGCATCCTCGTCGTGGACGACAACCCGAAGATCCACGAGGATTTCTGCAAGATCCTGAGTCCGCGGAGCGCGCCGTCGCAGCTGCTCCAGGCGGAAGCCGAGCTGTTCGGGACCGCGGAGCCGGTGGATGGCTCCCTGGATTTCGAGATCCACTCCGCGTATCAGGGCGATCGCGCGCTGCCGCTCGTGAAGCGGGCCGTGGAGAACGGCACGCCGTTCGCCGTCGCGTTCGTCGACATCCGCATGCCGCCCGGTCTGAACGGGGTCGAGACCGCGCGCGAGCTCTGGAGCATCGATCCGCGACTGCAGCTCGTCTTGTGCACGGCGTATTCCGACTACAGCTGGGAGGAGATGGTCGCCGAGCTCGGGGCTCGTGGCGGCTTTCTGATCCTCAAGAAGCCCTTCGACTCGATCGAGGTGCGGCAGCTCGCGCGCGCCCTGTCCGAGAAGTGGCGTCTCCTGCGCGAGAACGAGGCGCACCTGCTCTCGCTCGAGGCGCAGGTGCGGAGTCGTACCGACGAGCTCGAACGCGCTCTGGAACGTCTGCGGGACGAGATGGCCGACCGGCTGCGGCTCGAGAAGGAGCTGCGCCACGCGCAGAAGCTCGAGGCGCTGGGCCGGCTCGTCGCGGGCATTGGGCACGAGGTGAACAACCCGCTCGCGTACGTGATGGTGAACATCGACTGGGCGGTGAGCGAGCTCACGCGGGCCGGCGACGCGCTCGCGGAAGGCGTGGCCCCGCAACCGAGCACGCCGCCGCGGAGCCGTCCCGCGCGTTCGGCGCCGCCCCGTGTCCCCGAGTGGCGCGCGTCGAAGCGCCCCCCCTCCGAGGGCGGAGCGGACGCCCCCCAGGACGGCGTCATCGCGACGCTCTTCGCCGTCCGGGACGCCCTCGTGGAAGCGGCATCGGGAGCGGAGCGCATCCGCCGCATCGTGAACAGCGCTCGGGAGTTCTCGCGCCCGCGGGAGGAGGCGCCCACCGCGGTGGATTTGTCCGGCTGCTTCGAGGGCGCGCTGCGCATCGTCGGCAACGAAATCCGCCACCGGGCGCGGCTCGTCGTCGCCTTCGCGGACACCCCGCCGGTGCTCGCGGATCCGCATCGGCTGGAACAGGTGTTCGTCAACCTGCTGATGAACGCCCTGCAGGCGCTGCCCGAGGACGGCGCAAACCAGGAGATCGTCGTCACGACGGAGGTGCGGGATCCAGAGCGAGTCCTCCTCACCATCCGCGACACGGGAACCGGGATCGCGGAGGCGGATCTCGAGCACGTCTTCGAGCCGTTCTTCTCGACGCGGCCGGTGGGGCAGGGGACCGGGCTTGGACTCTGGATTTGCCGGAGCATCATCGAGAGCTTCGGGGGCACCATCGAGCTCGAGAGCCAGGTCGGCCACGGAACCACCGCGCGCGTGACCTTGACGCGTGCCGAGGCGTCCGAGACGACGTCGGGCTCGAGCCGCCCGAGGACCCCCTCTACGGAGCCCGGAGCCCGAAAGCGTGCCCGCATCCTGCTCGTGGACGACGAGCCTGCGGTGCTGCGCGGCTTGAAGCGCGCCCTGTCGGGGCACGACATCCGGTCGACGACCAACGGCCGGGAAGCCGTGGAGATCTACAAATCCGAGCCCTTCGACCTCGTGTTCTGTGACCTGATGATGCCCGGCTTCGGCGGCATGGAGTTCCTCGCGGAGATCGAGAAGCTCGGCCCCGAGCACGCTCGCCGGGTCGTGATCATGACGGGCGGGGTCTTCACCGAGCCGATGCGCGAGTTCGTCGCGAACAGCAAGAACCGCTTCGTCCCGAAGCCGTTCGACACGAACAAGCTCAGAAAGCTCGTCGAGGCGGAGCTCCACGCCAAGCGCCCGAGCTCCCTCCGACGCGCCGTCTAGACGAGCCCCTGGACGGATCGGCGTTCGAACGCGTCAGGCGTTCGAGCGCGCGTGCCACTCCTGGATGCTGCGCACCTGGACCTGACGCTGCGACTGCTGCAGCGCCTCGAGCGCCTCGACCGCCGCGAGCGCGGCCGACATCGTCGTGAAGTAGGGGATGTTCGCGAGGAGCGCCGTGCGTCGAATCGAGTAGCTGTCCGCAACGGCTTTGCCCGAGGCCGTCGTGTTGATCACGAGCTGAACGCGCCCGGCCCGGATCGCATCGACGACGTGCGGAGAGCCCTCCTGCACCTTGTTCACGGGCTCGGCCGGGATCCGCGCGCGCTCGAGCGCCGCGACCGTGCCGCGGGTCGCGACGATGCCGAACCCGAGGTTTCGCAGGCGGCGCGCGACGTGGCAAGCGAGCGCCTTGTCCTCGTCCTTGACGCTGATGAACGCGCGTCCGAGCCCCGGCAGCGCGAACCCGGAGGCCGCGAGCGACTTCTCGAAGGCGGCTGCGAAGTTCTGCGCGAGGCCCATCACCTCGCCCGTGGAGCGCATTTCGGGGCCGAGGATCGTGTCCACGCCCGGGAATTTCGAGAACGGGAACACCGACTCCTTGACCGCCACGTGCATCGGCAAGGAACGCTCGCCGAGCCCGAGCTCGTCGAGGGTCTTTCCGGCCATCACCTTGGCCGCGATCTTCGCGAGCGGGAGCCCCGTGGCCTTGGCGACGAAGGGCACGGTGCGCGAGGCACGCGGGTTGACCTCGAGCACGTACACCTGCCCGTCCTTCACGGCGAACTGCACGTTCATCAGGCCCACGACGCCGAGCTCGAGCGCGAGCCGCCGCGCGTCGTCCTCGATGCGCGCGACGATGCTCGGGTCCAGCGTGTGCGGGGGCAGCACGCTGGTCGAGTCCCCGGAGTGCACGCCGGCCTCCTCGATGTGCTGCATCACGCCGCCGATGATCGCGCGCCGTCCGTCGCACACGAGGTCCACGTCCACCTCGGTGGCGTTCTTCAGGAACTGATCGATGAGCAGCGTTTGGGAGCCGCCCTCGTCGCGCGCCGCATCGATGGCGAGCCCGACGTACGCCTCGAGCTCCGCGTCGGTGTAGCAGATCATCATGGCGCGCCCGCCGAGCACGTACGAGGGACGGACGAGGACGGGGTAGCCGATTTCGTGCGCGATCTTCCGGGCTTCTTCGGCGCCCTTCGCAATGCCCGCGCGTGGACGCGTGAGGTCGAGCTTGGCGAGCAGGGCGTCGAAGCGTTCCCGATCCTCCGCTCTGTCGATCGCGTCCGCGGGCGTTCCGAGCAGCGGCACCCCGACTCGCTCGAGCGGCACGGCGAGCTTCAGCGGCGTCTGCCCGCCGAACTGCACGATCACCCCGAGCAGCTCCCCGCGGCTGGCTTCCTCGCGGCAGATGGCGAGCACGTCCTCAAGGGTCAGCGGCTCGAAGTAGAGGCGATCGGAGGTGTCGTAGTCCGTGGAGACCGTCTCCGGGTTGCAGTTGACCATGACGGTCTCGAGCCCGAGCTCGCGCAGCGCGAACGCCGCATGGCAGCAGCAGTAGTCGAACTCGATGCCCTGGCCGATGCGGTTCGGGCCGCCTCCGAGGATGATCACCTTCTTCTTGGTCGTGACCTCGGCCTCGGAGTCCGTCTCGTAGCTCGAGTAGAGGTAGGGCGTCCTCGCGGGGAACTCCGCCGCGCAGGTGTCCACGCGCGCGTAGGAGCAGCCGATCCGGAGCTCGTCGCGGAGGGCGCGGATCGCGTCCTCGCTCGTGTCGCGGAGCGCCGCGAGCTGCGCGTCGCTGAAGCCGAGCCGCTTGCTCGTGCGGAGCAGGTCGGCGTCGAGGCTCGGCGCGCCGGCGATCCGCTTCTCGTGCTCGATGAGCCGCGCGATCTGAGCCAGGAACCAGGGATCGATCCCGGTCAGCTCCTGGATCCGCTCGGCGCCGATCCCGACGCGCATGGCGTCGGCCACGTAGAAGAGGCGATCGGCGGTCGGCACGGCCACGAGGTGCTCGAGCGCGCGCTCGAGCTCGCCCTGGCCCGGCGGCGGCAAGGTCGGACGCGGCTTCGCCGAAGGCGGCGCCTCGTTCACCAGATCGCGGCTCTGCTCGTCGCGCACGAGCACGCGGTAGTCCACGCGGTCCATCAAGCTGACGAGGCCGCTCTTGCCCGTCTCGAGGGATCGCGCGGCCTTTTGCAGCGCTTCCGGGAAGGTCCGCCCGATCGCCATCGCTTCGCCGACGCTCTTCATCTGCGTGCCGAGCCGGGGATCGGCGCCCGGGAACTTCTCGAACGCGAAGCGCGGCCACTTGACCACGACGTAGTCGATGGTCGGCTCGAACGCGGCGCTCGTGCCGGTGATGTCGTTCTCGAGCTCGTCGAGCGTGAACCCGACGGCGAGCTTGGCCGCGATCTTCGCGATGGGATAGCCGGTCGCCTTGGACGCGAGCGCGCTCGAGCGCGACACGCGCGGGTTCATCTCGATGACCAGGATGCGTCCCGTCTTCGGATCCACGGCGAACTGCACGTTGGAGCCGCCGGTCTCGACGCCGATCTCGTGCATCACGGCGCGCGCCGCGTCGCGGAGGCGCTGGTACTCGCGGTCCGTCAGCGTCATCGCGGGCGCCACCGTGATCGAATCGCCGGTGTGGACGCCCATCGGGTCGATGTTCTCGATCGAGCAGACGACGATGAAGTTGTCGGCCGAGTCCCGGATGACCTCGAGCTCGTACTCCTTCCAGCCGATGACGCTCTCCTCGACGAGCACCTGGTGCGTCGGCGATTGCGCGAGCGCCCACGCCACCTTGGCCTCCAGCTCCTCGGGCCCGTTGACCACCGCGCCGCCCGTGCCGCCGAGCGTGAAGCTCGGGCGCAAGATCACCGGGTAACCCGTGATCTCGACGATCTTCCGCGCCTCCTCGAGCGAGCTCACGTGGCCCGAGCGCGGGCACTCGAGCCCGGCGTTCCGCATCGCCTCCTTGAAGAGCTGGCGGTCTTCCGCCTTGCGGATCGCGTCCACCTGCGCACCGATGAGCTGCACACCGTGACGGGAGAGCACACCGGAGCCGTGCAGATCGAGCGCGAGATTCAGCGCGGTTTGTCCGCCGAGGGTTGGGAGCAGCGCGTCGGGGCGCTCACGCTCGATGATCGCGGCCACCGTTTCGGGGGTGAGCGGCTCGATGTACGTCCGGCGCACGAGCTCCGGGTCCGTCATGATCGTGGCCGGGTTCGAGTTGACGAGAACGACGTCGTACCCGAGCGCCGTCAGCGCCTTCGCGCCCTGGGTCCCCGAGTAGTCGAACTCACAAGCCTGCCCGATCACGATGGGACCAGAGCCGATGAGCAGGATCTTGCTGATATCGTTCCGGCGCGGCATCGCGGGTGCGCCTTAGCACACACGGCTCCCGGCCTCGCTCCCTTCGTGAACGTTTCGTTCCGGTGCCGCCAAAGGGGCGCCGCGCGAGGTGGCGACCGGGCGTGGCCCGCGGGCGGCCGCTTGGCCGGGCTCGTCGGCGCGGGTCCGTTTGTGCGTCGGAAAGCGCCCGTGTCGGTGCCCTCCGGTGCCGCCGCGCGATCCATTCAGCCGCGCGATCCTCCTAGCTGGAAAGCCGTGCGTGATATGGATCCGGGTTCATGAGTGCTTTTGGCGAGAAGCACGCGTGCCGGCGTTTTCCGGCGGCACTTCTCTGCGTCGGCTTGCTTTCCCTGGCGGCTCCGGCCAGCGCTCAGAGCAGCGCCGACGATCTCGCGCGCCGCCACTTCGAGTCCGGCGTCGCGTATCTCGAGGAGAGCGACTACGAAAACGCGCTCCGGGCGTTCGAGAAGTCGTACGAGCTCTCGCGTCGCCCCGAGATCCTGCTCAACATCGCAGTCGTGCACGAGCGGCTCGGGACCCTCTCGGACGCGATCGCCGCCCTGCGGCAATACCTCGCGGAGGCGCCGGAGGGTGAGCACGTCGAGACGGTTCGGCGTCGCATCGAAAACCTCGAGAAGCGCTTGCCCACGCAGTCGGCCGCGGAGCCCTCGGCGTCCGCGTCTCGGGAAACGACGCCGCCGGTCGAGCCGGCCGCGACGCCGCCCGCGTCGAGCGGCGCGGCGCCTGCCCCGGCGCAGCACCGCGCGATCGAGAAAGCGCCGCCCGCGCCCAACCGTTCTCCGGCGTTCATCGCGCTCGGAATCGGCGCGGCAGCGACGGCGGGCGCCGTGCTCACGGGACTCGTTGCCCAGCTCGAATACGACGAAAAGAAGGAATCCTGCGTCCGACCGTGCCCGGACTCGGAGCTCGCTCTCGGAAAGGGCATGGCGCTCGCGAACACGGTGCTCGCGGGCGTGGCCGTCGTTGCCGTTGGCGTCGGCGTCACGCTCTACCTGAGCTCCGAAGAAGAAGCCCCCACGGCCTCCTCCGTGGATCTCGCCGTCGGCGCGTTGCCAGCGGGAGCGGGACTGACCGGAAGGGTGAGGTTCTGATGGCGCCGCGCCCTCGAGCGCCGTCGCGGCGCGGCGGAACGCGGCCAGTCCTCGCCGCGTTCTTCTTCCTCCTCCCGTCCTGTGCCTTCCTGCTCGATTTCGACGAGCTCCAGGAGGGCGGCGCCACCGGAGGGACGTCCAGCACGGGTGGGAC
>CAYYWA010000206.1:0-10283 GCA_964475255.1 uncultured Sorangium sp.
CGCCCCTACGAAACGAGGCTAGAACGCCGATCAGTCAAACCGATCGGCGTTCTAGAGCGTCGTCGCGGAACGGGCGGCGCTCAGGGCGGCGTCGAGAGCGCGTGGTGAAAAGCCGACGAGGAGACGCCCCATGACGTCGATGACCGGGATGGACGCACCTCGCATCCCGGCGCGTTCGAGCTTTTGGCGCATTTCCGAGGCTGCCGCCTGGCTCTCCTCGACGTCCTTCTTGATGACCGCGACGCCCTTGCTGCGCAGATAGCGCTCGGCTTGGTGGCAGGGCTGGCACCAGTCGGCGCCATAGATGATGGCGACGATCGCGCTGTCGCTCGGCTTCGCGCTCGGCGCTGGACCTCCGCCCCCAGGGGCCCGCGAAGCGCCGGGTGTCGGCGGTGCGAGGGCTTCGAGCCGCGCCTTTCGCCGGCTCGCGCCGAGCTCGTCCCAGGCAGCGCGGCTCATCGTTTTGAGACGGTAGCTCCCGTCGGGCGCGGTCTCGTTGAGATCCGCGACGTACACGCGCTGCCCGGTGCCGGCCTCCCTGCCCGCGACGACCACACGCACTGTCTTTCGCGCCGCGGGCGGTACATCGGCGGGCTTCTGGACGACGTGGAACTCGCCCTTCTCGTCGATCCACGTCAAGAGCAGGTTGGGCGTGTCGGGCCGCACGACGAGAGGCGGGAGCTCCTTCGAGATGGGTGCCGCCGAGCCGACGGGCGCCGTTTGCCGATCCCGACCGCACGCCCACGCGCCGGCGAGGAGCGCCGGGACGAGGAGCGCGAGCGATGAAACCCGCGGCAACCGGCCGAGCATACCGCGTCGTATAGCACGTCCGCTGCGCGTCCTCGGGGCGTCGCGGTGCCCTCGGCAAAGCCGCATGACGCCCGCGCTCACCCCGAGGTTGCCCTGGCGCGCAGTGCCTCGACGAACGCGGCGTGGGACGCCGTGACGAGCGCCTTGCGCTCGAGCAAGCCGTGCTCACTCACGTCACCTGCCTGGTAGCAGGGTTGAGGGACCTCGCGCTTCAGGGTCAACAGTGCCTCGTGATCGGGGGCGGGCTCGATCGCGAGCTCCTCGAGGATCTCCGCCGCCACGAGCGCGCCGGTCTCCGCTGCTCCCTCGAGCCGCCCCTGGAAGTCGACCGAACAGTGCTCGCCGCAGAAGTGCAGCGCGCCTTCACGCCGACCCTCGATGCCGCGGAAACGCCACTGCCCCGGGCCGTAGCAGCTCGCGCTTCCCTTCGCGTGGCGCGAGCTCGGCCAGTGCACGCGGATCGCCGAACCTGCCACGTAGCGTTCCTGCACCATCGAGAAGACGAGCTTCAGCTCGTCCAAGAACTCGGCGAAGCTCTCGTCCGGCGACCGCACCGAGCTTCGGCGACCCGCGTCGCCGCCCGTGACGGCGCTCAAGATGCCGTAGAGCGCCGTCGGCTCGTTCGGGATCTCGAGCGTCGCATCCCAGGTCTGCTCGCACGAAAGGTCCGACAGCACGTTGCCACTCGAGGCGTGCGGATCCCGCCAGATGCGGGACGAGAACGCCCCCGCCAGCTTGACCGCCGTGCCGTACGCGAGCGTCGCGATGACCTCGCGCTTTTCTTGCGAGAGCTGCACGCGGGTCAAGTCGATCTCGCGCAGCACGCTGAACGGCACCGCGAGCACGACGTGCTCGGCCTCGACTCGGAATCCGGCGCCGCCGGGTCGCTCGAACGTGAGCCGGAAGCTTCGATCGCGTGCCTCGATCGAGAGGAGGCGACTCTCGAGCTCGATGCGATCCCCGATCGCCGTCGACAGCCGCGCGAGGAGCCCATCGTCCCAGCCATGGCGCGCGCGAAACCGGCTGTCGCGTTGTCCGAAGAACTGCGTCGGCACGCGCCGCTCGCCGACGAGGTGCAAGAGGTTCAGGGCGGACTGCCGCTCGGGATCGAGCCCGAGCTCGGTGCGGAACGCCGCGCTCAGCAACGCCGAGAGCGCACTGTCACTGGTCACGGTGTCGGCGAGCCACGCGGCCAGCGTCGTGCTGTCGAGCGTCGCCAGAGCCTCCGGGTCGAGGTCGGCTTCTTCGAGCGCGCGAGCCGCGGCCGCTTCCACGGTGGCGAGCTCCGCGAGCACGGCGTCCTCCGCGAGGCGCTGGCCGCCGGCGTGGAAGATGCGCCCCGTGATGCCCGTCGGGAGCACGTTTTCCTCGAGCTCCACGCCGAGCTCGGTGGCGAGGGCGTGCATCGTCGCGTCGAAGGAGCCGATGTACTCGCCACCCAGCTCGCACGCGGAGCGCGCCGCGAGCGTGGCGGGGAACAGGTTGCGCGCGGTCAGGATCCTGCCGCCAATGCGATGGTTCGCTTCGTAGACGGTGACTTCGACCCCCGCCTGACGGAGTCGATAGGCGCAGTGCAGCCCGGCGAGGCCGGCCCCCACGATGACGATGCGATGGGTGGTCGGCGGCGCGGGCCCCACGGTGGGGCGCGGGTCTTCCGCGCAGCCGAGCGGGACGAGACCGGTGAGCCCGACCCCGAGCGCTCGTCGCCGGGAGAAGCGGGGCGGCGAGCTTCCGGTCGCGCGCTTCGCTCCGCTCATCCCGGGTGCGCGGGCGGCAGCGAGTCCCGCCTCGCTCCGGAGCCTGGCCGCAGGCGTGCCGCCAGCGCGCGCGCCGATTCGACGAGCCCGATGAGCACGTAGAAGGAGAGCAGCCAGACCAAGACGAACTGGGGCTTGAACCGCTGCCAAACGAACGCGCTCGATCCGATGACGAAGAGCACGAGCAGCACGGTCGCCGTGTTTAGCTTGAGGTCCTTGAACGAGCGGAAGCGCACGTTCGAGACCATGAGCAAGCTCAGGCCAATCGTGACGCCGAAGAGCAGGAGCGTGTACTGCTCGGCGCCGAGCGCGCCGTCGACGGCGTGGTTTGCCACGATCAGCGAGATCAGGATGCCCGACGCGGGCGGCGTGGGCAGGCCGATCATGTACCGCGACGGCTTGTGCGGAGCGCCGCTCGGGGCCGTCGTGAGCACGTTGAAGCGCGCGAGCCGGATGGCCGCGCACGCGACGAACAAGAACGCCGTCAAGATGCCGGGGATGGGCTCACGGTGCAGGACCCACTTGTAGACGAGCAACGACGGCGCCACACCGAACGAGATGACGTCTGCCAGCGAGTCGAGCTGCAGCCCGAAGGCGCTCTGCGTCCGCGTCATGCGAGCGACCCGACCATCCATCAGGTCGAAGAGCATCGCGAAGATGAGGAGCACCGCCGCCCGGTACACATCGGTTTCCGTCGGGTCATCTCGGGCGACCAGCCGGATTGCATTGAACCCGCAGAACACGCTGGCGAGCGTGATGAGGTTCGGCAAAACGAACAGGGTTTTCCGAAGATCGAGGCGCGGGCGACGGTGGCGACGCAATCGCACGAGCGGAGCCTAGCGGTCTTGATTCGGCGCGTCCAGCGTCACTGTCCTGGTCGTCCGGCCGGGGATCGCCGGGGTGGGAGCACATCGACCGATACATGTTCGGCACTCCCTTGGCTGTTTCCGGGCGTCGGCCGTACGATCGTCCCATGCGACGCCTGCCCGTGTGGTCGGCCCTCCTGGTTTCGACACTCACCGCGCTCGGTTGCGCGAGCGATCGCGAGGGCATGCAGCGGCGTTTGGCGGAGCTTGCCGACGATATCGCGCGGTTGCAGGCGAAGAACGATCGCCTGAGCGAACGGCTCGACGCCCTCGAGATGCAAAAAGCCGCACCCGCCGTCCCGGCTCCGGCTGCGGGGGCGCCGCAGGCCGCTGCCCCCGCCGAGCGCGTGGAGCGCCCGCCGCTCAAGGTGGTGAAGCTCGAGCCCACCGAGGAGCTCCCCCTGTCGCGGCCGAAAGCCCCTGAAATCGCTCCAGAAGAGCGTCCGGATGCGCCGGGCGATCGGCCCGTGATTCGGCTGCGCGGAAAAGGAGAGCCCCAGGGCGCGAGTCGCCCCAGTGCTTCGGTGAGAGTCGTCGACGGGGAGGCGACCCGATGAGGACGCTCTGCGCCGGCGTGCTCGCCGTGCTCGCCGTTGGCGGTCCTGCTCTCGCTCAAGAGGCGCCGAGCGCGCCGCCCGCCGCCGCGACCCCCGTCCCCGCCGAGGGGAGCCACGTCGTCGTGACGCCGGGGCAGACGAGCACGACCACGATCTATCAGCCGTTCGGGTGGCCCGCTCCGGGCACGGACATCAACGCCGAGCTGCCGTCGAGCGCGCGCCCGATAAACGGCGACGAGCAAGACGGGTTCGATCTCGCTCCGTCCAACAGCGGCAGCTCCGTGGTTCACGGCGATCCGGGCGCGCCCGGGATCCTGGACGAGGGGAGCGTGAGCGGCTCACGGACGCTCGGCCGTCCGTCGCTGCACGTCGTCCGTCGGGGCGACACGCTCTGGGGCTTGTCGGCGCAGTACTTCGAGAGCCCCTGGGAGTGGCCGAAGCTCTGGCGACAGAACGAGCAAATCCGGGATCCTCACTGGATCTATCCGGGCGATCAGATCCGCCTGAACGCGACGGCGCCCATCGGGAGCGCCGCGGCGGCGCTGCGCGCGCCCGGGATTCACCGATCGCGGACGGGTCCGAGCGTTCCCTCGGGGGCGGTCTACCTCCGAGAGCAAGGCTTCATCGGCGATCCCGAGCGCGACGTGTGGGGTGAGATCGTCGGCGCTGTCGAAGAGCAGATGCTCCTCGCGGCGGGCAACCACGTCTACCTCGTGATCGAGGAGGGAAACGCCGTCAAACCGGGGCAGGAGCTCACTGTTTTTCGCACCGTGCGCCAGCCGGAGGCCGTGCCCGGGGCGCGCAAGCCGCCGGGGCGCATCGTGCGCGTGAACGGCACGGTGCGTATCGACGCGTGGAGCCCGAAGACGCGCATCGCGCGCGCGGTCATCACCGAGTCGCTCGACGTGATCGAGCGCGGCGCGAAGGTTGGCCCCGTCCGGCGCAAGTTCGAGATCGTCGAGGCCCGGGCGAACAAGAAGAAGGTGGAGGCGCGGGTCCTCACGAGCTTTTACCCGCACGTCTATCTCGCCCAGAACCAGATCGTGTTCCTCGATCGCGGCAGCAGCGACGGGCTCGAGCCCGGCAACACCCTGGTCGTCATGCGGCGCGGGGACACCTGGCGGAAGAGCCTCGCCACGAGCTCGAGCATGATGCGCGATCGGTTGAACATGGACTCACCCGAACGCGTGGAGATCGAAAAGACCCCGCTCGTCGGGAACGAAAGCAAGTTTCCCCCGGAGGCGGTCGCCGAGCTCCGGGTCTTGCGCACGGAGCCCAAGAGCTCGGTGGCTCTGGTCGTGCACGCGCGCCGCGAGCTCGTGCCGGGGGATCGGGCCATTGCCGCGGTCGCCGCGGCGTCCCGCGCGTCCGCGAAGGACTGAGCCCTTCGGACGGATCGGCGTCCTCGCCTCGTTTCGCAGTGGCGGCACGCGCCGCCCCTCGCCGCCGACGTGAGTTCGGCGGGACCCTTCCGCACGCAGGCACTCTGCTCGGCGCTGTCCTCCGCATGGCTCGGCGCGTTCCCAAGCGGTTCGTCGCTCTCGGATTCGAGCCTTCGCGCCGAAAGGCGCGCGGAATCGGCCCCGCCGGGGCCCCCGCCGGCGTCAGGCCGCATCTGGGCGAAGCGCCCGCCGGTAGGGCGCGAGTGCGCCCGGAAAGTTGAGCCATATGTGGGCCATCGGCAGCGCGGCCTTCACCCTCGGGGTGATCCTGTACTCGGCCGCTTCGACGCTCTTCTTCCTGGACCTCGTTCGTCCGGCAGCTCGAGTCTCGTCGCTCGCGCCGCGTGTGCTCTTGGCAGGGGGCGCCCTGCACGCCGCGCACATCGTGGTCGTGAGCCTCGTGCTGCGGGTCTGCCCGGTCGAGTCGCTCCCGTTCGCGCTCAGCTTCAGCGCGCTGATGGCGGTCCTCACGTACGGGCTCGTCCGCCGCCGCTTCCGCGTCGACGCGCTCGGCGCGCTGGTCGGCCCGCTCGCGCTCGCTTTCTTCGTCGGGGCCGAGTTCGTCGAGGGGCGTTCGCTGCCGACGGGGGGCGCGAACCCGCTGCTCATCTTGCACATTGCCGCGAACGTCCTCGGGGTGGGGTTGTTCCTGCTCGCGGGCGCGGCGGGAGCCTTCTACGTGATCGAGGAGCGCCGCCTGAAGGCGCGGCGCTTCGGCGGCGCGCGGCTCCCCCCGCTCGCCTCGCTCGACCGGGCGACGCATCGCTTGCTGCTCGCCGGCTTTCCGCTGCTCACCTTCGGCGTCGTGAGCGGCTCGCTGTTCGTCGGACACCTCGCCCACGCGAGCAGTCCGGACGCTCTGCGGACCGCGCTCGGGTACGCGAGCTGGCTCCTGCTCGGGATCGTCCTCCTTTCGCGTCGGCTCGTGGGGTGGACCGGACGGCGCGCCGCCTACGGCACACTCGCCGGGGTGGGATGCGTGCTGCTGGTGATCGTTCTATACGTGGCGCGGGTTCCTGCTGGATGATCGTCGTCGTCGGTCTGTCGCACCGCACGGCTCCCATCGAGATTCGGGAGCGGCTCTCGCTGCCCCGTGATCGCGTGGTGCCGTTTCTGCAGGAGCTCGTCCGACAGCCCCCGGTCGGCGAAGCGATGATGATCTCCACCTGCAATCGCGCCGAGATCGTCGCCGCCGCGCGCAATGGGACGGATCTCGTGAGCGTGGCCGACGCGTGCGCGCTCGCGCTCGAGCGCGAGGCGAGCGGGATCGGCAAGCACCTGTACACGCACGTCAGCGGCAACGCGGTGCGTCACCTGTTTCGGGTGGCCTCGTCGCTCGACTCGCTCGTGGTGGGCGAGCCGCAAATCCTGGGTCAGGTGAAGGACGCGTTCGAGCTCGCCCGCGCGGGAGGCACGCTCGGGTCGGCGCTGTTCCGAACGTTGCCGCGGGCGCTGCGGACCGCCAAGCGCGTGCGGACCGAGACGTCGATCGGCTCCGGGCAGGTCTCGGTGCCGAGCGTCGCGGTGGATCTCACTCGGCAGATCTTCGGAGAGCTGCGCGGGCGCACGGCGCTCCTCGTCGGCTCCGGCGAAATGGCCGAGACCGTCGCGCGCCTGCTCGCCACGCAGGGAGCGCGCATCCATGTCGTCGGGCGGACTCCCGAGCGCGTCGAGGAGCTCGCGCGCGCGGTGCACGGCGAGCCGCGGCGCTGGCACGAGCTCCGCGCGGCGATCGTGGATGCCGACGTGGTGATCGCGAGCACGAGCGCGCCCGGGTACGTGATCGATCACCAGATGGTCGCCGGCTCCCGCCGCTCGCGCCGCGGCCGAGAACAGTTCTACATCGACCTCGCGGTACCGCGGGACGTGGACCCGAAGGCAAACGGGATCGACGGCGTGTTCGTCTACAACATCGACGACCTCTCACGGGCCGTCGCGCAGACGCTCTCGCTCCGCTCGCGGGAGGCCGAGGCGGCCGAGCACATCATCGAGGAGGAGACGCGCGGCTACGAGCGCTGGGCCGAGGCCGAGCAGGCGACGCCCACGATCGTGCGCTTGAGGGAGCATCTGCGCGCGGTGCTCGCGCTCGAGCTCTCGCGCACGCTGCGCGGGCGCCTGAAGCACCTGGGGCCGGAGGAGCGCGCCGCGCTCGCCAAGATGCTCGAGGCCGTCGAGAATCGGCTGTTGCACGCTCCGACCGTGCGACTCCGCAGGGCTGCTTGCGAGCCGGAGAGCTGCGACTTGTCGCTCGAGGAGCTCTCGCAGGCGCTCCGAGAGCTCTTCGAGCTCGACACGGCGTCGTCCATGCCGTACCTCGGCGACGAGGACTCCGAGGAAGCCATGAGCGATCCCATGCCGCGCACCGTGAGCGAGGGGGCATGACGCCCGTCCGAGTCGCCACCCGCAAGAGCGCCCTGGCGCTCGCGCAGACGCGCGCGTTCATGGCCGAGCTGGTCAAGGTGCATCCGGGGCTCCGTGTCGAGGAGGTCCCGCTCACGACGACCGGCGATCGCATTCAGGATCGGGCTCTCGCCGCGATTGGCGGCAAGGGGCTCTTCGTCAAGGAAATCGAAGAGGCGCTGCTCGAGGGGCGGGCGGACCTCGCGGTGCATTCGCTGAAGGACGTCCCGCCCGAGCTCCCGCCGGGCTTGCTCATCGGCTGTTTCCCGCTTCGGGAGGATGCGCGCGACGCGCTGGTGTCGGGAGACGGCCGCGGGCTCGCCGAGCTGCCGACGGGCGCTCGCGTGGGCACGTCGTCCCTCCGGCGCAAGGTGCAGCTCGAGGCGGTTCGTCCGGATCTCGAGGTGGTCGCGCTGCGCGGCAACGTCGACACGCGGCTTGCGAAGTGCGCCTCCGGCGAGGTGTCGGCGATCGTGCTCGCGCGCGCGGGGCTCACGCGCCTGGGGCTCCTCGCGCGCGTGACCGAGACGCTGGCGCCCGACGTCATGATCCCGGCCGTGGCGCAGGGGGCGCTCGGCATCGAGCACCGTGCGGGCGACGAGCGGATCGCCGCGCTGCTCGCGCCGCTTTCTCACGAAGAAACGAAGATTTCGGTCACATCGGAGCGCGGCGTGCTCCGAGAGGTGCAGGGAAGCTGCCAGGTCCCCGTGGCGGCGTACGCTCGCCGCGACGGTTCGGAGATGGTGCTCTCCGGGCTGCTCGCCGAGGCCGACGGCTCGAACGTGCGCCACGCCGAAGTGCGCGCCGAATGGCCCAGGGACGACGCCGCGGCGGAAGCGCTCGGTCGGGAGCTCGGCAGGCGCCTCCGCGCGGGCGGACCAGGAAGCCCTGGCTGACCCGCGAAAGCCGCTTGTGCGCGGGACGAGCATGGTAAAGTCCGCGCCATGCGAATCCGCCTGGGAATTCTCGGTTTCTGCTGCGTCCTCGCGCTCCCCCTCGCGCTCCCTGCCTGCGGCGGCGGTCAATCCGAAGCCCAGCACGCGAACGTGAAGCCGGGACCGATGCCGGAAGGCGCCGAATGGCGTGGCGTCTACTACAGCCCGCTCTATGGCTATCTGCATCTCGAAGCGGACGATCGAGCGGCCAATGGCGCGTGGCGCACCGCCGCCGGGGACGCCTATGGCGAGCTGAGCGGTGAGATCGACGGCGATCTGCTCCGCTTCACGTGGTCGGAGCGGCTCATCGGCGCGGTGGGCGCAAACGTCGTGAGCAAGGGCAAGGGCTACTTCAAGTACACGGTGCCGAAGGCGGGAGAGTCGCACGTGATCAAAGGCGAGCGCGGCCTCGGCGACAGCGATGCGGGGGATCTCTGGGAAGCCGTGAAGCAGACGAACATGCAGCCGAACCCGGCCTCCGTGCGGCCGGACGAAATCGAGGGTCGCGTCACCGGCGCTGGTGGTTGGGACGAAGGCGAAGAAGGCGCGACCGAAGGCGACGGAGAAGGCGACACGTCGGGCACGAGCGATGGCCTTTAGTCGCGAGCACGCCCCTCGCGTCGAGGGGGGAGCGCATCGCTCGAGCGTGGCGGAGCAATCGTGCCGCTAGAAGCGAGCAAGGGGCTCGAGTTCGAGGAGCCGCCGATCTTCGAGCGCGGGGCACCCGGGCGTTCCGGCGCCTCGCTCGCCCCGCTCGACGTACCGGCCGTCGACGCGCGCGCCGCGCTGGGGGCGCTGTATCGCGAGCGCCCGGCAGGGTTGCCGGAGGTGAGCGAGCCCGAAGCGGTTCGCCATTTCGTGCGGCTGAGTCAGAAGAACTTCAGCATCGACACGCAGTTTTATCCGCTCGGGTCGTGCACGATGAAGCACAACCCGAAGGTGAACGAGTGGGCGGCGCGGCTCGACGGCTTCGCCAACGTGCACCCGCTCCTTCCCGATCGGCTGATTCAGGGGGCGCTCGAGCTCATGGCGAAGCTCCAGGGCTTGCTCGCCGAAATCGTCGGCATGGATGGCGTGACGCTGCAGCCCGCCGCGGGGGCCCAGGGCGAGCTCCTCGGCCTCATGATGATCCGCGCCTACCACCGCGCATCTGGGCGCTCGCCGCGCAAGGTGTTCATTCCGGACAGCGCGCACGGCACGAACCCGGCGAGCTCCAGCCTGAACGGGTTCGAGGCGGTCGCGTTTCCGGCGGGCTCGATGGGAGTGGTCGAGCCGGAGACGCTCGCGCGCGCCCTCGACGCCGCGGCGGGGGACGTGGCCGCGCTCATGATCACGAACCCGAATACGCTCGGCCTCTACGAGCGGGCGATGCCCGACCTGGCTCGGCTGGTCCACGAGCGAGGAGGCCTCGTGTACGGAGACGGCGCGAACCTCAATGCCGTGCTCGGCCGCGCCCGCCCGGGCGACGCCGGCGTGGACGTGATGCAGTTCAACCTGCACAAGACCTTCACGACGC
>CAYYWA010000207.1:0-9102 GCA_964475255.1 uncultured Sorangium sp.
CGACCATGCCGTCTGCGACCTCGTCGCCTGGGAGCGCATGGTGCAGCGCTTCGGTCGCGTGAACCGGCGCGGCGACGGCGACGCCACGATTGTCGTCGTTCCAACCGCTCTCGATCAGAAGGCGAAGGATGCCGTGGCCAAACTCGAGAAATGGCAGGCCTGGGCCCGGCAAGCCGACGAAGAGCTCGAAGACGCACCGCGCGAGTCCTCGGAGCTCGACGAGCGTGACGACGCCAGCGATGACGAGGATGAGGCGACGCCCACGAAGGAGCCGAAGATCAAGCTCGAAGAGCGACGGCTCGCTGAACGAGCGATCCGCAATGCTGAGACGCAGAAGGTCCTGCAGTCCCTCCGGCCTCTCGGGGAGGCCCACGACGCAAGCCCGGCCGCCCTTCTCGAGCTTCGCGAGCGGGCCGCAAATGATTCGGGCCTGCAAAACACGTTGCGCGCTGCGACCACCCCTGCGCCCCTGCACCCGCCGCTGACGCGCGCGCTCGTCGAGGCGTGGTCCATGACCTCGCTCGAGGAGCATACCGGCCGCCCCGAAGTCGCCCCGTGGATTCGCGGCTGGCAGGAGGACGAAGAGCCGCAAACGACGGTCGTGTGGCGCCCCTTCTTGCCCGTCGACGACAGCGGTCGGCTCTTCGATCCGCGGGACCTCGAGACCTTCCGCGATGCCGCGGACCCACACTTGGCCGAGCAACTCGAGACCGAAACGCGACGCGTGCTCGACTGGTTGAGCAAACGGCTCAAGACGCTCGAAGAGAAAAAGCCCGAGGACGACGAGAGCGATCGCTTCGAACGCCCCCTGCGCACCGAGGACGTCGTGGCGGTCATTCTCGACCCCTCGACTGGACGCGATCGCGTCGTGCGGGGAAACGACCTTTCGACACGTGATCAGCGAGAGGGAATCGAGCGGGCGCTCCGGGGCGCGACGCTGATGGTGGATCGACGCCTGGGTGGGCTTGCGAGCGGACTCTTGGATCCTGCCGAGCACACGCCTGCGATCGACGTGACCGAGGAATCGGGTCCACCCGCGCGGATCGTGCCGTTTCGAGCTCGACGCATCATCGAAGGCGAGCCCGTTGAAGAAGGCTGGCGCGCCGAGGCGAGCATCCCGGTGCGGTACACCGAAGAGGGCACCACGGCGTGGCTCCTCATCGAGAGCCTGGTGGGACAGCTCGCCGGCTCCGAAGAGGGCCGGTCGGGCGCAAAGCGCGCGCAGAAACTCGAGGAGCATCAAGAGTGGACCGAGGAGGATGCGCGGCGCCTCGCGCAAGCCATGGGCCTCCCCGCCGAGCTTGCCGAGTTGCTGACCACCGCCGCGCGACTGCACGACGAAGGCAAGAAGGCCCCGCGCTGGCAACGCGCGTTCAACGCGCCCAACGACGGCAGTCCTCCGTACGCGAAAACGGTAACGCGCCCCAACCTCGCGTTGCTCGAGGGTTACCGGCACGAGCTCGGTTCGCTGCCCTACGCGGAGGCCCACCCGCGCGTCGCTGCGCTGACGCCGTCGCTGCGAGAGCTCTGTTTGCACCTCATTGCGGCACACCATGGCGGCGCGCGACCGCTGCTCCGGACCTCGGGCGCGCCCGAGCCTCCATCGCGGCTCGTCGAGCGAGCGCGGGAAATCGCCCTTCGCTTCACGGCGCTCGAGAAGCTCTGGGGGCCCTGGGGGCTCGCCTGGTGGGAGGCGCTGCTGCGCGCGGCGGATCAGCAAGCATCGCGCCGCAACGACCTGAAAGGAGGCTCGCGTGGCTGAGGCATCGATTCCCGTGGATCTTCTGAATCCTGGACAGGTCTTCGCGTGCATCGGCTTCGTCGAGGTCGCCGACGTGCTGCTGGGCGATGCCGAAGGAGCCTTCGATTGGAGCAACGCGAGTGATGTCCGCTTCTGGATTCGGGCCCAGGGCACGCCATCTCCCGTCGGCACCGTGCTCGAGTTCCTCGAACGCGCAGAGGCACGCGCTGTAGCCCCCGAGGACAGCCTCGCGTCCGCGCGGTGGATCGACAGCTGGGGCTCCCGTCCCACGACCATCGCCCGCGAGCGAGGATACCCATTCCCGGATCCGCCGAGCCCTGCCACGCTCGTCTGCGCCCTCAGCGACGGCACGAATACGATTACCCTCGATCATTGGGGAGACGCTACCGCGCGTGACAACGTGAAGTTCTGGGCAGGTTCCGGGGGCTACCCCGGGGCGGCATTGGCACGCGACGCACTCGGCCTGCTGCGGGGACGGGCCGCCGCTGCGAGCGACGACCCCTTCGCCTTCACCGCTCCGCAGACCAGCAGCTTTCGGCTCGATTGGCGGCGCGACTACATTCCCATCGACTCGGGCTTTTCGCTGAACGCCCACAGCGACATCCAGACGCTCGGTTATCCAATCGTCGAGCTGCTCGCGGCGCTCGGGCTCACGCACGCGCGCCCCCGGCGCCCCGATCCTCGAGACAAGCTCGTCTACGAGTACGCAGTCATCGGTCGAGAAACCGCTGCCGAGCGCGTGTGGCTCGCCCCGAGCGTCCTGCGCGCCGCGCTCGGGGGAGCTTCCTTCCCGTTCGCGATGAGGCACTTTCGCATGATTCTGGGCTGGCCCGCCAAAGAGGGACAGGCCCGCTCGATCACCACCGTCACCGAGGAGACGATCGCATGAGCACGCTGACCGACGAAACAATCAAGAGCTGGATCGACCCCAAAGGTCCCGTAGCCTTGGTGCTCAAAGAGCACCTCACGCCCGTGGAGGGCGAAGACGCCGTGTTTTTCCCGCCGACCTACGCGGACGTCGGCTACAACGTGGACACCCTTTCAGACGGGACCAAGGTCGCAACGATCGACAGCGTCGGTTCTCAGGCCAACCGTATCGAGCCCATCTTCGGCAGTGACGCCGAGCTGCAGGAGCTCGTCCCACAGGTGACCATCGAGATCGACGGTGCCACCAAGGTGAAGATCTTCGAGGCCGGGCACCGCCTCGGCGACGCTATCGTGCGCTCCTCGGAGCTCAAGGAGGACGCCAAGGTGGCATTCGGTGAGTTCCTCGCCAAGGGGGACGCGACCAAGCTCGCCAAGCTCGCGCCGACCTCGCTCGTATTCGGCGCGTGGGACTCTCGCGATACGCAAGCCAAGCTGCCGCGCCTGGTGCAGTCGGTGATCCGCGCCTGGAACGTGGACGTGCTCACGCGGTCGGCTCAGTACGTTCCGCCCGTCGACTACTCGAAGTTCGATGTCTTCTCTGCCGAAGAAAAGGAAAAGGCGGAAGGCAACAACAAGCGTCCCCTCGCCCAGCGTGGGTTCGTGGCCGTCCCGGCGACGGGTGCGCACGGGGGCGTCGTCGCGCGCGGACCGATCGTACGGGACGTGACGGTCAACCTCGTCGCGCTCCGCCGACTGAACGCTGCGAACGACGTCGAGAAGCTGCGCCGGTACGTCTTGGGTCTCAGCCTCGTCGCGGCAACCGAGCCGCTCGACGGGTTCTTGCGCCAGGGCTGCCTTCTGGTGCCGAAGACCGATCAGCCGACGGGCTGGGAGCAAGTCGCGCGAACCGGCGAGCGCGCCAAGATCGGGCTCACCAACGCAATCGCGCGCAAGCTCGCCAGCCAGTGGGCGCGCGAGTACGGCGTCGGCCCCTCACGAGCGGTGAAGTTCGCCAAGGACCTGGCCAAGGCCGACCTCGAAGAGAAGAAGGAAGGCAAAGCCAAGGGCAAGGGCAAAGGCAAGAATTGATATGGCGCTACACCTACTGCTCACCGTGCACCTGCACGGCGATGGCCAGGGGAGCGCACGGTACCATGGTGTGAATCAAGGCGCTCCGGAGTGGCCTCCCGCACCTGCGCGCGTCTTCCAGGCGCTCGTCGCTGGGGGTGCGCGCGGCAACGCGCTGCCGGAGTCCCTCGTGCCGGCTCTCGAGTGGCTGGAGCGCCTCGAGCCGCCCATCATCGGCGCGCCCTCACGAACACTCGGACAGCGAGTTGCCTTGTTCGTCCCCAACAACGACGGCGACTCGCTCACCGATCCGCGCGACGTGAGCCCTCTTCGCACGAAGAAGGCCGTTCAGCCGAGCTTGTTCGCGGAGAGCGAGCCGCTTCTGTACGCTTGGGCTCTTCCCGACGACAGCGCTCTCGCGAACTCGATCGTGGAGGCGGCGAACGACCTTTATCAGCTCGGTCGCGGCGTGGACATGGCCTGGGCACTCGGAGAAGTGGTCGATGACGCGGCTCTCCAGGCTCGACTCGAGAAGTACCGCGGTGTGCTGCACAAGCCCGAGCTCGGCGTTCAAGGAGAGAGAATGCTCGCCTGCCCGGTGCCGGGTTCACTGGCGAGCCTCATCCGGCGCCATCGCACCGCGAAGCTGGTTGCCGAGGGCGACGGCAAGGGAGCGCGCACCCTGTTCACGAATCCGCCCAAGCCGCGCTTCTTGAGCGTCAGCTACGAGCGCACGCGTCGGCAGGTCGTCTACGAGCTCCGCAACCGCACGACCGACAAGCCCTGGCCGTGGGCGCTCGACCGCGTCGTCAAGCTGGTCGAAAAGCTGCGCGACGAAGCTGCGGCGCGTCTCAAGGAAGGGCTCCCGAGCCATGCGGAGCAGATAGAACGAACTCTCGTCGGACGTCGTGGCGAAGGCGAACAGGCTGGGCCCATCGCGCATAGAGTGCGCATCATTCCTCTTCCGTCGATTGGCTCCCCGCACGCCGATCGGGCCATTCGTCGGGTGTTGCTCGACGTGCCGAGCGGCTCGGCATTGCGTGCGGCCGATGTGGAGTGGGCCTTCTCGGGGCTAGAGTGGGCCCATCCGGTCACTGGCGAAGTGAGCCCGCTCGTCGTCGTGCGGTCTGATAGTGACGACATGGTCCGTCACTACCTTGGACCGAGCCGGCGCTGGCGTTCCGTAACGGCGGTAGCGCTGCCCGACCCGGCGAAGCGCCGCCGGATCGAGCCTACCCGTCGCAGCGAAGAAGCGAAGGATGGCAAGGAGCGCATCGAGGAAGAAGCGCGTGCCGTCGCCGCCGTCCACCAAGCCCTGCGCCATGCCGACATCCGAGCAACGGCCGTGGCGATCCGAGTCCAGCGCGAACCGTTCGAGGCGCGAGGCGCCCGCGCGGAAGAGTTCTCCGAGCAAACCCGCTTTGAGAAGGAGCGCCTGTGGCACGTCGAGCTCGAGCTCGATCGAGCCATAGTGGGACCGATGGTGATTGGCGATGGACGCTTCCTCGGGCTCGGCCTGATGGCTCCCGTGCCCGAACCATGGAGCCCCTACAACTCGGCCCGTCAACTTGCGGTCAGTGTCGCCGAGCTCTCGGACTCCGGCGTATTCGCCTTCGACGTCATGGGAGACGCAAAGAACGACCCGGAGCTCCTCGCTCGAGCGTTGCGGCGCGCAGTCATGGCACGCGTGCAGGCCGTAATCGGACGGGCCCCGCTGGACAGCTACTTCAGCGGACACCAAGAGAACGGCACGAAAGTCGAGTCCACGCGCTGGAACCACCTTGCCTTCCACTGGGACCCGCTGGCGCGACGCCTGCTCGTGGTCGCCCCGCACGTGCTCGACCGTCGGCGAGCAACCCGATTCGAGCGACAAAACCTCGACATTCTCCGCAAGGCACTCGAGGACTTCACCGAGCTCCGCGCAGGAGCAGCCGGTCGCTTCCTCCTTGTCCGAGCTTCGCTCGACGACAGCGACACGCTGTTCAAGCCATCGCGCTCTTGGACCTCGCTCACTCCATACGCAGTGACCCGCCACGTAAGACGGGCCTCTGCTGTCGAAGCGCTCACCGCCGACGTATCGGCCGAATGCGCACGCTCACACCTCCCCCGTCCGAGCATCACCGTGCTGGATGCCCGCGGCGTTCCGGGAAGCGGGCTTCAAGGCTCTGTTCGTCTCGACTTCTCGGTGGCGGTGACGGGGCCGATTGCTCTGGGACGTACGCGGTATCTCGGGGGTGGGTTCTTCAGCGGCGGCTAAGGTGCGTTGTGAGCAGCCCATGGCCCATTCCAGGAACGTGACCGTAGCTGCACGCGTCATCTTCGATCCCTTGCTCCTGCTTAGGCCACACGACCAAGCACGGTGCGTAGAAAACCGGTGTATGCCCCGGCCACCCGCTAGATGCCGGAGTGATGTCGGCACGCTGCTGCGGGTCATGGCGCGCCTCCCGGTGCGCCAACGATGAGGCGGCACCGAACCTCGGTTAGGAGGTTCGCGAGCAGAGTCTCGGGGCTCGCTTCGTCCAACTCATTCAGGACAGCTCGAACGAGGGGCTGGCTCAGGAACGTGTCGGTGCTCGACCAGAGCGCGGCGGCCTGCATGCGGGCACGCGCGTCGTTCATCAAATCGGGCGTAGGCTCGTTGTGGGCAATGTCGTTGCGAAGCTCGCGGATGCTGCTCCCGAGCGCGGCATCGAACTTCGTCAACGCGTCGCTCTGGAGGAAGTACCTGGCGATGCGCGCAGCGGGACCGCCGTCGCCATCGTGCACCCAGTACCAATCGATGCCGTCGCCCGCGTCCCTCACCTCGCACGGGCGCTTCCGATCGTCGTCGGAGCCATCACCGCGGCTGAGGAGCTTTTCGCCCGTCGGCACCTTACCACCCTTGACCTTGAAGAATCGCCGCCTTTTCGGATCCGAGGAGCGCTCGAAGTGCTCGAGCAGCCTGTCCCACAGCGCGGCCTCGAAGAACGCCACAGTGCCATGCACGGCTCGGGGGATATCGCCCGCTCGAAGCGACAGCTCGACGCGCAGCGCGGCTCGAACCGCCATACGCGGATGGCTCAGAACCGCCAGGTCGCAACCCGTAGGAAGCGGCAGCGACGATGCGAAGTGCGCGAGCCATTTGATGACCTGCGTCCATTCCTGGCCAGGCGCGCCTTCGAGATAGGCGACGGCACCCCACGCACCCAGCAGGTTGCCCTTCTCCACGAGCGAGAGAGCATGCCAGCGTGCGCGGTAGCCTGCTGCCGGGTGGAACTTCTCTTCTATCGCCCGGTCGTCTCGCTGGGCGCGATTCTCATCGGGCACCTCGAGCGCCGAGACCGCCGGCCCGCCGACGCAGTGCAAACGCACCAGCTCGTTGATGACCTCGTTGGCTGCCGGGAGGCCGCCTGTCGTTGCAACGAATACGCGGTCATCTGGCTTCAAGTTCTCTAAGGCGAGGCCGATAGCATTCGACAGTGTGGCGACGACCGAGCGCCGAACGACAGCGTCGACCTGATTCGATTGATCTCCGAGCTGCTCGTCTCCCGTGAGAAACGCTACGCGCGTAACATTCTCTACGCCACGATCGCGAAGTCGGCGCTCCATCACTTCTCCCGCGAAGCGCGGATCCCTCGCATGCTGCCGTCGAGTCTCGAGAATGAGCACCGACGTTGGCAGCGATGGGTCGAAGTGCGCGAGCACGGCATCGAGCTTCGGCGTGCAGAGACACAAGTCGCCCTCAGGAAACTCCCTAATTAGGTCTCGACTCCTGCCCCTCGGCGCATCGACCACCGACCACGAGCGATCCTTGATGGAGTCGTGCAGCGTGCCGCAGGAGTTGCCGTCGAGCTTGTACCGTTGGCCGTCTCTGACGACCTGTACGTCGGTTTGGCCCGTCGTGATCACGAGCAGGGTCCTCATGGCGATCTGCCGTTCTTGTAGCGGCGGTTGCGCGAGTGCTTGGCGCGCAAGCCCGTGTGGAACGTGTAGATGTTCTCCTTGCCATCGCGGTCCCGCTCTCGCGGATAATCCGCGGCATTCGGATGGTTGCGGCGATGGATTGCAAGCCACTCGCCCTGTGTCGGTGTCTTCCGGTAATTCCTCGTCACCCAGGCTACAAGGTCGCCCTCGGGGTTCATCGTTGGCGCCTCGCCAGCTTCGTCGAGCAGCAGGAGCTGCTTGGCCTCGATGCGCACGCTGCCCCAGCCGAGAGGGCGTGCGTAGCCGAGCTTCGAGCAGTACCCGCCGTGATGGGTGCCACCAAGCACGCCCTTGAACTGGTCGGGGCTCAGTGCGACGAGGATCGCCGCCAACTCGGCCGCGTCGAGGTCACGGAAGCGCACGGTGAAGCGGAACTTGCGCCCGGGTTTCGACGCCTCGAGAGCGAGCGTGCTGCGGTCGTTCTGCTTGTTCGTGTCGGAGGCATCCTCTGCGATGGCATTGGGCCGGTCGAAATAGAACTTGCGGCCTGCTAGCTCACCTGGGGCGTCGTAGCCAGCGGCGTCACCGTAGGTCACGAGCGTGGCCCTGTCCGACGGCCGCGAGCGAGGATAGTGCGGCTGCTTGAGGTAGTGCTCGACCGCGCTCGGTCGGGGCATGCCGAGCTCCTTGAGGAAGGTCGGCTTCAGGAAGCGGTCGTCGTCGGAGTCGTTGTTGGCGACGACCTCGAGACCCGCGTTGACGAAGACACGCCCCATGAGCTGCGCGTGATCCTTTTCGCCGATGCCCTTGCTGCCGTCGTTGTCTCCGGTGTAGCCGAAAAGTCGCCGCACCAACGAGAGCTCCTTGGGCGCCTCACCATCCTTTTCGCGCTCCTTCTCGAGCGGGAAGAGCCCGTACCGTTCGAGCCCCGGCGCGTCCGCGTCTTTTCGGACCGAGTCGACGTAGGCCCATCGATAGTAGTAGTGCCAGCCGAATGAGACGATGCACTTCTTCTCGGTGTCCCACTCGACCCAAACGAGATCGCCGGGCTGGAAGACCTCTTCCTTGGCGGCCTTGAGGATGCGCGCCCGAGCCACGTCTCCTGAGATGACTTTAGGCACGTCGGGGTGTCGCTCAGAGAAGTGGCCGTGGTCGGGATCGACGAGGTGACGCAGCGTCGCGAGATAGCCGTCCTGCACCGTCCGTGAGACCGCCGCGGTCTCCGTCACCGCATTCGGGTTCGCAGTAAGTGACCGGTGCAAGTTGCGTTTTGAGTTGAGCTGCTCGCCAGCACCTTGTCCACCTCGGTACGGGGCGGCGTTGCGATCGGCTTTTGAGTATGCGATCGACGAGAAGTTCGACATTCTGGTGACGATCGACTGCGACGGGCAGCACGAGCCGCAGCGGATCGGCGAATTCGTCGCCGCGTGCCGCGATCAAAACGTCGACGTGGTGTCGGGCAGCCGCTACTTAACAACGTTCGAGGGCGACAGCATCGCTCC
>CAYYWA010000207.1:9112-10250 GCA_964475255.1 uncultured Sorangium sp.
GCGAAGGTTGGTCTGAAGCAGTTCGAGTTTCGTCGGCACACGAACCTGTGTCTTGTCATCGAGCGCCTTCATCTCGATGCCGTCCTTCGGCACGCGAGCGATGCGCGCGATGAGCTTGGGTCCTGGGTCTTTCGTGAAGAGCGCGTTCGGGCGGTACGAATACGAGCGCTCGGCGACGCGTTCCATCGGAGCGCCAAGCAGTGCGCCCAGATCGTGGCGCAGAAGGCCCTTCAGCGAGTCGCCCGGGATGATGACGGGCCGCTTGCCCCACGGCGCACGGAGCGGGCAAAGCACTGACTTTTTGTTGGCGAGCTGTGCCCCTGCGAGGTTTGCAGGCACGGGCCAGTCGCTCTCATTGTCGCCCACCTCGCCGCGCTCCCAGCCAACAAGGAGCGGCGTGAGGGTCTCCAGCTCGAAGTGGATCTGGCCGGACTGGCGTTCGTTGCTACTGGTTCCGTCATGCCAGACAGGCGCGGCGGTCATCAGGTCTTTCGGAAGTCCGACGAAGCCGTAGGGCTTGTCGGGGAGCGGCCACGCCTCGCTTGCCGGAACCTGGGTACGTCCGTTCGAGCGTTGCGAGCCTCGACCACGTTGCTGTTGGCGGTCTCGCTGCCCTTGAGGGCCACCCTGTCGAGGAGATGATGGTGTCGCTTTCGACGCAGCACGGATTGCAATGGTCGTATCACCACCCTCGATCGCTTCGAGCCCTGCGGCTCCGAGCTTCGCACGAACCTGCTCGATGTGCTTGTCCTTCGATGCGCAGATGATAAGCTCAGTCGCAACGTCGGTTCCGACGATGTCGAGGTGAGGCATGCCGAGCTGATTGCTTTTCAGCTTGTTGAGCGCGCCATGGTCGCGCGGCTTGCGGTCGAGGGTCTTGACGCGGATTCGGTGCTGCTTGTCGGGTTTGCCGGGCATCAGGGCTGCTCCTGGGTGATGGTGAAGCCGATGATCTCGTCGTCGAGGTGCCACTCGCGCAGAAGCACGTTGCCCTGACCGGTCTTGGCCGAGTAGAAACGCGGCCGCGCGCCCTCAGCAAAACCGTGCAAGCGCGCCGGCGTGTGAAATACGCGGGTCCGCTTCGCGTCATCGGTCTTGGACTCGAGCTCTTGGATGAGCACGAAGCGCGCACCGCTCG
>CAYYWA010000208.1:0-10239 GCA_964475255.1 uncultured Sorangium sp.
AGCGCCAGCAGCTCCAAAAGCAGAAGGAGAAGGAGCGCCTCCAGAAGGAACGCGAGCGCGAACGCGAGCAGCTCCGAAAGCAGAAGGAAAAGGAGCTCGAGCAGCGCCGGCTGGAGCGGGAGCAGGCGCGCATCGCGGCTCAAAAAGCGCGCGAAGAGGAGCGCGAACGGAAGCGCCGAGAAGCCGCCGAGGAACGCGCCCGCAAGCTCGCCGAACGCGAGGCGGCGCGGGAGCTCGCGCGCCGGCAGAAGGAAGAGGAGCGCGCGCGCCGCGAGGCCGAGCGCGAGGCCTATCGCAAGGCCAAAGAGGCGGAGCGCGAGCGGCTCCGCGCCGAGCGAGAAGCCGCTCGCCGCGCGCTCGAAGGAAAGGTGGCGCGGGCGAGCAAGCGCCTGCAGCGCGGTGATGGCCTCCTTGGCCGCGGGATCACGACCACGCGCGTCTACCGCCCGGAAGCCATTCCCGATCAATCGGGGACCACCCGCCGCGTCCCGGAGGGCGCCGTGGTGCGACCGCTCGGCGTGCGACCGCCGCCGTTGCCCCAGCCTCAGCCCGTTGCCGTCCCTGCTGCCGTGGCGGAGACCGGAGCCGGCGCCGCCCCGGCCCCCTCACCGCCGGAATCGACGCCGCTTCCGGAGTCGACCCCCGAAGGGAAGGCCGAGCAGATGGTGAGTGCTCCGGAGCAGCCCGCGGAGCTCGAGCGCGCCGCGGCGCTCACGACGCCGCGGATCGAGCCCGCGCGGGCAACTCCGCCTCCTCCCCCCTCCTCGCTGGGCATCGAGGAGCGCTACCAGCGAATCCTCGAGCGGCTGTCACACGCCGACGCGGCGTTCCAACGCGAGTACCGCGAGAACTTCGATATGTCGTGGATCTACCACGACAGCGCGCTCGAAGGCGTCGTGTACACCTTCCAGGAGCTCAAGACCGCGATCGATCCCAACATCCCGATCGTTCCGGACTCGAGCCTGCAGCCCGCGTGCGAAGAGATCCGCCGTCACCGACAGGCCATCGAGCTCGTCCGCGAGCTGGCGGAGCGCAAGCGCGTCCCGATCACCGTCGATACGATCAAGCGCCTGTACGTGACGCTTCACCCCGAAGAGGGGGACATCAAGACGGTCAAGTACCGCAAGGACATCCCTCAACACCGGCTCTACTTCCACGAGTACGCGGCACCCGACAAGATCGCCTATCGCGTTCGGCAGATCGTCGACTGGTTGAACGGGCCCGAGCCGAAGAAGATGAAGAACCCGCTCCGCGTCGCGGCGCGCGTTCACTACGACCTCGTGCGCGTGTTCCCGTTCACGACCGACAGCGGCAAGGTCGCCCGCCTGCTCATGAACGTGATCTTGCTCCGGGCGGGCTATCCGCCGGCCATCATTCATTCGACCGAGCGGCAGCGCTACTACGAAGCGCTCAAGGGGCAGCTCCCGGTGATCATCCAGATGGTCGCCGATGCCATCTCCAACGCCCTGCTCAGCATCGAGAAGCTCCTCGACGAGCACGAAGCCCGCATGCGAGCGGGCGCGCTCGGCTAGCGCTTCGAGACGACTCGCCCCGTTTGGAGCTCGTCCGACCCGGCTTCCTTGGGGGAGCCCGGAACGGTCCCGCGCACCCCGTTTACTTCGACGCCGGAGCGGAACGTTTGGATTCGGCCCGTTCCCGCGCCACGGCGTTCCATCCGGTCGCCTGCGACAGGCGAGCGAGCGCGAGGTTGTAGTCGAACGTCGCGGACATTTGCGAGAAGCGCTTCAGCGCGTACTCGCGCGCGGGATCCACGATGTCCTCGTCGTCGAACGTGCCGACGTCGATCCCCTGCTGAACCTGAATCAGCCACTTGCGCGCGAGCGCCGCGGCGCGCTCGTAGGCTTCGAGCCGGAGCAGCGCGTCCTCCGCGTCGCGATAGGCCGTTTCGACTTCCACCCCGACACCGCCGAGCGCGTACTGCTCCGTGGCCCGTATCTCCTCGAGCTGTGCCCGCGCTTGCGCCAGGCGGGCGAGCTGCGGGAGAAAGTCGAACTTGTAGCGGAGCGCGAGCGCGGCGCCGTAGCTTCGGCCGTGTCCCGGATCGACGACGAACGGGTTTCGCTGATCGGTCACCGTGGGCGCGTTCGCATACCGCGCATTGAGCGCGATCCCGATGTCCGGAAACAGCTTCGCACGCTCGAGTCGCACTTGCGCCTCGCGCGCGAGGACACCGGCGCGCGCCATGTTGATTTCGGGTCGGTAGAGGCGGGCCGCGGCGAGGTAGCGCGCGAGGGGCCCGAGCTTGTGAGGCAGGGCCTCGAGCGGCTCGTCCGGCATCGAGAAGGGTCGCGTGTAGCCCGTGAGGAAGCGCAGCCCCGAAAGCGCGATCCGTTGCTGCTTCTGCGCCTCGCTCGCGCGCACGGTGAGCTCTTCGCGGTGGAGCCGGAGCTTGATGAGCTCGATCTCGTCCCCCTCCCCCTCTTCCACCCGCTCTTCGAGGCGCGCCATGTACTTGTCGACGATCTTCGTGGCCTCGCCGATCAAGGCGAGCGCGTCCGCCGCGAGCATCGCTCCGTAGTACGCGCGGCGCACGGCGAGCCGTACGTCGTTCTTTTCCTTGAGCACCTCGTGCTCGCCGACCGTGACCTGGGCCGCAGCGGCGTCCCAGGTGTTCGTGATTTTTCCGAACGTCCAGAGCGGCACGAGGCCTTCGATGCCCACCTGCCAGGCGACACCGATCCGTCCGGTGAGCGGAAGGTCGGTATCGGGGCTGTAGACGGCCGTGCCGCGCACCGTGGGCGCCGGCGCGAGGCCCGCCGTGAACGTGAACTCCGTATACGGCTGGTAGTGCGCTTGCGTGCGCTGCGCCCGCTTGTGCCGGAGCCGAGCCTGCGCCTCCAAGACCTTCGGATAGTTGCGTTCGGCGAGCGCCAGACACCGCTCCAGTGTGAGCACGGGGGGCCTGCGGACGACCTCGGCCGGAGGCGCGGCTGGAACCGCTTCCTCATCGGACGCGCCTTCGGCAGCGGCTGGTTCCGTTCCTTCCTCCTCGGGCTCGGCTTCCGACTCGGACTCGGACTCGGGCTCCGGCGCGGGCGGGGGCTCGCTGCGAGCCGGAGGGCGTTCGGATTCGCGCGGCGGCGCGGCCGGCTGCGCCAGAACCTGGGCGCTCGCCGTGACCCAAACGCAGGAGAGCGAGAGAAAGCGGGCTCGAGAGACGGCCATCAGTCGTCGTCGCGCATCTTCAACCCCGCCCGCTTGGCCGCGCGGCGGAAGTTCGATCGATCGAGCCCGGCCTGGCGCGCCGCCTCGGAGACGTTGCCCCCAGCCCGCTGCAGGATGGCCGCGAAATAGCCGGTCTCGAAGGCGTGAATCGCCCGTTCCTTGGCTTCGCGGTACGGCAGATCCACGAACGACGTCACGGACGACTCCTGGGCAGGTGCGCCGCCCGGAGGATCGACGGACCCGGATTGTTTCCGCGCGAACGGGAGCTCGGTAGGCTGGATGACTCCGTCGCGACAGAACACGACCGCGTGCTCGATGGCATTCTCGAGCTCCCGAACGTTCCCAGGCCAGCGGTGGGACTCGAGGAGGTGCATCGCTTCCGGCGAGATGCGGCGGACGGGGGTCGGCGAACGCGCAGCATACTTCTGGAGGAAGTGATAAGCGAGGAGCGGAATGTCCTCTCTCCGCTCGCGGAGCGGCGGGAGCGAAATGGCCACGACGTTCAGACGGTAATACAAGTCCTCGCGGAATTTCCCTTCCTGAATGCGACTCCCGAGATCCACGTTCGTGGCGGCTATCACGCGGACGTCCACGTGGCGAGTCTCGTTCGAGCCCACGCGCTTGATCTCGCCCTCCTGGAGCGCGCGCAAGAGCTTTACCTGGGCAAGCGGTGGTAAATCGCCCACTTCGTCGAGGAAGAGGGTACCGCCGTTCGCCGTCTCGAACAGCCCGGGGCGAGTGGCGGTCGCCCCCGTGAACGCGCCGCGCACGTGGCCGAAGAGCTCGCTCTCGACGAGATCGACGGGGATCGCCGAGCAATTGACGGCCACGAACGCGTTGCGCGCGCGCGGTGAATGCTGGTGGATGGCGCGTGCCGTGAGCTCCTTGCCCGTCCCGCTCTCGCCCAGGATGAGCACCGTGGACGAAGTCGGCGCCACGCCGACGGCCAGCCGATACACCTCCTGCATCTGCGGGGAGTTGCCGATGAGCTCCCCGAACTTCTCGAGGTGCTCGAGCCGCCGTTCCAGCATCGAAGCGCGGTCCACGAGCCGCCGGCGCTCGGCTGCGTTCGAGACGATGAGCACCACCTCGTCGTTGGAGCGGAAGGGCTTGGTGAGAAAGTGGTAGGCGCCCGCGCGGACGGCCTTGACCGCGGTCTCCACGTCGCCGAAGGCCGTCATCATCACGACCTCGACCCCCGGGTGCTCCGCGCGGACGTGCTCGAGCAGCTCGAGCCCGCCCACGCGCGGCATCATCAGGTCGACGATGGCGACGTCGACCTCCTCCTTCTGGAGGATTTGCATCGCGACCGCGCCGTCGTCGGCCGTGACCACGCCCATCCCGCGGCTGAGCAGCAAGCGCGCGAGGCTCCGACGCAGCGTGGGCTCGTCATCGACGACCAACACTCGAGGCGGCGTATCCTCGAGCCGCACTGCCCCGTATTCGCCCGAACGCGCGCGCAAGCTCAGCGTCATTCGGACCCTCTCGAGGGTACGCTCGTCGCAAGCTCGAGGCGCTCTGTCGACGTCGCCACCTCGAGGGCAACCGGCGTATAGATTTGTCCGCTCTGCTGGTAAACGCAGATGCGCCCCTTCCCTTCGCGCTTGGCGTGGTGGAGCCCGGCATCGGCTCCGCGCAACAGCTGATCTTTGCTGCGCACGTCCCGCGAGGGATAGAGCGCGATCCCGATGGAGAGGCTCACCGGGGGCGTCTTTTCCGGCGCGCCGGCGACGGGGCGCTCCGTCGCATCGCGGAACAAACGCTCGGCGACGGTCACCGAGCCGGCGAAGTGCGTGCTCGGCAGGAGGACCAGGAACTCGTCGGCCCCGAAGCGCGCGGCCACGTCCACCTCCCGCATGCTGCGGCGCAAGGAGTCGGTGACGTGACACAAAACCCGGTCCCCATGCTCGCGGCCCCCGGACTCGTTGTGCTGGGAAAGGCCGTCGATGTCCACGACCATGCAGGCGAGCGGCTCGTGATAGCGCTCCGCGCGCTTGAACTCCTCGTTCAGCCGCGAGTGCAGGTAGCGATAGTTGTAGAGACCGGTGAGCGGGTCGTGAATGCTGAGCTGCTCGAGACGGAGGCGAGCCTCCGCGACGTGGTCGTAGAGCTTCTTGATCCGAAGCATCGCCTCGACGCGCGCCAGGAGCTCCTGCTCGTCGAAGGGCTTGCACAGGTAGTCGTCCGCCCCGATACGCAGGCCCTCGACCCGACTCGCGCTGTCCGTCCGAACCGTCAAGAGCACGACGGGCAAGAAGGCATCACTCGTCATGCCTTTGATCAGGCGACAGGCCTCGAGCCCCGTCATGCGCGGCATCAGCACGTCGAGCAGCACCAGGTCGACGCCTCCCCGCCCCACCCGCTCCACCGCGGCCTGACCGTCTGGAACCGCGTCCACACGAAACCCTCGTGATGTCAGGACTCTCGCAAGCACCTCTCGCGTGAGCCGGTCGTCATCCGCGACGACCAGCTGCGATCCCGCTACCTGGCGTGACAAGGTCGACGAGCTCGGGGGATCGGTTTCCGGCACGGCACTCGAGCCTACTCGAAGGCGCAACGCTTTACGACCACGCTCGTGCCCGTTCCTCTCCGCCTTTCGAGCCGGATTCCAGGCTCCACGATGTGCGCGCCGCGCCCGCGTGCGCCCGGCCAGTGTGAGAGTTCCGTACCACCGGCGTGCTTCGGTCGGGCGCTTCGGGCCCGCGGCTCTCGACGCCCGGCGCCGAGGCGCTACCAGGCGGACGGGGCGCCGGAAACCCCCGGCGGCAGCGATGAGACGGACCGGCTCGTCGGTACGCGGCGGCCGCTCGCCGTCAGCGCGAGCTCGTCCAGGGCGATGGTGACGGTGAGATAGCCGCGCGCTTCGGGGCTGTAGAAGAGGCTGCGGCGCTTTCCGTCGGCGCCGAGCTGCGGCGCGAGGTTCGTGTAGCCGAGCGAGAGCGTGACTTCGTCGCGGAGCTCGTAGCCGAGCTCGGCGGTGAACAGGGTCGAGACGCCGAAACGCGTCGCGTCGTCCCGCTGCTCGACCTCCGCGCACCCCGTGAGCACGACGCCGCAAATCTCGACGCGCTCGTCGAGCGCGTAGCGGAGCGCCCAGCGCATGCCGAGCTCGGTCATGAAGGTGAGGCGCGGCAAGAGCTCCGTCTCGGCCGTGAGCAAAGCGCTCGCTTGGTGCTGGGAAAACGCGGTGCCCCGGAGTTGATCACTCGGCAGGGAGCGCCCATCGGGACCGAGTCGCACGCGCTCGACGCCCTCGTTCGTCGGCACCACGGTGTCCACGAACTGGTAGACGTAGCCGGCACTGAAGCCGACCTTCAGGCTCCGCAGCACGCGCTCGTTCTGTCGGCCGAGCGGCACGCCCTGCGTGAGCGCGCCGCCGAGGCCGAGCCCGAGGATCTTGCCGCTCGCCCAGCTGACCTTCGATGTCGGCAACACGAGGTGCGGGAGCCGCACGACGACCTCGGTTCGCGCGTCGGGACGCGCGCTCAGCGTCCGCGCATAGGCGAGCCACAGCTCCGCATCCGTGAAGGTCCACTCCCCGCGCCGAGTCGTGGTGTCGCTGTCGGTGAACTCGCGGACCAACCCGACGACGGCGCGCAGGCTCAAGCTCTGCCGATCGCGATCCAACAAGTAGAGACGCGGCCGCAAGCCGAACAGCATCTCGTACAGGGGGTTTCGGCTCTGGTAGTCCCCGCCGAGACCGAACGTCTGCGTGGTCGCCGAGTTCTCCCAGAGCAGGAGCGAGCCGCGGAACGGAAGCGCCGCCGTCGCATCCGGCTCGTCGCCCGGAGCGGACGCGGCGCCCGCGTCGAGCATCTCGTCTTCGAGGGACGCGGGCGGCGCCTCGCTCGCTGGGCGTGCCTGCCCGGGATCGGGGCTCGGAACGGGCACGACGATGGTCTCCGGCAGCGGTGCCGTGGCCGCGAAGGCGAGCCGCGCGCCAAAGGCGACGGCCAGAGAGAGCGCCGCCACGGGGGCCCTTCGACGCGAGCCGGTCGCCATGCGGCGAGGTTACTCCAATATCCGGCGCCGGGGGGCGCTGGGCGACGCCGGGCGATCGCGTCGCGGCGTTCTCCCAAACGACCAGACTGGAAGGTTTTCGGAGAGGGAGTTATGAGTCGAGGCCCCATGCCCGAAACCCTCCCCGCGACCGAGATCACGGCCTTGCTCGGCCGCGGCACGCACTTCGAAGGCAAGCTTCATTTCGAGGGGCGCGTGCGCATCGACGGCAGCTTCCGCGGCGAGATCCGCACCGCGGACATCCTGATCGTGGGTGACGGCGCCGAGATTGACGCGGAGATCGAGGCCGGCACCGTCATCGTCAAGGGTGGCAGCCTGAGCGGGAACGTGCGGGCCACGGAAGGCATCGAGCTGTACGTGCCCGCCCGTGTCAGCGGGACCCTGCGCGCACCCGAGATCTATATGGACAAGGGTGTGCACTTCTCCGGAACGTGCACCATCGAACCCGCTCCGTGATCGCTCGGCCCGGGTGCGATCGATCCGTCGCGCCCACGGCCCGGCCTGTTGCAAACTTGCGTCACCTCGAGGCGACGATTTCGCGGTTTGGACCAGCGGCGGTGAATGGGGACCCCACCCGCACGCGTCCAATCGACGAGCTTTCGTGAAAGGCGCGCGGATTCGGCTCGCGGGCACACGACGTGCAACCAACGATCTGCGTCACCTCGGGAGTGGCTTCATGATGCGTCGCTCGGTTTTATTTTCGGCATTGGCCTTGGGGGCTCTGACACTCGTCGCGCCCGCGTCGGAGCTCCGCGCGGAGGGTGCGGAACGGCGCGTCGAGCGCTTCGACGTGAAGACGGAGAAGCGAAGCGCCGGCGCAGCCCGCGCCATCGTGCTCGCGCCGGAGACCGTCGTGCGCTCCGTCGTCACCGACTACAACAAGTACCCGAGCTTCATCACGCGCTTTCGAGCAGCGAAAATCGTGGGGCGCGTCGGCGACAAAACGGACGTGTACCTGCAGGTGCCGATCATGAAAGGCACCGTGAAAATCTGGGCCGTCGTGCGCTTCGATCCGCCGAAGACGGTCGGGAACCAGCAGGTGATCAAGGGTAAGATGCTGAAGGGAAATGTGAAACACCTCGATGCGGTGTGGCGCATCCGAAAGCTCGACACCCAGCGAACCGAGCTGACGCTCGAGCTCGCCATCGTGCCGGGCTTCCCGATGCCCGACGCCGTCGTCATGCCCGAGCTCCGTCACGCCGCCGCGCGCGCGGTGACGGGCACGCGCGACGAAGCCGAGCGCCGCGTTACCGGCTCGTGATCGGGGTTCCGCAACGTCCTCGACGAATTCCGGGATACAAGAAAGCGGGTGACGGACTAGCATGGGCGCATTCGGCGCGGGGTGCCGCGAATCGGGCCGCGCCGGACACTGGAGCGCGCCATGCATGCATCGACAGTGATCCTCGTCGCGTTTCTCACTTCGGTCCTCACCACGACCGGCGCCGTCTTCGTCATCGAGCGCCTCGGCATCTTCGAACAGGCCGAGCCGCAAGCCAGCGTGCCCAACGTGCGCGGCCTGAGCGAAGCCGACGCCCGCACGAACCTCGAGGTGGCGGGTCTCGTCCCGCTCGTCGGACCCCGTGAGGTCAGCACCGAAGCCAAACCGGGGACGGTTCTGCGCCAGTCGGTTCCCGCCGGGCAGAACCTGCCGCGCGGGCATCAAGTGACCCTGACGCTCGCGGAGGCGCCGCCGAAGGTGCCGAACCTCGCGGGCCTCACGCCTGCCGAGGCGCGCGTCGCCCTCGAGCGCGAGGGATACAAGCTCGAGACCGACGACCCCATTCCCGATCCCGAAGTGCCGGCGGGAAAGATCGTCAAGCAGGTGCCGAGCGCCGACACGCCGCACGAGAAGGGGCGCACCGTGGTGGTCCAGGTCTCGAGCGGGCCGTCGGAGGTCGAGGTGCCGAAGGTCTCGGGGCTCGGCCTGAACAAGGCAAAAGAAGAGCTCGAAAAGCTCGGCCTGAAGGCGGCGGTGAGCTGGGTGTCCCGCGCCGAAACCGCAACGTATGCAGTGCTCGGCCAGAAGCCGCTCGCTGGCGAGAAGCTCGCCCCCGGCAGCGAGGTCCAGCTCACGGTGAACCGCTGACCGCCTCCGTCCGTTGACGCGCCCCTCGAGTCCCCTCGGTCGGGACGAGCGCTCCCCGTTTTTGCTCGTCCCGACGGAACGGCACGTCGAAGCGGCAGCGCAAGACGGCGCGGAGGCCCTCACCGTGCGTCGCCTCGTCGCCGACCTCGCGGCGCGCGAGCGCCCCGATGCGACGCCGACGACGCCGGAGATGACGCGCCTGTGGCTCGCGCGCGCGCTCGATCTTCCGATCGGGAGAGCGCGCCCCATCGACGACGCGCTCGGCCTGCTGCGACGCGCCGGCACGCGTCCCGAGAGCTTGCGCGCGACGGGCCTCGAGCGCGGCAAGCTGCTCGCCGATCTGCTCGAGCGCGCCGACGTGTTCCTCGCCGATAGGAGACTCTGGGACGATCGCCAGAGCGCGTGGCTCGCGACGCGGGCGCTGCGAGAGCCCGTCGGCAGCCTGCTGCCCGGCGGTCGCGCGGTGCTCTCCGGGCTCACGCGTTGGGACGCTTCGACGATCGCGCTCGCCGAAGCGCTGCACGCGCGCCTCGTCGCGGACGGCGGCGCGGGCCTCACGGTCGAGCTCGCCCTTCCCGAAGGCGGTCCGCTCGAGGAGCCCTGCTCCGGGCTCCTCTCGGAGCTGGAGGCGCGGTGGGGCACGCTCGCGGATCCACCCGGGCTCGCGCCGCGCATCACGCCCATCGCGGGCGGACGGGCGTCCGTGATTTCGGCACACGACGCAGCCAGCGAAGCGCGCGTCGTGACCCGAGAGGTGCTCGAGGCGCTCGAGCGGGGCACGCCGCTCGACGCGATCGCCGTCGTGCCCGTCGAGCTGTCGGAGGCCTTTCTCGAGCCGCTCCGCTTCGAGCTCACGCGCGCGGGGCTGCCCTTCGTGGAGCCTCGCGGGCGGCCCGCCATCGCGGCGCTCTCGACGGCGGCGGTGAAGCTGCTCGAGTGGGGCGTCG
>CAYYWA010000209.1:0-10186 GCA_964475255.1 uncultured Sorangium sp.
ATGGGCGGCTCGGGCGGGGACGACGCGGCCGCCGAGGCGCTCGAGGCCTTGCGCACGTACCTGGCGATCGAGCGGGATGAACGTCCCTTTCTCTACGAACAGCCCTTCGCGAGCGTGCCCCTCGACGAGGGAGCCGCAGACACCGCTCGCGATCTCCTATGGGACGATCACGCGGCCTGGATCCGCGAGACACGACGCGCCGAAGCGGAGGCGAAGGCGATCACGATTGGGGACAAGACCCTTCGCTACGACTTTCGCGTCTTCGGCGAGGAGCCCGCGAGCGGTCGCAGCTTGTACCTCTCGCTGCACGGAGGGGGTGAAGCGGATCCGAGCGTGAACGACCAGCAGTGGGAAAACCAGAAGACGCTCTACCAGCCGGAGGAGGGCATTTACCTCGCTCCGCGAGCGCCGACGAACACCTGGAATCTCTGGCACGAGCCGCACATCGACGGACTGTTCACGCGCCTCATCGAGACGCTCATCGTGCTCGAGAACGTAGACCCGAATCGGGTGTACGTGATGGGCTACTCGGCAGGAGGGGATGGCGTCTACCAGCTCGCGCCGCGCATGGCCGACTCCTGGGCGGCGGCCGCGATGATGGCGGGGCACCCCAACGACGCCAAGCCGGACAGTCTGCGCAACATCGGCTTCACCGCGCACGTGGGCGCGCTGGATACGGCGTTCGATCGCAACCTGGTCGCCGAGGAATGGGGCGGCCTGCTCGACGCGCTTCGCGCCGCCGATCCCGAAGGATACCCGCACGAGGTGACGGTTCACGCGGGCAAGGGCCATTGGATGGATCTCGAAGACGCCGTCGCGGTGCCCTGGATGGCAGCGTTCACCCGCGATCCCACGCCGTCACGCGTCGTCTGGCTTCAGGACGACGTGCCGCACGAGCGGTTCTACTGGCTCGCGGTGCCTTCCGACGAGGCAGCCAAGGGGACGAAGGTCGTCGCGACGCGCACCGGCCAAACGATCCGTGTGGAGCCCGAGGGCATTCAGACCCTCACGATTCGTCTCTCCGACACGTTCGTGGATCTCGATCAACCGGTCACCATCGAAGCCGGCGGCACGACTCTGTTCTCGGGCACCGTTCCGCGCACGATCGGAACGCTCGCGAAGACGCTCGCCGAGCGAGGCGATCCAGCCCTCGTGTTCTCGGGCGAAGTGAGCGTCGAGCCGTAGCGCGTCGCCGGCTCACTCCGGGTTCACGGCTCCCACCCACCTCGGAGCCCGACGTCTTGGATTGAATCGAACGGCTTCTGGCCGCTAGTGTTTCTACCTGAATGGCACGTCGAGCCCGTGGTGGGTCGCTCCTCTGCACCGTGATCGCGTCCTGGCTTTGCGCGCAGGGGTGCGGGGACACCGATTCGGAGAGCCCCGAGACACCCACGGGACGCGGGGGCTCTGCCGGCGCGGCAGGAGCCACCACGAGCGGCTCGGGCGGTGCGAACAGCGCGAACAGCGCCGGCGACGCAAACGATGCAGGCGGTACGAGCCACGGAGGCGCCCATTCGAGCGGCGACAGCGCGGGGGCACCCGATCCGGGTTCCAGCGGCGCAGGCGGCACGGACGTCGGCACGGGTGAAGGCGGGCTCGGCGGCGACGGCAGCGCCGGCGAAGCATCCCACGAAGCAGGCAGCGGCGGCGAAGCGGAGCGCCCCAAGGAAAGCTTCATGCCGCTCTACGACAACGGGACGCGGCTGCGCGCCGTCTCGCTCGGCGCGGTGGGCTCGAGCACGCGACGGTTCGCGACCTGGTACGACACGGAGCTCGAGACGGAATGCGAGTTCATCCTCGCCGAGGATGGCGAGTACCGCTGCGTGCCGCACGCTCTCGGGCTCGCCCCGGCCTTTTTGGACGCGGACTGCACGGAGCGCGTTTACTACGACTCGCGGGTCGTCCCCTGCGCGGATGTTCCCGCCTATCGTCGCGAAGACGTCTCGGTGGACGGCTGCTCGTACCCCCGGGTGATTCGCCTAGAGCCCGTGGACACGAGCCTGGTCCACAGCGCGTGCAACGGAGTTCCCACCGAGCTCCCGGACGGCGCCACGGTGTGGGAAGACGCCGAGACCATCGCGCCGGAGGCTCTGGTCAAGGCGACGTTGCGCACACGGGTCAACGACCGCGGGTTCGGAGTTCGCGAGCTCGTGGGTGAGGACGGCTCCCGTCAGGTGATCTCGATGGCCGACGCGGAGCACGGGTCATGCGCGGCGCGGGAGCTCGCCGACGTCGGGATGCGCTGCCCGCCCTCGGAGTACGCCTGGCTGGACGTCCCGTGGTGGTTCGGCGATTCGTCCTGCGAAACGGAGCCGCTCGCGTATGCGAGCGCCTGCGCGCGGCCCGTCCAGTTCGCGCTCAAGCTCAAGACCCTGAACCCCGATCTGCCCGCGGTGCTCGCGCTCGGTGAGCCCGTGACGGGAACCGTGTACGAACGGGGCTTCAGCTCCGGCGACTGCACGCCGCGGGACACGGCCGAGCTTCCCTGGACTTTGTACCCGATCGAAGGTGAGTACGACGGGACACGGTTCTTCGCGGTGACCGAAGCGTCGCGGGGCGAAGGCTCCGTGCAAACCCTCCACCACGCGATCGAGGACGAAGTGCTCACGGTGGTGTACGACTGGCCGCCGCTCTTCTACGACCCGGCCGCCGAGGCGCCGTGCACCGCGCTGCGCTTCGAGGACGACTGGCTGTGCATCCCGTCGCGCGTGCGCCGAGAGGTTCTGCACTACGCCGACGAAGACTGCAGCGAGCCCATCACCTACCTGTCCGAGGACGATCCACCGAGCCTCGTCCCGTTCGTCGAGCGCACGCTCTGTTCGCGAAACGGGTCCGAGGACCGCCTCGTCACGGTGTACGCCGTCCGCCAGACCTACTCGGGCTCCGTCTACGAGGACACCGGAGACGACTGCCTCGAGGTCGAGCCCTTGAACACCGCCTACTATCGCCTCGAAGCGATCGACCCCGATTTCCCCGCCCTCGACGAGATCATCGAATAGGGCGTGCAACAACGACCAAGCCCTCGATGTTGCCGGAGGGGATGGCAGAGCTCTGGACTAAGTGCATGTGGGGCGCAGGGTCCCGGAGCAGGCGTTCACGGAGGCGCCGCCCGTGATGTTGCAAATCACGATGTTTTGCCCGCAGGGGCTTTCCTGAACCGTCGTTCCGGTCACCTCGAGGTTCTGCAAGACGATGTCGGACGAGGGGGTGTGTTCGTCCGTTCGCTGCGCGATGCGCACCTGACCGCCGCCGCTCACCCGACCCTCGAGGGTCGCGATCCTCACGTTGTGGCAGTTCTCGAGCAGGATCGAGTTGTTCCCGGTATCGGCGAGGTCCACGCGCTCGATCGTGAGCCCGCCGCTGTCGGAGACGCAGAAGATCCCGCGCCCCCCACCTCGTGCAACGACCTGACCGACACGAATGCTGTCCGCCGGCCACTCGTTGCCGACCCGTCCGGCCCCGTTGGCGATGCGGAAGGCGGCGTAGCCGGTGCCAGCGCCGGCGTTGTCCGCCTCCACGCTCTCGACCGTGGCGTTGATGGTGTCGTTCAAGAGCAAGCCCGAGTATCCGGTGTCGCGAGCGACCACCCTGCCCACCGTGAGGCCGTCCACACCATAGGTCTCGACCCCCTGATCGCTCGTGCCCTCGACGTACACGTCGTCGATACGGATGTTCCGCACCTTGTTGTTCCGATTGGCGCCGTGATTGTCGATGCGGATCCCCAGACCCGCGTTCAACCTGAGCTCGATGCGGCCGAGATGGAGGTTGCTGACGTCGCGGAAGAACATCCCATAGAGCGGCACGCCGGTGATCGTCACGTTGGGAATCTCGATGTCGGTCCGCCCGCGCGCATAGATGGGAGCTCTGTCCCCGCTCCCGCTCGCGTCCGTCACGTCGATGGTCCCGCACACGTTCAGCACCGTGTAGCTCGCGACATCGACGCGCGTGTCGTTGGGAATGGAGCCCGAGCCTTCGACGAGCACGCGCTCTTTTTTCGTGCGCCCGGGAGTGAGACTGTCGATCGCCGCCTGCATGGCCGCGGCCATGCTGCTGCCGCTGTATACGGTGTTGCCCCCGCGCTGGGCGGTCCAGGTGCCGCCGGAGCTCCGGACGACCGCTTCGTAACCGCTCGCGTCGCCATCGCACGGATAGCTCGAGCCGACTCCGCCGGTGCCGCCGCTACCGCCCGCGCCCCCACTCGGCGCCCTGCCACCGGAGCTGGTGCCTCCGGTGCCCATCCCCGCGGCGCCGCCCAACCCCGGAGCGCCGCTCGCCGCCGCGCTCCCGCCTCCACCCTCGGGAACGCCCTTGGTGCCACCGGGGCCCGTGCCCCCGTTGAGCGCGCCGCCGGAGCCTCCCGAGCTCGTGCCGCCGACGCCCTGCCCCGCCGCGCCGGAACCGCCGGAGACGAAGCCGCCAGCCGCCCCACCGTTCGCGCCTCCCGACATTCCCGCCGCTCCGGCAGTCGCGAACTCGCCTCCAGCTGCCGTTCCAGCCGTCCCCGCGCCTCCCGAGGGAGTTCCTCCCGATCCCGACACGCCCGATCCCGCCATCGAGCTCGCGCCGCCAAGTGCTCCCGCAGAGCCCCCCGAGCCTGGAGCGTGCACGCCGTCCTCGGCCCCGCAGGCCAGCGCGAACAGGACGCCGGCGGCAAACGCAGGAGAGAAGCTGTAGGGACTCTTCACGCTCATGGCAATAGAGTGACCGCCGCGCGCGCGAGGTGCTGAAAAAACGGCGCAGTCGCATTCTTGCACCCGCTCTGTCGCTTCGCACGGGGAACGCCGCTCGCGCGCGCAGTGAAGGCACGCACTCCCCGCCCCGTCCCCGCGCGCAAGGAAACGACATTTCCCAACTCGGTCGACACCCCGCATCGGAAGCAGCCAAATCCAGCGTCGCCGGATCCGCCCGGCAACCTCCCGAATCTCTCCACCGCTGGGACGAGCGGCGAGGAAAACCCGCCGGAGCCGGAGGTCGCCCGTGCCGTCCGGCTACGACGGCTTCGTGCTCGAGCTCGATATCGAAGTCGGCGGCGAGTGGTGCACGAGCTACGCAGACGCGATCATAGCGGGCGGCGAAGAGCGCGCGCTCGAGCTTTCGACGAAGAGTCACACGGTGCGCTATCAGCCCGGATACGAGACCCAGCTGGAGTGCGACGGCGTGGCGGCCACGATCACGAACGAACAACGCACGGCTTGCGGGGGCATCCTCCAGTCGCCCGAGCTCTCGAAAACCGTTCACGGTCGGGAGACTCGAGGTTTCCTTCAACCGCCGCTCGGGCATCAACTACCTCCTGAAGTGCGACGACCCCGAGTGAGCGTGAACGCCTGCGCCTCCTCGGCGGCGTCGTAGCGTCTCCCCGCTCCGGCTCCAAGGCTCACCGCTCCGGCTCGGGCCGCCGGAGCGCCGGATCGCTCGGCTCGACTCGAACGGAGTCGCGCGGAAGCGGAGCGTTTTCACGAGCGAGGCGCCGCAGCGTCGAGCGCCTGACGGCGCGCTCGGCGCGCACGCGCCCAACCCGACGCGAGGCCCCAAGAGCTGCTGCCGCGCGCTCTTCCGCAACTCGCGAAATCTGGTTCGTCGTACTCAACACTCGATGGGACCGCCCGCCCGCAAGCGACGGATCACCGTGATATAAAGGCGTCCGCGAGAGGGCGCGTCCAGGGCAACTCATGCCCTGTGCTCGACGTTCGAGAAAGGATCTGCCTCATGAAACGTGCGCTGGCCCATTGGTTTCGATTGGTTCTGGCGGGTGCGACGGTCGCGATCACGGCGTGCTCCGCCGCCGAGGATCCCAATAGATCGGCCGAACAGCTCGGGAGCATCGATCTCGAGCTCCAGATCGCTCCTGGCGTGACCATCGACACCATCGACTGGACGATCGCGAACGAAAGCACGGACTTCTTGCGCTCCGGGAGCGTCGACGTTCAGTTCGCCAACGTCGCGCGCTTCCAGGTCGGTGGATTGCCGCCCGCCACGGGATATACGGTCACGCTGAGCGCCCTCACCACCGACGGCACGCTGAGCTGCTCGGGAATGCGGACCATGGATATCGAAGCCGGTGAGGTGACGACGGTCGAAGTGCACATGATTTGTGTCCCGGCCACGAGCGACAGCGGAAGCGCCATCATCGAAGGCACGAGCGAGATTTGCGCCGACATCGAGTCCATCAGCGTCTTCCCGCTCGCGACCTCGCTGAACTCCCCCATCGAGCTCGTCGCCGAAGTGAGCGCAGGGGCGCTCACACCCACTCTGAACTGGACGGCTCCAGCCGGAACGTTCGACGATCCCACGAGCCCGACCCCCATCTTCACCTGCCCCGACACCCCGGGAGACATCGAGATCACGCTCACCGCCTCTCCCGGGAGCGAAGCGTGCGAAACGACGCTCATGCGCTCCGTCGTGGTCACCTGTGAGGAGCTGGCCCCGACGTTCACGAATGTTTACGCGAACGTCATCTCCCAGCGCTGCGTCTCCTGTCATCGACCCGGGGGAAGCGGCGTCAACGCCGGCATGCTGGACATGAGCACACAGGCCGTTGCCTACGCGAGCCTGGTGGGCGTTCCAGCCCAGGGCACGAGCGCAGGCGCCTCCGGGGTCACGTGCGCGTCTACGCAGCTCGTGCGCGTCGTTGCCAACGACGCCACCAACAGCCTTCTCTTCGACAAGGTCAATAGCAAGCTCCTGGGGGTCAATCCCGCGTGCGGTTCGGGCATGCCGCTAGGGAGCGCCCCCCCGCTCACGGCCGCGCAGGTCGCGCTCATCGAGGCGTGGATCGACGCCGGCGCGCTCGATGACTGACTTCGCCTCCCCTCCGACGTCAGCCCGAAATCGAGTCCTAGGCGGCAGTGACGAGCTCGGTCGCGTCCCGAAGGCTGCCACGCGGCGGCTTTCGGGACGACCGACCGCTATCTCGGCAGGCCGCGCACGAGCATCGTGCCGAGCGCGACCACGACGACGGCGAGGACGAGATTCAACCGACCCATCCACCCGGCCAGGCGCCGGAGCCGGCGCGCCTCCGGGGACCCGGGCGCCTCGCGGAGCACTTTCGTTGCCCTCGGCCCGATGACGAAATCGTGCGTGGCGCTCAAAGCGAGGATGAGGCCGACGAGGGTGAGCTTCACCGCGAGCGTCTTCCCCCACGGGGAGGCCCACACCTCGGGGCGGACCAGGCGATCGAGGCCGATCCCCCAGCGCATGAGGTTCACGAAGCCGGTCACGACGAGGAGCAACAAGCAGGCCCACCCGACGTTGCGAAAGCGCGTGCCCGTGCGGTGGATCAGCTCGCCGTACCGAGCCGCGAGCGAGCGATCGCGAAGCACGGGGATCAGGACGACCCCGAGGAACACCATTCCCCCAATCCAGATCGCGGCTGCCAGGATGTGCAGCCAAATCGATACGAAGTGAAGGGTCTGCATCGCCGGAAGGGTCCGAGGCTTGCGCCGAGCCGAGCCACTCTACCGCAGAACGCGCGGCTCGGAGTCGCGGCAGCGCCCATTTCATCCGACGCCCGGGAGCCTTTCGCGGCCACGCCGAGCTTCGAGCAGTGACGGGGGCCTTCGGCGAGGAGGCGGCTTCCCCCGTGGAGCCCCGCGGCACACGGGACGCCGGGCGTGCATACTCGCGCGCGTGACGGACCCGTTGATGGATGACTTGCTCGCGCTGCTCTGCTTCGCGCGGGTGGTGGAGCTCGGCTCGTTCACGCGAGCCGCGGCAGCGCTGGGCATCTCGAAGTCGTTGGTGAGCACGCGAGTCGCGGCCCTCGAGGCACGGCTGAGCGAGCGGCTGCTGCACCGAACGACCCGAAAAATCACGGTGACGGATGCGGGGTTCGCGGTGTACGGCCAAGCGAGCCGGATGCTGGAGAGTGCACGGGCAGCCACTCTCGGGGCGACCGACGCGGCCCGTGGAGTGATTCGGGTGGATGCGCCGGTGACGTTCGCGCAACTGCACCTCGCGGGACCCATCGCGCGGTTCATGGCGGCGCATCCGGACGTGAAGATCGAGCTCTCCGTGAACGATCGCCTGATCGACCTCGTCGAGGAGCGGGTGGACGTCGCGATCCGCGTAACGAAGCTCAAGGATTCGTGGCTCGTCGCGCGCAAGCTCGCCACGACGTCGCTCCACGTCTGCGCCGCGCCGAGCTATCTCGAGAAGCACGGCACACCGGAACGCCCGGAGGACCTGCTCTCCCACGATTGCCTGCGCTTCTCGCTCCTCCGCGCCGAAGACGAGTGGCGGCTCTATTCCGGCGGCAAGCGCCTCGCGATCCCCGTCGCGGCCCGGTTCGAGACGACGAACGGCGGCGTGCTCCGCGAAGCCGCGATCGCCGGGATGGGGCTCGCCATGTTGCCGCGCTTCATGATCCAGGACGAGCTCCGCTCCGGGCGCCTCGTGAGCGTGCTCGAGGCTTACGCGCCGCGGCCGGTCGGCGTCTATGCGGTCCACGTCGCGCGGCGCGTGCAACCGCCGCGGCTCCGGAGCTTCCTCGCCGCCCTCGCGCGGGAGCTCGCGACGCCGCCATGGGCTCGGCCGTGATTGTCCTCTCCCGAGAACAGTGCGTTCGCGTGGGCCGCCTTCTCCGCACGCTGTCGGGAACCCATGCTCAGCGAGCACACGGGAGGTTCCTCATGTCGAATCGAATTCAGTCCTTCCTCGGCTCGCTCGAAAAAGCGGGGCTCGCTCCGACGCTGTTGCGGATCGCCCTCGGCGCGGTGTTCGTCGCTCACGGCTACGCCAAGGTCGCCCTCTTCACGCTCCCGGGCACGGCGCAGTTCTTCGAGGCGCACGGGTTTCCGGGGTGGACGGCGTACCCCGTCTTCGCCGCCGAGCTCTTCGGCGGCCTCTCGCTGCTCCTCGGGTTTCACACGCGGCTCGTGGCCCTCGGCCTCATTCCGATCCTGGTCGGGGCGCTCAAACCGCACCTCGGCAACGGCTGGATGTTCACGAACGAAGGCGGCGGCTGGGAGTACGTCGCGTTCTTGATCGTCGCTCTCGCAACGCAGGCGGTCCTCGGCGACGGCGCGTTCGCCCTCCGAACCTCCGAGAAACGCCCGCGCGCTCGAGGCGCGAGCGCCGAGCTCGGCTCAGCGGGCTGACACCGGAAGGGACGGCCGAGACCGTAGCGGATTTGGAAAGACGCATTCGCGTCCGGCGAGCGCAGCGATAGCACCGCTCTCGCGAGCACGGGCGCGAAGGCGGCGGAACGACGCGAGGAATCGGCCATCCCCGACCAGGAAACCCGAATCGAGGCTCAGGGTTCGAAATAGAAGACGCTGTGCTCGGTGGTGGCGCCGCCCCCTTGCCGGTTCGCGCCGCCGGGCAAGTAGATGCGATCGTCGATCACGGCGGCGCCGAAGCCGTGACGCGGGATGTCCATGGGCGGATAGGATTCCCAGCTATCCGTGCTCGGGTCGTAGGCTTCGATCTCCGGGAACACGCCCTGGGGGTGATCCGGGTTGCCCTCACCCCCGATGACGAAGAGCTTACCGTCGACCACGCCCGCGGCCACGCCGCCGCGCGGCGTGGGAATCGGCGCCTTTTCCGTGTACTCGTTCGTCACGGGATCGAACTCGTAGGTCGCGGGTCGGACGCCCGTGATGCTGTCGATCCGGCCAGCGGCGATATAGAGCTTGCCGCCGATCGCGCCCGCGGCGCAGTGCTCGCGCGGCTCCGGCAACGGCGGAAGCGCGTGCCATTCGTCGGCCGCAACGTCGTAGTACGACGAATCGGCCACGGTGTCCCCGCGGGCCCCGGCGAAGAGATAGATCTTGCCGTCGAGGACCGCCACGCACGCGGACGCCCGGTCGGTCCCCGCCGGCATGTCCGTCTTTCGCGTCCATTCACCGGTGTCGGGATCGTATTCGTAGACGTTGGGCCGCGTCTGGCTGAAGCTGCTCCCGTAGTAGTAGCCGGCGATGTACAGCTTGTCGTTCACGACCGCGGCATTCACGTGCTGCATGGCCTCGGGGACCTCACCGACGTTTCGCCACGTCTGCGAGACCGGGTCGTACGCATCGATGCTGTCCGTAACGCTCTGGCCGAGAAAGCCGGCGATGACGTAGACCTCGCCGCGAAGCGCGACCACCGAGTGCTCTTGGCGCGTGCCCGGGAGAGCGGGCAGCGCCTCTTCGACGGGAGTGCCGCCCGTGCTTTCCGTGCTGCCGCCGCTCGCCATCGGTCCCGATGC
>CAYYWA010000210.1:0-10165 GCA_964475255.1 uncultured Sorangium sp.
GGGCGGGGCGCCCAACGGTGGCGCTGCTGCGCGGGGGGGCGCTGCCGCGCGCGGCGGCGCGGCGACGCGGGCTGGTGGAGCGCGCGTCGGCGCGCCTGCCGGAGGCGCCCCCGCGGGCGGTGCGAGCGACGCACAGGGGGGCAGCAGTTCCACGAATGGCGCGCAGGGCGGCGTGGCGATGGCGCCTGGCGGTACCGGCGGCACAGCGGCGGGCGGCGAGAGCACGGGAGGCATGGGCGGGGAGGACGGCGGTGAGCCGCTCCGTCCCGACACCGGGGCGTCGTCGTGTTTCCCGGGCGCCGTGCCCGCGTCGGGCGGACAGATCGCGCTCGAGATCTCCGCTAGCCGCGTGAGCGGCGTGGCGCCTCTCGCGGTGTTCTTCGACGCGGCGACGTCCACGACCGCCGAAGCGGTGGAGCGTCCCTTCCACGAGCTCGCGTACTGCTGGGACTTCGGGGATCCGGAGAGCGGAGAGTTCGCGACATCGGGGCTCCCGCGCAATCACGCGAAGGGCCCGCTCGCGGCGCACGTCTTCGAGCGACCCGGCACCTACACGGTGACGGTGGACGCGCGCGACCCCGAAGGACGCGTCGCGACGCGGACGGTCAGCATCGAGGTCGAGGATCCCGATCGGGTGTTCGCCGGAGACGCGACCGCGTGCCTCTCGAGCAGCGGCAACTTCAGCGGTTGTCCCACGGGTGCGCGCCAGATCACGGGCTCGGATCTCAGCGCGGGCCGCGACTACGCGGCGAGCAAGCGCCGGCTCCTGCTCCGTCGCGGCGACACGTTCCGCGGTTCCCTCGGCATCAACAGCGCCGGCCCGGGATCGATCGGCGCCTACGGCGAGGGCAACCGGCCGCGCATCGACGCGAGCGGGATGGTGTTCCGCATCTCGGGCCAGTCGCCGCGCTTCTCGGACTATCGCATTTCGGATCTCGAGATCGTGGGTCAGGGCTCGAGCTCGGGCGCTGTCGATGTGGGCGGCATGGCTCGCGACCTCGTGCTCTTGCGTCTGAAGACGACGGGCACGGGGCACGCGGTGATGGCCCCGGAGAGCATCATCGAGTACTGGCACGATCAGGGGAACACCGATCAAGACTTGTCCGACGGCTTCTTCGTGCAGGACTGCGAGATGGGCAACGTGTCGGGAGTCAGAACGCTCCTCTTCGTCGCTTCGCGGCGGCTCGCGATGCTCGGCAACGTCTACGAGGACTCGGGCGAGCACGTGCTCCGGATCCCGTGGACGGAGCGCGCCGTGATTTCGAGCAACACCATGGGCGGCGCGATTCCGACGAAGCACGTGGTCAAGATGCACGGCCCGGGTTGGTCCTCCGGCGGGATCTCGAGGGGACACTACACGGAGCGCGTCGTGTTCTCGGACAACGTGTTCCAGGGTGGAGACGACGATTGGACCGTCTCCATCGGTCCTCAGAATGCGCAGTCCGACGAGCGCGTGCGCGACCTGATCGTCGAGCGCAATCTGTTCCTGCCGAGCAATCAGGTGCAGGTTCCGCTGACGCTCTCGGGAGAAGACATCACCGTGCGCGACAACGTCTTCTTCCGTGGCGCCCGTCAGCAGACGAGCTGCATGAGCGTGGGGTCGCGCGGCGTCGAGCCCTCGCCTTCGCGCGTCGCCATCATCCACAACACGTGCTCGAGCCTCGCCGCGGGGCCGCGCCTGGCTCAGATCTCCGGTTCCGCGAGGAGCGTCAGCATCTTCAACAACCTCGTGGCCGGCACGTCCCCCGGGAGCACCGGAGCCACCAACAACAGCGTCGAACGGGGCAATCTGGTCACGGCCTCCCCGGGATTCGTGGTGGCGTCTCCGTCGGGCGCCTGGGAGGATTTCCAGCTCGGGGCATCAAGCCCGGCAGTCGACTCGGCGAGCCCCGAAGCGGCCACGCCGTGGGATTTCACGGGGCGACCGCGGCCGGTGGACGGCGACGGTTCCTCGACTGCGGAGCCGGACGCCGGCGCGTTCGAGTTCAGCCCTACCGAGTGAGTCCGTTTCGGGCGTATCCGCTCCCGGGTCCGGTGCTGTCCCGGGGGCGGACGCCGGCATTCGGGGTTTCACCGTGACCGAACGCGCCGGCGGTCGAAAAAAACACTATACGCCCTGAGACAAAACCCCGGAAACTCGCCCGGATTCGAGACACCCGTCAAGCACGAACCGCCGGGGAGAAGGCGGTCGCGATGAGCGCTTTCGCGACCGCCTTTCGTGCTATCAGGACGAGAATAATGTTCGGTGTGCCTCGTCCGCTCCGTTGCCTCCTGCTCGGTGAGGAACTTTTGGTCTCGCGTTGCGCGGAAGTTCTCCGCGAGCGCGGCCACACCATTGCTGGCATCGTCACCCGCTCCCCCGCGGTGCGGCGTTGGGCGGAAGACGCCGGGGTTCCCGTGGTGGAGCGAGCGGAGTATCCGGGCGTGCTCGAGCGGGAGCCCGTCGATGTCCTCCTCTCGATCACGCACCCGGCGCTGATCGCCCCGGAGGTGATTCGCAAAGCCCGGTTGGCGGCCGTCAACTACCACGACGGACCGTTGCCCCGGTATGCCGGCATGAATGGCTCGGCTTGGGCCATCCTGAACGGTGAAGCGAGCCACGCGCTGGTCTGGCATCACATCACCGCCGGGCTCGACGAGGGCGACATCCTCGAGCGCCGCGACTACGCGCTCGATCCCCGCGAGACCTCGGTGTCGCTGAACGTGAAGAACGCGGCGCTCGCGCTCGAGAGCTTCCAGGCCGTGGTGCACCGACTCGAGACGGGGAAGCTCGAAGGGACGCCTCAGCGCACGGACGTGGAGCGGCTCGTGTTCTCGCGACACGATCGTCCGGCGGCGCTCGCCATCCTCGACTTCGCGCGGCCCGCCGCGGAGCTCGATCGCATCGTGCGCGCGTGTGACTTCGGTCCGTACGCGAATCGTTTCGGAGCCGCCAAGGTCCTCCACGGCGATCGCGCGGTGATCGTGCGCGAGAGCGCGGTCACCGACGAGCATGGGACACCCGGCACGGTGCTGGGCGTCGGTGCTTCCGGGATCGACATCGCGACCGGGGCCGGCTGTCTGCGCGTGCTCCGCGCGACGACGCTCGCCGGCAAGGCCCTCACCCTCGAGGAAGCGGCGTCCCTCCTCGGCATCGCGCCGGGCACCGTGCTCGATGGAGCGCGCCGCGCCGCCTGCGCGCCGCTCTCGCGCGCCCTCGCCGAGGTCGAGCCGGCCTCCGTCGCCGCGTTGTCTCGGCGGGCTCCGCTCCAGCTCTCGCTCGACGGCATCACGGATTCGGTGAGCGCCGTCCCCGTCGAGCTTCCGTCGGATTTCGGCGGCCGCTTCGAGGGCCGGTTCGTCGAGGCGGTCGCGAGCGCGTTCGCGTTCCTCCTCGGTTCGATCGCACGGGAGACGCACTTCGATCTCGCCCTCGTGCACGGCCCCGCCCGCGCGCGCTTCGCTCCGGCGGAGCCGCTGCTCTATCCGTCGGTCCCGCTCGCGCTTTCGCTCGAGGACGAGCGAGGGTTCTCCGCGCTCGTCGAGTCGACGGCGCGCGCCCTCGACGCCGCTGCGAAGCGCGCGGCGTTCGTGTTCGATCTCGTGGCGCGCCACCCGAACCTCGCCGAAGGCCAGGCCGCGCTCGTCGAAGGGGAGCTCTCACAGGCCGCGCTCGTGCTGGGGGACGCCGCGCTGCCGTGCGGGGCGCTCGTGGGGCTTCGCGTAGACGGCGCTACCGTTCGCTTGGAAGGGCGGCTCGGCGAAGACAAGCTCCGAGCGCTCGCCAAGAACCTCGCCTGCGTGGCGCAAAAGGTGGTCGGCGATCCGGAGCGGCCGCTCGCGGCGGTCGACCTCTTGGACGAGGCGGAGCGGCACCGTCAAATCTTCGAGTGGAACGCGACCGAGCGGGCGTTCCCGGATCACCTGCTGATCCACGAGCCGTTCGAGGCGCAAGCCGAGCGCCGGCCCGACGCGGTGGCGCTCGTGAGCGAGGGGCGCACCCTGACGTTCGCGGAGGTGGAGCAAGCCGCGAACCGCATCGCGAACGCGCTGATCGCTCGGGGCGTGACGCCCGGGCAGTACGTCGCCTTGCTCGTGGAGCGTGGGTTCGATCTGCCCATCGCGATGCTCGGTATCGCGAAGTCGGGCGCCGCATACGTCCCGATCGACGCGATGTACCCGGAAGACCGCGCGCGGTTCATGATCGACGACGCGCGCTGCGTGGCCGTGCTCGCGTCCTCGGGGCTCGCCGCACGCGCGGGCGAGGGGCGCTCGCTCCTGCTCGTGGACGGACCCGAGGTGCGCGCCGCATCGGCGGCCCGCCCGGCGCGCCGCGCGTTGCCGACCGACGTCTGTTACGCGATCTACACCTCCGGGAGCACGGGCAAGCCGAAAGGCGTCGTGCTCACTCACAAGGCCGTTCTCAATACCTTCGATTGGGTGAATCGCACGTTCGGCGTCACCGAGGCCGATCGCCTGTTGTTCGTCACGTCACCGGGCTTCGACCTCTCCGTCTATGACGTCTTCGGCGCGCTCGGCGCGGGAGCCTCGGTCGAGATCGCGTCCGTGGATCTCCTGGCCGAGCCGACCGAGCTCGTGCGAAAGCTCAGCGAGCCCGGCGTCACGATTTGGGACTCGGCTCCGCCGGCCCTCTCGCGGCTCGCGCCGTTTTTCCCGGAGAGCGCTCCGTCTTCCTCGTTGCGGCTGGTGATGCTCTCCGGGGACTGGATCCCGGTCTGGCTGCCCGGTGCGCTGGCGAAGACGTTCGCGGGAGTTTCGGTGAAGAGCCTCGGAGGCGCCACCGAAGCGGCGATCTGGTCGAACTACTTCCACGTCGACAGCGTGGACCCGAGCTGGACGTCGATCCCGTACGGGTATCCGATCCAGAACGCCCGCTACTACGTCCTCGACGCGCGGATGCGGCCGCTCCCCCCCGGCATCGCCGGCGACTTGTACATCGGCGGGACCTGTCTCGCCGCCGGTTACTTGAACCGGGAGGAGCTCACGCGAGAGCGCTTCCTGCCCGATCCGTTCCGGCCGGGCGAGCGTATCTACAAGACGGGCGACCTCGCGCGCTACTGGAACGACGGCACCATGGAGTTTCTGGGGCGCGCCGACTTCCAGGTGAAGATTCGAGGATTCCGGGTCGAGCTCGGTGAAATCGAGACCGTGCTCGGCTCCCTGGAGGGCGTGCGCGACGCGCTCTGCACGGCCTACGTCGATGCGTCCGGGCAAAAATCGCTCGTCGCGTACGTCGTGCCGAAGCGGGGTGTTTCGCTCGACGAGGACGCGGTCCGCGACGAGCTCGCTCGGAAGCTGCCCGAGTTCATGGTGCCGAGCCACGTGATCGTGCTTCCGGCGTTCCCCATCTCGGCGAATGGCAAGGTCGATCGCAAGGCGTTGCCGAGCCCGAGCTCGCGCACGCGCAAAGCGGAGCTCGTGGCGCCGTCGACGGACATCGAGCGGACCATCGTCGAGATTTGGGAGAAGCTGTTCGACCAGAGGCCGATCGGCGTCACCGAGGACTTCTTCTCGCTCGGGGGGCATTCGCTGCTCGTCGTGACGCTGGTCACCGAGATCAAGCGACGTTTCGGCGTGGAGATCCCGCTTCGGGTCGTCTTCTCCGCCCCCACGGTCGGGGCCCTCGCCGACTTCGTCGACGCGGCGCTGACCGTGCGCAGCGGGATCGAGGTGCGGGGAGACACCGGGAGTCAGGAAGACCGGGAGGAGTTCGTTCTGTGAGCGTCGTCAGTCTCTTGCGCGAGCTCTCTGCGAGAGGCGTCGAGCTTGCGCTCGACGGCGATCGGCTGCGGGTCAACGCCCCGCGCGGAGCCCTCACCCCCGAGCTTACGGCTCGCCTGAAGGCGGAGCGCAACGCGCTGATCGAGATCCTCGCGAGCGCGCGGGAACCGGTACAGCAACCCCTTCCGCCGCTCGTGCCCGGCGATCCCGCGGTCCCGGCGCCGCTGTCTCGCGCTCAGCACCGGCTCTGGTTCCTGGATCAGCTCCACCCGCCGGCGCTCTTTCTGAACCTGCCGTTCTCGGTGCGGCTCAAGGGTCCGCTCGACGTTTCGGCGTTGCGCGCCTCGGTCGCCGAGCTCGGGCGACGCCACCCGGCCTTGTGCTCCGCGGTGATCAGCGTCGAGGGGCGTCCGTGCCAGGTGGTGCAAAACGTCGAGCTCGCGCTCGAGGAAGTGGACCTGTCGCATCCGCTCGAGGGTGAGCGCGATCAGGCGATTGACGCGTTCTGCGCTCTGGAAGCGAATCGGCCCTTCGACTTGCGCTCCGCGCCACTGATTCGGTTCTTTCTGATCCGAGTCTCCGCCGACGAGCACCTGCTCTACTACGTCACGCATCACGTCGTGTTCGATGGGTTCTCGCACGACCTTCTGTTGCGCGACCTGAAGCTCATCTACGAGGCGCACCTCTCGGGCAACGCGGCCCCGGACGCTCCACCGGTTCGCTTCGCGGACTACGTCCGCTGGCACGTCGATTTTCTCTCGAGCCCCGCGCAAACGGCGCACCTCGAGTACTGGAAGCGGCGGCTCTCGGGGATGCCGGGCGTGCTCGAGCTGCCGACGGATGGGCCGCGTCCCCAGGAGCTCACGGGGCGGAGCACGCTCCACGAGCTGTGGCTCGAGCCGAGCTTGGTGGCGCGACTCCGGCGCATGGCGGCGTCGCGCGGGGCGACCCTGAACATGGTCGCGCTCGCCGCGGCCGAGCTCTTGCTGGCGCGGTACACGGGCCAGTCGGACTTCGGCATCGGCATGCCGACCCAGGGGCGCGCGCGCGAGGAAGCGCGCTCGCTCATCGGCATGTTCATCAACACGGTCGTCGTGCGCTCGGACGTGCCGTCCGGGGGCTCGTTCTCGGAGCTCCTGCGTCGCGTGCGCGACACGGCGCTCGAGGCGATCACGCACGAGCACACGCCGTTCGACGAGCTCGTGCAGACGCTCCAGCCGAGCCGCGAGTCGAACCGCACCCCGCTCTATCAGGTCCTGTTCAGCTACCAGGACACGACGGGCCGCGCGGCGCGCATCGCCGAGCTCGAGGTCGAGTACCGCACGCACTTTCCGGGCTGGGCCGGCACCGACATCTCGTTCTGGCTCGAGGATCACGGCGAGCGCCTGCAGATCACCGTCGAGGTCCTCTCGGACGTGTTCGACCCGGAGACCGCCGCGCGGTTCGGGGCGAGCCTCCGGCGCATCCTCGAGGCCGTCGCCGAGAACCCGGACGCGGCGCTCGAGGACGTGCCGGTCATCGCGCTCGAGGACGAGCAGCGGCTCTTCTACGCCTTCAACGACACGCAGGCGGCGTGGGAGCAAACGGCGCTGGTGCACCGGCTCTTCGAGCGGCAGGTGGATCGCTCGCCCCAGCACCCGGCGCTGTCGTTCGAGGACGTCCGCATCTCGTTCGAGGAGCTCGATCGGCGTGCGAACCAGGTGGCGCACGCGCTCGTCTCCCGCGGCGTCGGCCCGGACGTGCTGGTCGGCGTGTGTCTGCGGAGGAGCGTCGAGCTCGTCGTGGCGCTGCTCGCCGTGCTCAAGGCGGGCGGAGCCTACGTGCCGCTCGATCCCACGTACCCGCCGGACCGCATCGCGTACATCCTCTCGGATTCGCGGGCCAAGGTGCTGCTCGCCACCGAGGATCTCGCGCGCGACCTCAGCGATCCCCCCGAGCTCTTGCTGCTCGATCGCGATGCCGCCGAGCTCTCGAGCTTGCCGACGACGCGGCTCGATCGCGAGGAGCGGCCGAGCCAGCTCGCGTACGTGATTTACACCTCGGGTTCCACCGGCAGGCCCAAGGGCGTGATGGTCGAGCACCGCAACGTGGTCAGCTTCTTCCTCGGGATGCAGGCGCCGATCGGGCTCGACCCGTCGGGCGTGTGGCTCTCGGGGACGAGCACCTCGTTCGACATCAGCGTCCTCGAGCTCTTCGGCTCGCTCTGTCACGGGCGCACCGTGGCGCTCCTCGGCGAGACGGTGCTCGGGCAAATCGACGACCCGCGCTACACGATCCCGGCGCTCATCGAGCGCCACGCGGTCACGCATTTTCAGTGCACGCCCTCGCAGGCGCGCATCCTCTTGCTCGAGCCAGAAGGCCGCGCGGCGCTCGCCAAGCTGAAGAAGCTCATCGTCGGTGGGGAAGCGCTTCCACAAGAGCTCGCCGACGAGCTCACGGCGCTCCTCTCCGGGGAGCTCGTGAACGCGTACGGCCCCACCGAAACGACCGTCTGGTCGACGACGGCGATCGTGGAGCGCGGCGCGCGCGTCACGATCGGACGCCCGATCGCGAACACGTGCGTGTTCGTGCTCGACGAGCGCGCGCGCCCGGGGCCGCTCGGCGCGGTCGGCGAGCTCTGCATCGGCGGTCCGGGCGTGACCCGCGGCTATCTCGGGCGCCCCGAGCTCACCGCCGAGCGCTTCATCGAAAATCGCATTCGCCCGGACCTCGGGCAGCGCCTCTATCGAACGGGGGACCTCGTGCGCTTCCGCGCCGACGGCTCGCTCGTCTATCTCGGGCGCAACGATTTCCAGGTGAAGGTGCGCGGACACCGCATCGAGCTCGGCGAGATCGAGTCCGTCGTCCGCAAGGAGCCCGGCGTTTCGGACGTGGTCGTGGTGGCGCGCGGAAACGCGTCCGACCAGCGGCTCGTCGCTTACCTGGTGAAGGCCGCCGGATACGCGGGTCACGACGCGCTCCGTGCGCGGCTCGCCGCGGAGCTGCCGGATCACATGCTGCCCTCGGCCATCGTCGAGCTCGAGGCGCTCCCTCTCACGCCGAACGGCAAGGTCGACAGAAAAGCCCTCCCGGAGCCGGCCGCCAGCGCCGAGGTGAGCGCCGAGCACGTTCTGCCGCGGGACGCGCTCGAGCGTGAGCTCGCCGACATCTGGGCGCGCGCGCTGAACGTGCCGCGCGTGGGGCTCACGGACAACTTCTTCGATCTCGGCGGGCACTCGTTGCTCGCCGTGCGGATCTTCAACGAGATCAACCAGTCACGCGGGTTGAAGCTGCCGCTCGCGGCGTTGTTCGAATGCCCCACGTTGGGCGCGCTCGCCATGCGCATCCGCGAGCTCCAAGCCGCTCCCACGACGGCGCAGGCCGTGCGCTGGACCACGCTCGTCCCGATCGAGCCCTCGGGCACGCACCCCCCGATTTTCTGCGTCGCCGGCATCGGTGGAAACCCGATGAACGCCCGCCACCTGGCCAAGGCGCTCGGCAAAGATCAGCCCTTTTACGGGCTGCAGCACCGGGGCGTGGACGGGCAGCTCCCGCCGCACCGACGCATCGAGGACATGGCGGCGGAGTTCCTCGAGCACGTGCGCGAAATCCAGCCGCGCGGGCCGTACTACCTCACCGGGTACTCGGCGGGCGGGCTCGCGGCGTACGAGCTCGCGCAGCGCCTCGTCGCGCTCGGCGAGAGCGTGCCGCTCTTGGTGCTGTTCGACACGGTCAACCCGACGCTCCCCTCGTGGAGTCTGCGTGAGCGCGTCGCGGCTCACGTCGAAAACGCGCGCCGCTACGGCATCGACTATTTCCGTGCTCGGTTGATCTCCCGCTTCGACCTCGAGCTTTCTCGCGTTCGCAAGTTCGTGCGCGCGAAGATGGCGCGTCACCATCGTTTCGAGTATCGCCATGAGGCGGTGGAAGTCGCCTTCCTCGAAGCGATCGAGCACTACGTGCCGGAACCGTATTGCGGTCACGTGCTCCTGATTCGCTCGACGTTCCGTCCCGGGCCGACGGACGGCATCGGCTACAGGAGTCACGAGTCGAACGGTTGGCGCTCGCTGATCCGCGGCAGCTTGTCCGTCGTGCAACTCGATTGCATGCACCACGACATCCTCACCGAGCAGATTTCACCTCGGACCGCCGAGATCCTGAAGGCGGAGCTTGCCGAGGTGCGCGCACGGCCCGAGAACGTTCCCCAGAGCGGCGAGCGCATTCGAGAGGGCGCTCGCAGCGTGCAGATCGGTCTCTGAAACCCGGGCCATGAGCACCCTTGCTGTTTCTGGGCACGCCGAGGCGACTCGGCAGGTCGTCGGTATTCTCAAACAGAATTCGATCGACTTCTTGCATCGCCTGTTCGAATGCTACGAAAGCCGAAAGTTGGCCGTGCTCGTCGAGCGCGGCACCGAGCTGCCGGTGGGCGAGGGGTACGCGCCGGGCGGGGTGGTGGAGACTCGGC
>CAYYWA010000211.1:0-10132 GCA_964475255.1 uncultured Sorangium sp.
TGTTGGGGCAACCGGACTGCAACCCCGGCTTCGTCGGCATCGTCGCCGGGCGCCTCGCGTCGCGCTTCGAACGCCCGGTGGGGGTGGTCGGCTTCGACAAGGGGGTGGGTCGGGGCTCGGTGCGCGGGCCCGCGGGATACCGACTCCACGATGCCCTGGCTCGTTGCCGCGACACGCTGGTGCGCTTCGGCGGGCATCAGGCGGCGGCGGGGCTCGAGGTGGAGGCGGCACGCCTCTCCGATCTGCGCGCGGCGTTCGAGGTCGCCGTTCCGGCCTGCCTCGAGGGCCCTGGCTCGGAGCCCGCGTCCGGAAACGAAGCGCGCGTTTGGCTCGAAGCGAGCGACACGCCGGCGCGCGTGCTCGCCGATCTCGCCCTCCTCGAGCCGTGCGGGCCGGAGAACCCGGCGCCCGAGGTGGTGGTCGAAGGGGCGCTGGTCGCCGCGCGGGCGGTGAGCGGAGGGCACCTCAAGGTCGAGCTCGAGCTCGGCTCGGGATCGCGCCTCGCCGGGTTCGGCGTGGAAATGGGGGACCAGGCGGCGGACCTCGGGGAGCGCGTCACCCTGGTCGGGCGCCTGCGTCCCGATCGATACCGTGGCGGTGACGCGGTGGAGCTGCGTATCGAGCAGGTGCTCGACTCGGGTTGCGCTCCAACGTCGTCCTCCGGTCACTCTCCGCGGTGACGGCTGGCGGTCACGCCGTCCTCGTTCGTCGCTTCCGGTCTCGCCGCGACCGCACGCCGACGCGGCGGACGACGTCGATGAAGCGAGCCACGGCCGGGGAGCGATTGTCGCTGTGCCAGACGAGGCGAAGCTCGGAGACGGGAGAGTCGAGCAGGGGGCGGAGCGCGATATCGTCGCGGCGAATCTCGCGAACCGAATCCGGCACGATGGAGACGCCGAACCCTGCTGCGACGAGCGAGAGCACGTCCACCTGAGGAGCTTCTTGCACGATCCGCGGCGAGAACCCCGAGCTACGGCAGAACCCCATCAAGAAGTCGAAGAACGCCGGACCGCGGGCGCGCGGAAAGAAGACGAACGGTTCCCGGCTCACGCGGACGAGCTCGAGCTGCTCGCAGCCGGTCAGCGGATGATCTGGTGGCAGCGCGAGCATCAATCGTTCGCGACGCACCACCTCGGAGACCAGCGATGGCTCCTGGAGAGGCCCGCGCACGAAACCGACGTGCAGATCTCCGCGCAGAAAGAGAGCGAAGGCTCCCCGCTGCGCGTCTGGGTCGAGTCGGAGATCGCGGAGCCCACGAGCCCCGGAGGGGCGGTGCTCCGTACGCTCGCGGCAGGCGGGGTCGAGAGCGCGCGCGAGCTCCGTCGCATCGCCGCGCGCGTGTTCCGACACCAGTTCGACGTGACGGGGGTGGCGCTGACCCTCTCGCCCGGGGAGGCCGACCGCCGGGCGGAGGAAGCAGCGGGAGTGGTCGCGCGGAGCTCAGCGCGTGCCCCAGCGCTCGTCCCGCACGGTGAGCATGGCCCAGGGGAGGATCCACTGCAGGCACAGAAAGCTGAAAACGGCGTAGGCGACGCCGTACAAGAACCGGAAGCTCCGCTCGATACGCAAGTAGTAGAGCGCGGTAAAGGTCGCGCAGACGAGGAGCGCGATCGTCGCCCGCGCGAGCTCGGTCAGGCTCGAGCTCAAGAGCCAGGGCAGGCCGATGAGGACGTACAGGACGCACAGAACCCCGCAACGTCGAGACCGTGAAGCCCACGATCGGCAGCACCGTGGTCGGCTCGACCACACTGTCGGAGTCGATGGTGACCACGATCTCGCCTTGCGCGGCCTTCAAGCCCTCGCGCAACGCGGCGCGCGCATCCAGAGCACGCTGAGCAGCAAGGTATGCGCGGCCTGTATCAACACGGCGACGCTGATCGGCTGGAGCAGGTTGGTCCCGAAATCCCGAGTCGACTGCCCGTCGTCCGGCGCATGCAGGGAGAACGCGAAGGCGATGCTGGCCAGGGCGCCCAGCATGGGGAAGGCGCCCGCGAGGAGCGAGCTTCTGGACGGGGGAACGGGGGTTGGACTCGCCATGCGACCCGTGGCGAGGCGCAGCATACAATTTGTGGGCTCGTCCCGCTCCGGCTCGGCGCTCGGCCGGTCCGCGCCACCGGGGGCGCGTGCCGGGATCCGGGCCCCTTTCGGCGTCAACCGCAGGCTTCGGCCGAGAAATCAGGAATGCATTTCCGGGCCGAGGGATTAGCCTTTCGCACGATGTCGGACGATCTCGTGCGGTTCGAGGGCGTCAAGAAGGCGTTCGGCCCGAAGGTCGTCTACTCGGGCCTCAACTTGACGGTTCGTCGCGGCGAGGTGTTGACGATCGTCGGTGGTTCCGGGGTCGGCAAGAGTGTGATGCTGAAGATGCTGATCGGCCTCTTGCGCGCCGATGCCGGCAAGATTTGGTTCGATGGCAAGTGCGTGAACGACATGCGCGAGAGCGACCTCGCGGTCCTTCGGCAACGCATCGCCATGCTCTTCCAGAGCGGGGCGTTGTTCGACTCGCTCACGGTCGGCGAGAACGTCGCGTATGGTCTCGAGGAGCACTTTCGGGACCGCATGAGCGTCGAAGAGCGCCGGGAGCGGGTGGCCTGGGCGCTCAGCCTCGTCGGCCTGCCGGGGATCGAGCAGATGCGCCCGGCCGATTTGTCGGGGGGCATGCGCAAACGCGTGGGCCTCGCTCGGGCGATTGCGGTGCGGCCCGAGGTGGTGCTCTACGACGAGCCCACGACGGGCCTCGACCCGATCAACACGGCCCGCGTCAACCATTTGATCATGGGTCTCCAGGAGAAGCTCAACATCACGAGCGTGGTCGTCACTCACGACATGAAAAGCGTCTTCGAAATCAGCGACCGGGTCGCGATGGTGCACGGTGGTCGCATCATCTGCGTCGGGACCATCGACGAGTTTCGGGCGGCGCCCGACCCTCGGGTCGCCGACTTCATCGCCGGTCGGGCCCCCGTGAAAGAGAGCGTCGAGGAGCTCTTGAATAGCTGACACACCGGAGCTCCTCGGTCCCCAGAACGCCGTGCTAGCGTCCTCCCCGCCCATGACGTCCATTCGATTCCCTGCCGACTTTGCCTGGGGCGCCGCCGCGGCGTCGTACCAAATCGAAGGAGCCGCCCGCGACGACGGCAAAGGGCCGTCCACGTGGGACATGTTTTGCCGCAAGCCGGGCGCGGTGTGGCAGGGCCAGAACGGGGACGTGGCGTGCGACCACTACCACCGCTATCGCGAGGACGTGGCGCTCATGAAGCAGCTCGGGCTCAAGGCGTATCGCCTGAGCATCTCCTGGCCGCGCGTGCTTCCCGCCGGGATCGGGCGCGTCAACGAAGCGGGGCTCGCCTTCTACGATCGGCTCGTGGACGAGTTGCTCGCCGCGGGAATCGCCCCGTGGGTCACGCTCTTTCACTGGGACTTCCCGCTCGAGCTCTACTACCGCGGCGGCTGGCTCAACCGAGACTCGGTCGAATGGTTCGCGGAGTACGCCGAGCTCGTCGCGCGTCGCCTCTCCGATCGCGTGCGCCACTTCATGACCCTGAACGAGCCTCAGGTGTTCATCGGCGCGGGGCACGACGAAGGCCGGCACGCGCCGGGCGATCGCCTCGCGTTCGCGGAGGTGCTGCGGGCCGGACACCACGCGTTGCTCGCGCACGGTCGCGCCGTTCAGGCGCTCCGCGCCGCCGCGCGGCAGCCGCTCCGGATCGGCTTCGCGCCCGTGGGTCTCACCAGCCTTCCCGCGACGCGCGGGGACGCGGACGTGGAGGCAGCGCGCGCGCGGACGCACTCGGTGTGGGTGCGCTCGGCGTGGACGAACACCTGGTGGATGGATCCCGTGTACCTCGGCCGCTACCCGGAAGATGGGCTCGCGCTGTTCGGGGCCGACGCGCCGAGGATCGAGGACGGAGACCTCGAGCTCATCGCCCAGCCGCTCGATTTCTTCGGTGTGAACCTCTACCAAGGGACGCCGGTGCGCGCCGGTGCGCAGGGCCCCGAGCTCGTGCCACCCCGCGTCGGGTCCCCGATCACGGCGTTCGAGTGGGACGTCACTCCCGAGGTGACCTACTGGGGCCCCCGTTTCTACTGGGAGCGCTACCGAAAGCCGGTCGTCATCACCGAAAACGGCCTGTCGTGCCGGGATTGGGTGGCGCGGGACGGCAGAGTGCACGACCCCGATCGCATCGACTTCACGGCCCGCCACCTGATCGAGCTCGGGCGCGCCATCGCCGACGGGGTGCCCGTCGAAGGCTATTTCCACTGGTCGTTCATCGACAACTTCGAGTGGGCGCACGGCTACAAGCACCGTTTCGGTTTGGTTTTCTGCGACTACGCGACGCAGCGGCGCATCCCTAAGGACTCTGCGCACTGGTACGCGAAGGTGATCGCGACCAACGGGGCGTCGTTGCTCGATGTCTGACACACACCCAGGTATTTCGGCCTATTGGCCAACTCCCGTCCGTGACGGGAGCTCCCGGATGGGGGACAATCGTTCGGTTCGACCATGGCAGCACGCGAGGTGAAGGTCGGGGCGTTCGTGCTCGCAGGACTCTGCGTGCTCGCCCTCGTGATTTTCTTGATCGGCGAGGAACGGCGCGTTTTCGCGAGCAAGGAGGCGTACTACGCGGTCTTCCAAGACGTCGAAGGCCTGCGCCGCGGCTCGCCCGTGCGCATGGGCGGCGTCGATATCGGCAGCGTCTCCGAGGTGGCTTACGGCGAGAACGCGAACGACGCTCGCATTTACGTGCGCATGGCCATCGTCACCGAGGAGGCGCGCCGGATTCGCGAGGACAGCGTCGCGATGATCGAGAGCAAGGGGCTCCTCGGCGACAAGATGATCACGATCAGCGTCGGCAGCTCGAACAAGCCGGCACTGCCGCCGGGCTCCGAAATCCGTTCCCGGTCGGGCAACGATCTCTCGCAGATGATGAGTCGCCTGGGCATCATCTCGGGCCACGTCGAGCGGGTCGTCGGCAACCTCGAGCGCACGACGGAGTCGCTCGCCGAGCCGGGGCTCCACGACGACCTCAAGCAAGGCATCGCCTCGCTCAGCCGGATCCTCGCCTCCGTAGATCGTGGGGAGGGATACGTGGGCAAGCTGTTCCGCGACCCCGAGGAAGCCGAGCGCTTGTCGCACACGGTCGCGAACCTCGAGCGGGCGAGCGCGAACCTCGCCGGGGCGACGCAGGGCATCAACCAGATGCTCGCGCGCGTTCAGGAGGGGCCGGGCCTGTTGCACGAGGTCATCTACGGCGAGGAGGGGAGCCGTGCGCTCGCGCAGTTCGGCGGTGCCGCCGAGGAGATCGAGAAGACGCTCCAGGGAATTCGCGACGGGGACGGCCTCGCGCGCAGCGTGCTCTACGGCGGTCCGGAGGGGCGGGCGCTCGTCGAGAACCTGACGCGGGCGAGCGCCGACCTCCAGGCGATCACCGCCGGCTTGCGCTCGGGCAAGGGGACGCTCGGGGCGCTGCTCGTCGATCCGTCCGTGTACGAGGACCTGAAGCTGGTGCTCGGAAACGTGGAGCGCAATCGCGCTCTGCGCGCGCTCGTTCGCTACTCCATCCGCCGCGACGGCCCGGCGCCGCGGGTCGAGGATCCGGACCGGGCGACCGCGGCGGAAGGCGCCGAAGGGGCGCTCGAAGGCGCCGCGGGTCCGAAGGTCCGCGCCGAGTGAATCCGCCGCGGCGGAAGCGCGGTCGAGAGGGGCACGTTATACTCGCCGCATGCGGATTCTGGAACGCATCGGCCGCGCGCTGGTCGCGCTCGGGGTCTTCGGCCTGGCGTCGTACTTCGCGCTGCACTTCGGCTGGGGCGGCCTGTGGACTGGGCTCGAGGCGGCGCACGCCGTCACCACGCCGGGAGCGACGCGTCCCCCGTACGACCTGACCCAGCTCACCGCGGTCAACGAGACGCTCAATACGATCCGCGGCAAGTACGTGGACCCTTCGCGGGTGAAACCGCGACAGATGTTCTTGAGCGCGCTCAACCAGATCCAGCGCGAAGTAGCGCAGGTGATCGTGCGCTACGACGAGAAGTCGCCGAAGGTGACCGTGCAGGTGGACACGGAGTCCGCCGATTTCCGCATCGACAACGTGCAGGGCCCGTGGGACGTGGCCGCGCGTTTGCGTGAGGTGTTCGCGTTCCTCCAGAAGCACCTCAAGGACACCGACATCGATCTGCGCGAGGTCGAATACGCCGCGTGCAACGGCATGCTGCGCACGCTCGACCCGCACAGCGTCTTCTTGAGTCCGGACGCCTACCGGGAGATGAACCTGTCCACCTCCGGGCACTTCGGTGGCCTCGGTATCGTGATCTCGATCCGCGATCAGCAGCTCACGATCATGCGTCCGATGCCGGGCACTCCGGCGGGGCGCGCGGGCCTGAAACGACTCGATCGGATCACGAAGATCAACAACGAGTCGACGCTCAACATGCCGCTCGACGACGCCGTGAGTCGGCTCCGCGGCAAGCCGGGGTCCAAGGTCACGATTTGGGTCCACCGCGACGGGCCCGAAGGTTGGCAAGGCTCGCGCCCGTTCGAGCTCGTGCGCGAGGAGATCCAGGTAAAATCCGTCGAGTCGCGGCCGCTCGCGAACGGCATCGGCTACGTGCGCATCCGCCAGTTTCAGGCGAGCACCTCCGACGAGCTCGACGCCGAGCTCGCCGCGCTGAACAAGAAGGAGCGCCTGCGCGGCTTGGTGCTGGACCTTCGCGGGAACCCCGGTGGATTGCTCGAGCAAGCGGCGCGCGTGGCCGATCGCTTCCTCGAGGACGGCGTGATCGTCTCCACCGTCGGCACCGCGGAGGGGCGCGACGAGAAGCGCGCCGTCCGGCGCGGCACCGAGCCGGCCTATCCGCTGGTCGTGCTCGTGAACGAGTTCTCCGCGAGCGCGAGCGAGATCGTCGCCGGCGCGCTCAAGAGCCACGAGCGGGCGATCATCGTCGGCCAGACGACGTTCGGCAAGGGAACCGTGCAGCTCGTGTTCCCGCGCGTCACCCCGGAGAACGCGGCGCTCAAGCTCACGATCGCCCAGTATCTGACGCCGGGTGACGTCTCGATTCAGGGAGTCGGTGTGACGCCGGACATCGAGCTCGACCCGATGACGGCCGACACCCTGGAGATGGATCTGTTCCGCTCGGAGCGCTCGTTCCGCGAGCGGGATCTCACGAAGAGCCTCGCCGGCGCAGCACGGCGCAGCACGGATCAGCCGTTCTTCCAGCTTCGGTACAACCTGCCGGAGTCGGAACGCGCCGAGATCCGCGAGCGCGGCGGCGAGATCGACGACGAGTTCCGTCTCGATTTCCCGATCCAGGTGGCGCGCGACATCGCTCAGAAGAGCGCGCCCGGCAAGCGCAGCGATCAGCTGCGTGCCATCAAGCCCCACCTCGAGCGCTTGCAGCAGACGGAGCTCGAGGAGGTCAGCCGCGACTTGCAGAAGCTCGGCATCGACTGGAGCGCGCCGCCCAAGGACTATCCCGGTGGGCTGAAGCCGACCGACTACGAGGTGAAGGTCGAGACCGATCGACCGGGTCACACGGTGACGGCGGGCGAGCCGATGACGCTCAAGGTGACCGTGAAGAACCGCGGCGCGGTCCCGGTGTACCAGCTCCGGGCGATCACGAAGAGCGACGGCGTCTACTACGACGAGCGCGAGCTCATCTTCGGGCGGATCGAGCCGGGCCAGTCGAAGACGGCCACGGTGCCGCTCGGGTTTTGCGACGTGGACGGGCGGAAGCCGGGCTCCACGGCGCCCGTGCCCGAGAACGCGCCGCGGAAGTGCAAGATCCCGCTCGACGCCGATCCGCGCGCGGACGTGGTGCGCGTGCGCTTCTTCGCCGAGGGCGCGGACCCGCCGCGCGACGCCGAGCTGCGGCCCACGATCCAAGCGCTGCCGGAGCCGATCTTCGCCTACACGTACCAGATCGTCGACAACCGCCCCGGAAACGGCGACGGGCAGATCGCGCGCGGCGAAGGCGCGACGATCTACATGACGGTGAAGAACGTCGGCAAGGGCACCTCGTACGAGACGCAGGCGAACCTGCGGAACCTCACGGGGGACGGCCTGTTGCTCCACGCGGGCCGCTTCGACGTCTCGAACCTCAAGCCGAACCAGGTTCGAAGCGTGGAGTTTACGTTCGACGTCCTGGACGTGCTTCAGGAGGACTCGATCCACCTCGAGCTGAGCGTCGTCGATCGGGACCTCCGGGTGGTCTCGAGCGAAAAGCTGAAGCTCCCCGTCGCGCAGAGCCCGCTCGTTCTCCAGCCGGCGAGCGGCAAGGTGGCCACTACGGCGTCCGCGCCGCTCCGCGGGCAGCCGGTGGCGACGGCTCCCGTCGTGGGCGAGCTCGATAAGGGCTCGGTGCTCGAGCGGGTCGGCACGCTCGGGCCGTACACGAAGGTGAGCCTCGGGCAGGATCGGTTCGGGTTCGTCGAGAGCCGCTTCGTGCGCGAGGCGAACGGTGCCCAGAAGGTGGTGTTCCGGCCGTTGCTCAGCCACTCGCCGCCGCTGCTCGAGGTGAAGCCCGCCAAGCTCGCGACGCGCGAGTCGCGGGTGCGCATCGAGGGTGAGGCGCAGGACGCGGACCGTGTGATGGACGCGGTGGTCTTCGTCGGACCGCGCAAGGTGTACTACCAGTCGAACAAGAAGGCAGCCGATCCGACGAAGCTTCGCTTTTCCTTCGACGCCGAGCTCCAGCCCGGGATCAACGTGATCACGGTCCTCGCGCGCGAGAACCCGGACACGACCTCGCGCACGACCATGGTCGTGCGCCGCGATGGTCCCAACGGCGAGGCGTTGCCGACCCCCAAGGCCGACCAGTTCGAGAGCGGGGTCGAGCTGGGACGCGACGGCGGGTGAGCCCCTGCCGGGGCTCCCGCCCGGCAGAAATCGTCAGAGGGCGGCGTCGGTTTCGGCGCCGCACCGGGCTCGGACGACGAGAGGCGTCGCCGCCATCGGCGCGGCTTGGCGCTCGTCAGAGGGCGGCGCCGGTTTCGTCGCACCCGGATGCGGACGACGCGTCGCCGCCATCGGCGCGGCGCTCGAAAACCGCGAGGGTTTCGACGTGCTCGGTGTAGGGGAAGAGCGCGAAGACCTCGAGGGAGCGAAGCGAAAGGCGGCCCCGCGCGAGGAGCGCTTCGGCCTCGCGCAAGAACGCGTCGAGCCCGCAGCTCACGTAGATGAGCCTTCGGGGCGGAGCCTCGAGGAGCGCCGAGAGCACGTCCGCATCGAGCCCGCGGCGCGGCGGATCGACGAGGACGACGTCGGCGCCGCGCACGAGCGCCGCGTTGTGCTCGGCCGAGCCGGGATGCACGTGCACGCGCGTGGCGAGATCGGGAGGCAGGTCGGCGATGCCGCGTGCGAGGCCGGCCAAGGAGTGCTCGGTGAGCTCGTTCACGTCGAGGCGGCTCAGCCGGTGGAGCAGCGGAAGCGAGAGCGCGCCGACTCCGGCGTAGAGCTCGACCAGGTGCGCTCCGTCGGGGACCAGCGCGTCGATGTGGGCCCCGAGCTCGTCGGCGAGGGGGAGGTTGCTCTGGCCGAAAGCCCCGGGCGGGTAGTGGACGCGGGCGGCGCCGATCCGTTCGACGACGGTTTGCGGGCCAGAGAGGTGGACGAAACGATCGCCGAGCACGGCGTTCGTCCGCTCCGGATTGCCGTTCCAGAACAGGCTGTGCAGGCGCGGGCCGAGGTCGCGCGCGACGCGTTCGAAGAAAGGCTCGAGCCCGGTAGGCTCGGTGTCGTTCGTGACGACGACGAGCTGAGCCGAAGCGCTCGCGCGCTCGACGACGATCTGAAGGTAGCGGAGGCGGCCCGCGTGAGCCGTGTCGGAGTACGGAGGCACGTGGCAGCTCACGGCCGCGCGCCGCACGACCTCGGCGACCTCGTTCACGAGGGGGTGGTGCACGCGGCACTCGGGGATGTGCACGACGCGGTGGGACCCCGAAGCGAAGATGCCGATCTTGGGCCCGTGGCTGCGTCCGCGGACGGCGAGGCGCGCACGGTGGCGGAAGCCCTGGCGTGGACCCTCCACCACGCGCGGCGGCTCGAGCCCGGCGCTCGTCGCGAGCGCCCGCAGCCGCTCGAACGCATGTGGAGCCACGCCGGGGATGCCGTAGCGGGGGCACCCGGGGCAGGGC
>CAYYWA010000212.1:0-10076 GCA_964475255.1 uncultured Sorangium sp.
CCCTGAGGGGACACCTGCCGCACCCGTGCGTCACCGCCCATCCGCGAGCTCCTCCACGCCGAGCCCGAGCGAGGCCGCGAGCTGCTCGATGCGCTCCCGGTCCTGCTCTGGTGCCTCGAGCTCGCGGGCGAGGGCGTGAGCGTCGGCCAGCGTCGTGAGCGTGAACCCACGCTGCCTCCGTCCCACGGCGCGGCAGATAGCGTCGAAGCGCTCGGAGACGGCGGGCGAGTCGGTTAGGGTCGATGTGCTGCTCATAGCCCCACCTCGTGGAAGTGCTCGGAAGCCTCGAGGGCGCGCGCGAGGGCGTTGCCCTGGAGGCCGGCGTTGAAGAGCAGGTCGGCCATCCAGCGGTCGAAGCCGTTCCAGCCGGGGAAGCCGCCAGCGGCACGGATGCGCCCGTCCAGCGCGTCGTGGCATCGGCCCTTGTGGGCGAGCTGCGGCGTGCGGTCGCCCTCGCCCTGCATGTCGTAGGCGACCACCGCCATCGCCGGGTCGGTGATCCGCTGGCCGCAGGCGTCGCAGAGAGCGAGGGGCGTGTACCTGCCTTCGAGCATGCGCACCGTGAAGCTCATCGTCCCCCCTTCCGCTGAGCGCGGTAGTCGGAGGCGGTCAGCACGAGCGAGTCGGTCATCTCGCGGAGCCTCGAGGTGATGGCGCCGCCGTAGATCTGCGTGATCGCCTTCGGGCCGTGGTTCGATGTGACGATGGTGGGGCGTGCGGCTTCGTATCGTGCGAACAGCACGCGGGCCTGCACGTCGCGCGTGAACTCCGTCCCGGCCTCCATGCCGAGGTCGTCGAGGACCAGGAGCTCGGCGCGGATCGCGTCCTCCACCGGGCGCCAGTTGATGCCCGAGCTCCCGCGGACCTGCGCCACGAGGTCCCCGGCCGATACGTACCTGCCGTCCACGAGCGTCCGCTCGACGGCGCGGCGCAGGGCGGCCACGGCGAGGTGCGTCTTCCCGGCGCCGAACGGGCCGGCGAGGAAGAGCCCGGTCTCGGTCTCGAGCGTGAAGCCGTCGGCCCACGCCTGGGCGGCCGCGTACGCCTCTTCGGTGCCCTGCCGAACCTCGAAGCCGTCGAACGAGCACCCGGCATACCGGCGCGGAAGGTCGGCCTCTTCGAGCACCTTTCCGGCGTACTCGGCGAGGTGCTCGCGCTCGAAGTCGGCGATCAACTCCCGCTCGCGCTCCCGCTCGCACTCGCACATGCCGCCGCGCACGGCGCCGGTCGGGCGCTCGGAGCCGCAGCGTTCGCATGTCGTGCCGTAGAGCTTCCACTCGGGCACGGCGCGCTCGCGGGTGATGGTGTCGAGGGCGTGGTCGCGGGCGTGGCTCCGCAGCCATGCACGGGCGCTCATGGGTTCCTCCAGGCGTTGAGGTCGTCGGGGTCTACTTCGGTGGGCAGCCCGCGGCGGGTGCCGTTGCGCGCGGGGGCGACCGTGGCCTTCGCGAACTTCCGCTCGAGGTCGAAGAGGTCGAACGGCTCGCCGTTGGAGTGCGGCCACAGGCGGGTCATGCCGTCGAGGGCCCGCTCGAGGGCGCCTCGGTCGTGCGCGGCCACGAGACGCTTCGCGGCAGCACCCTGCTTCGCGATGGCGGACGACGGGGGGCGCTCGGGCAACCGGTTGATCCAGGCGCCTACGAGCTCGTGGGTAGCCATGCTGTCGGAGGTGCTGGTCTCCTCACCCTCGACGGCCCCTTCTCCCCTGGCCTCGCTGTTCAGGGCGGAGGCGTCAGCCTCCCCCTCGGAGAGCGTCTCTCTGGAAGTCTCTCTGAACGTCTTAACTGTCTCGGGGTCAGCAGGCGCCCTACGTGGGGGGTCAGCAGGCGCCCTACCCTGGGTCAGCTCCTGCCCTAGGGGGGTCAGCAGGCGCCCTACGTCCCCCCCTCGCTCGGGGGGATAGGGCGGTTCCTGCCCTACATGCCCGGACACGTGGGGCGGCTCCTGCCCTACGTGGTAGGTCGGGATGGTGGGGAGGTAGGTGGTGCGCCCCCACGACCCGTTGTCGCGCTGCTCGCGGTCCCGCCTGATCCAACCGGAAGTCTCGGCGTCGCGGAGGTGGTCGCGGACGCTCGTGCGGGCGAGACTGGCTTCGCGCGCGATCGTGGTGAGCCCCGGGTAGCAGTTCTGCCCTGCGCGATCCATGTGCAGGGCGAGCGTGTGCAGCACCAACTTCGTGGTGCTCGGCAGGTCGCTCTTCGCAACCTCCTGGAGCCAGTTCCAGCGGAGGACGACGGGCTCGTTCAAGATGCCCTCGCCAGGCGGGCGAGGATCCGGATCTGCTCGCGCTCGCTCTCCTCAGCGGCCTTCGCGGCCTCGAGCGCGCCCGCGGGCAGGAACGCCTCGACGGCGTCGCGGAGCATCCGACGCATGATCCGCGCGGGGATCGCCTCCGCTTCGACCGCGTGCTTGATGTGGCGCGCCCGCCGCTCCCCGGCCTTCCGCGGCTTCGTGGGGAGGTCCATCTCGGCGATCTGCGCCTCCGTGACCGCGATCCGGTGGAAGTGGAGGTCCACGCCGGAGGCGAGGTGCTCGCGGAGCTCGCCCTCGAGGGTCTGGTCGATCAGGACGCCCGCGGGGTCGTAGTCCCCGATGTAGACGACGTGTGCCGGGAGCTCGCCCTCGCCCGTCACCTCGTTGATGTACGAGGCGGCCTCGTGCGCGAGGGTGATCGAGGTGAAGCCGCCGGCCGGGTAGAGGGAGACGGCCAGTTCACGACACGTGGCCTCGATCACGCCGGCGATGGAGCGGGACTCGCACCACACCTCGACGTACAGGCCCGCGTCGGCCCACAGGTCGGCGCGGTAGGCGCCCTGGTGCCGGAGCAGGAACTCGGCGGCGTCTCTGTAGGTCGCTGTGTGGTACCCGCGGCGGGTGGCGTCGCTGATCCAGCCGTAGGGGATCCGTCCGGCCCGGCGCATCTTCGTCACCCGGTCCTGCACCTGAGCGTAGCCCCGCTCCGTTTTCTCGACGGGCTCCGGCAGCCGGGGGTTCGTCATCTGGTAGAAGACGTTCCGGACGCTGGCCGGCCGGTCCCGCACGAGCGTCTCGTAGATCTGGTTCTCGAGCTGCTCCACCTGCTCCCGGGTCCGGCGGCGACGCTTTATCGGGCCGGCCTGATAAGCGCTCACGATCCGACCTCCGGGCCCTCACCCTCGAGGATCGCGAGCCGAGCCAGCTCCAGGCGCACGGCCACGTCCGAGAGCGCGGCCGCCGCGTCGCGGCGATCCTCCCCCGGGTAGTCCTCCACTTCCGCGAGCTCGTCCTCGAGCTGCCGGGTGACTCGCTGGAGCTCCGCGACTCGGTGCGCGATCACGATGCGTGCCCCGGCTTCAACGGCAGATCGCGCCGCCGGATCATGGGCTTTCCCTTCCGCCCGGCGTTCGGGATCTCCCCGCTCGCGACCAGGGCGCGGAGGTGATCGCAGGAGTACCCGCTTTCCTCGTGCGCCTGCGGGATCGTGAGCGGCTCGTCCTCGTAGTCGGATGCGGCGGCGCTGAGCTCGGTGGCGGCGCGCCGCAGGATGGCCGCCCCGCGCTCGTCCCCCCACTGGCCGAGGGTATCGGCCTCCGCGTGCCACCGCTGGGCGAGGTCGCGGAGCATCGTCAACGACCTTCGGGCTCGAGCGCGGCGCGGAGATCCCGCTCGGCCTGTTCGAGCATCACAGCCCGCACGTACTCGGAGCGTGTCAGGCCGCGGAGACGAGCCGCCGCGTCGACCTTCGCCAGCTGCGGCTCGTTCACCCGGCCGGCGAGCGTTAGTGGGTGCGCACGTCGCGCCATCCTTGTTCTCCCGCGTGAACCGTAGTAACCTCAGAGCGGTTCATGGTGATCCGCTGACAGGATAGATACGGGTTCACCGCTACGGGGTCAACCCCTCACCTCCACAAGGTTTCGTGTTCGATGGTAGACGAGCCACAATCCGTTGGGGTCGGCGCTCGGCTTCAGGAGCGACTCGCGGAAAGGAATCGGAGCATTCGGGAGTTCGTGTCCGACCTGGAGGCGGCCGGCGTCGCGAACTCCGCGTATTCGAGCGTCTTCCGGTATGTGAAGGGCGAGGTGGCGCCCTCGCTCACGTGGATCGAGGAAGCGGCGAGGGTGCTGCGGGTGCGCCCGGCCTGGCTGGCGTTCGGGGAGACGCCCAAGAGCCCGGCCGCAATGGCCAGCGACCTACCCGGGCCAGCGCAGGGCACCGTCCTCCATGCGCGCGAGATCCTCACCCTGGAGTTGCTTCGGAAGCTCCTCGACGCACAGCCCGCCGACTCGCCCGCGCTCTCGGAAGAGGATCTCAAGGTCGTGGCCCGGGCCATCCGGACGCACATAGACCTGACGCTCTTCGCGCTCACGAAGGGCGGAGACGCGGGCGCAGGCTCGCCCACCACTCAGTTCCCGATCATGGCTCTCGCGGCGATGATCGCCACCGTGCCGGGCCCCCAGCAGGGGCGTCCGATCCGCGAGGTTCTCGCGAAGCTCCCCCAGCGCGGGCCGCGGGATCGTCTGGAGCTCCCAGCCCCCGAGGAGGACAGCGACAATGAGTAGCCACGGCTTCCGCGAGTCGGGCATCGCCGCCCGGATCTACAAGCGCGGCTCGAGCCCCGTGTGGACCGTCTCGTTCCGCGTGGGCGGCCGGAAGGTGCAGCGCTCGACGGAGGAGACGGGGAAGGACCGCGCCCTCGGTCGTGCGAAAGAGATCGTGCGGGAGGAGCTCCGCGAGGCGCTGCTCGACATCGAGGCCGGCTCAGACCTCACGCTCGGCCAGCTCTTCGCCGCGTACCGCCGCCACCACATGCCGACGCTGAGCCCGGCCCGGCAGCGGGAGGCGGCCTCGCGCATCAAGATGTTCTCCGAGGCGTGGGGCACGGACCTGGCGGTCGCGGACGTGGACGCCTCGAGGATCCGGGCATACTGCCAGAAGCGCCGCGACCTCGAGATCGTCGCCCCGGCCTTCCGTGAGACGGACGAGGGGCAGCGGAAGCGCGGGTATCGGAAGCCGCGGCCGATCCGCGACGGCGGTCTCGACGCCGAGCTGCGATGGCTCAACTCCGTGTTCAACTTCGGCGTGGACCACCGGCTCGGCGGCCGGCCGCTCCTGAACCGGAACCCGCTGCCGCGCTCGGCGAAGGCCCGGCGCAAGATGGGATGGCCGAAGGAGAAGAACCCGCGCCGCCCGATCGCCTCCCACGAGCGCTATCTCGAGACGATGAAGCACGTGGACACGATCGACCCGCGGGGGCGTCTCGGGTGCATCCTCACCCTCGCGCGGTACACCGCGAGGCGTGAGAGCGCGATCTGCGAGCTCCGCGCGAGCGATCTCCTGCTCTCCGGGGACCGGCTCGTCCGCGCCCTCGCCGCGGAGGGCCAGGACGTGCAGCTCGCCGAGCACATGCCCCACGGCGCCATCCGGTGGTCCGCGGACAGCGACAAGATGGGCGTCCTCTTCATCACGCCGATCGGGCCGGAGGTCCGGCGGGCGCTCGACGCCTACCTGCGGGAGAACCCACGCATGGGCGACGTGCCGCTCTTCCCCGCCCCGAAGGATGCAGCGAAGCCGATCAGCCGCGACCTCGCCTCGAAGTGGCTCCTGCGGGCCGAGAAGCTCGCCGGGCTCCCGAAGCTGGCCGGTGGGGTCTTCCACCCGTACCGGCGCCTGTGGGCCACCGAGCGGAAGCACATGCCGGCCCTCGACGTCGCCGCCGCCGGCGGCTGGACCGACACGCAGGCGCTCACGCTGATCTACCAGGCCGCGGACCCGCGGGGCGTCCTCGCCGCCGTCACGGCCCCTCCAGTGGAGACCGGAACCGGGTGAGGCGTGGAACCAAAGCGGAACCAACGGCCCGGGGCGCGAAAAGCCCCGCAGCGGAAAACCGTTGCGGGGCTTCGCATTCCCAAGTGGGCCTGGGTAGATTTGAACTACCGACCTCACGCTTATCAGGACCGCGCGAGGATCGCCCATGTAGGGGAAGGGCGCGTACTTACTGGCTTCACCCCGTACTAGTCCGGGATGGAACCAAGCGAATACGGGACCCTATCGGGCGATGTTGGAACCAAAGTGGAACCACGGGGCGCGGTAGCTCAGGGCCAAATTCCGGCGTGGCGAGTCAGCAGCCGCGCGATGTCATCATTCTCCGGGTCCCAAACCTGATGGCCAGCCGCCCGCGCCGCGGCGTTGAAGCCGGCATCGCTCGCCACCAAGGTGTAGAGTGGGGGACTCATCTCCCGCCTGACCTTGTTCGCGCACGCGAGTTGGATCGCATCCCCCGCCCCGAATTTCGACGCGAAGCCATGGCGACTAAGCAGGTTCGCGGCATCGGTAAGGAGCGCCGAGTCGATCTCCGTCACGAAGAACGTATGCCGGCAGTCCTCGGCGAACGTGCGGCATTGGAGGTTCGCGTACCGCTCCCGTAGTTCCCCGATGCGCACCTTCTTTACGATCGCCGAGACCACCTCGGCAACCGAGAGTTCCGAGATGTAGAGCTCGCCGAACGCGTGCGCTTGGTCGATGATCGCTTCGATCGACTTGGAGCCCGGCTCCTGGACATACAGCTTCACCAGGGCCGACGCTTCGAGGAAGAGCGGCACGCGAGCGGGGGCGGTGCGACCCGGAAGTGGCCGCCGTCAGCGGCCCTGCGTCAGCCGACGGAGTACGCGGTGCAGCCAGGCTACAGGCTTAGGGCGCACGGGGACTGGAGGCGGTCGTAGCACGTCGCGGCCGGTGGGAGGGCGTATACCGGCGGCGAGCGCCCGCTCCGCCGTGCGCTGGCGGGCCAGCGCACGAGGATCGGTCTCGGGCTGAAGCTCGAGCTGATCGGGCAAGCTGGGCGCCGGTCGTGCCGCCGTTCCCGCCATGAGCTCCTCCGTGGGATCCCGAGGTGCGCCCCCGCAGGGGGCTCTCGGGTCAAGATGCTAGGTATACCCCGGCCTGACGGCAAGGATCGTGCGCATGCCCGGGCGCGGACGGGCTACTCGTCTGAAGGACGTTCGTCCGTGAGACGCTCCACCAGCTCGGTAAAGCGGACATGCGTGAGCATGGTCCCAGCACAGGCATCAGCGAGCCGGTCCGCAACATCGGCAAGGTAGTCCCGCCAGTCGAGCAAGGTCCGGGGACGCCCCGGCGTCCGGATCCGGATCTGCCACTCACCTCGACTCGCGAGGAAGTATCGGTAGTGGAGCAGGCCGCCGAGCTTGCCGTGGTCCCTAGCAAGCTCGGGTGTCACCGGCGTGTAGCGCATCCCGCCACCCTCTCCGCTCCCATCCTCCCGCCACCAGGTGACGATCGACGGGCGTCCCGCGTCGGGCGCAGCTCTCAAGAGCTCGGCGAGCAACTTCTTTCCTTCATGACCCGTCGGCTCAGCGCGTCCGAGCTGCTTGTAGGTGGCCCGGAGGTAGTCGTACAGCCGGGCCTCAATCCCGTACCGCAGCTCTAGGGCCGCATACAAGAGGCCGGCGGCGGCCGAGTCCCCCTCATCGTCGAAGCGGGCGATGTGCTCCCGGGCACGACGGAGGAAGGCCCTGGCGTGCGCCTCGAACCGAATCACCTTCGAGGTGCGAGCCCCCATTCTAGCGGACCGCAGCGCTTACGCCTCCACCCTTGAAGGACTCCTCCGGGACTATCGCCAGGAGATGCTCGCGACGAAACCTCGAGCCTCCGACGTGAACCCAACTGCCGGTCTCCCAGTCAGGCTCACGGTCGCTCTCGATGACGATAGATGCTACCGAATTCTGGGCAGCGAAATACACCCGGTATTGCATGTCGAGCCTCCAGGAAGGGAGCCAAGGGATGATACCCGTGCAGGGTAGCGCTCGGGCGGCACCATACGCCCCCGCTCCGGCTCCGGCAACGCCTCCCCTGCCCCCCGGGGCTCCCTCGGGTACGGCACGCTCCAGTCGATCAGCACGAGGCCCACGCTCCCCGGAAAGAATTCCGGACACCGGAGAGGCCCGCCAGAAGGCCGCCGGGGGCGATAGCTAGATGGGTGCGTCTCGCTTGGTCGGGAGCCGCGCCGGCTCGCGGCTGTGCAACGCCAGCGCCCAAAGCGATTGCTCCTTGAAGTCGGTCAGGCGGCGCGCGAGGTCGTTCCGTCTGTCCTCCATGGGCACGATGTCCTCGGATGAAAGCCCCGGGACCCCGTAGGCCGCGGGATTCGACGCCACCGAATCCAGGTGCTTCATCCGCAGGTGATTATCCAATCACCTCCCGAACCAGCTTGCCCGGAAGCAGTGCAGCGATGTCTCCGAACAGCTCGTCGAATACATGTGAGGAGAATCCGCCGAAGGATTGCTCCCCAAAGACGACGCCGTGGAGCTCCGCCTCGAGCGCGTCCGCCACTGCCCTCGCGCGGTGGGCGTCCCTGAGTCGCTCGTACACGGCCTGCGAAACGAGCGCGAGGGCTGCGCCGAGAAGGACCTCCCCCACGCCTTACCCTCCCGCCGCCTTCCGCAGCTCGTCCGCGAGCGCCTGGAGCTCCCCACCACGGCGCTCGAGCACGGCGGCCAGGCTGGCGAGGTTCTCCGCGGTCGGGTTCCGCTTCTCGTTCGCCCACGCATAGATACTGGCGGTGGAGATGCCCGCCTCCTGTGCCAACGTCGCCACGCTGAAGGGCGCCTCTTCGAGGATCCGTCGCACCATCTCCGCCTTCCGGCTGGGGGTCACGATCTCCGGCTCCTCGAATGTCCGTGTTTGCGGAATCGTTGACAAGCGGCGGGGGTGCGTCGCACTATGCCCGACACGAAGAACCGGACGGCCGCTCCACCCCTGGAAAGGTTCGCGACCGCCCGGCCAACACTCACCGCCCGAAGGCGTTGGTGCGCCCTATTCTACGGCGCGCCTCCGTTGCGGGCAAACGAAAAGGAGCGTCGGTATGGCCCCCGCAAACCGCTTCCTCCGTCTGAAGGGCGAGTACGAGTACAGCGACGGCGACCCGTACACCGACTTCGAGCTGCTGGTGGATGCGCCCGAGGTTCCCGCCACGCGCGTCCGCGCCACGCCCGCGCACGCCGTCAGGGGCGACGTGCTCCGCGAGCGGTACGACGACGAGGTGACGCCGTTCGAGCTGCGCAGGAACGGCAAGAGGATCGGGGACCCGGAATGGTGGCAGGTGCGCCACCTCTTCGAGGGCCTCGACCGTAACGGCGAGAAGAAGGCGGCGGCCGGGCGACCGGGGCTCCTCGAGCCGGGCTTCATCAGCACCAAGGCCGACAAGACGCGCCGTGAGGCGCACATCTTCACGCGGGCCGCCGAGGTCGGGACGATCAAGGTCGAGAAGGGCGGCGGCTTCCTGTACTGGCCGGGGACGCACGGTGCGGACAGGTGGTCGGAATGGTGGATCTACCCCGTCGCCGCGGATGGGGCTCTTCCCGTGCAGCTCGATACCCGGGCCGCGCGGGCCTGTGTTGAGCAGGACCGGATCGAGCGCGACCCCAAGTACGACCGGCCGCGGCGGCTGGCGAGCGCCATGATCCAGCGCACCGCCTTCCTCGAGGCGGCCGTCATGGACCTGCGCGCCGGTGACCTGATCGTGTGGACCGAGGATCGCCCGGAGAAGCTCGGAGGCATGGTCGCCCCACTCACCTTGGACCACTACGAGGCGCTCCGGAGCTTGGAGGACGACGGCAAGGACCCCGTCACCGACCTGGCGCCGCTGAAGTGGTGGGATGGCGTGCGGCGCTTCCTGCGCGACCGGAAGCGGTGGGGACGGCGGCTCACCGTGTGGCAGCCGCGACTCTGGCGCGTGCGGTTCCCCGAGGCCGAGCACGTCTCTCGCACCATCACGGCCGCGAGCGATGAAGCCGCCATCTTCGAGCTGCTGTGCCAGGTCGGTGGGAGGATGCCGGTCGGGGCGTAACAACTGCGGAAATTCCGCAGTCGGAGGGCCCGGGGGTTCGCCTCCGGGCCCTTCGTGCTTCAAGTGTCCAATCTGGACACGAGCCCCGCGAGAGTCCGGCTTCGGACAGGGCTTCGGCGTAGGGGGAGAAAACGCGCCCATCGGTGGACGTGTTTCCTCGCCCCGGACCTGCTGCCCCGGTCTGTGGACCCTCGCCCCGCTCCAGCCCCGCCAGCATCCGCAGCAGCGTCGTCTT
>CAYYWA010000213.1:0-10025 GCA_964475255.1 uncultured Sorangium sp.
TTGCTGCCAGACCGCATCCTCACCCTCGGGCGCCGTGTTGAGCTCGATGGTGGTCGTGGCCGGCAGGTCGAGTTCTTCGACTTCCATCCACACGGACTCCGGAGCCTGCGCCAACTTCTCGGCTTGCGCCGGCAGCAAGCCGTACTTAGCAACGAGAGCGTCCTTGCCGGCACGACCAGCGGCGGCGAGCTCGCTCAGTGAAAGCTGATCGAGGGCGCGCAAGGTCTCCAGCGCTTCGGACAGGCGCCCACCGACCTTCTCCTTCAACAGCGTGATGAGCTGGTCGCGAACGGCTCCGAAACTGACGCGCACACGCACGCGGCCTTCGAGTCGCCTCGTGACCTTCTTAGCGGCCTTCTCCAGTGCACGGAACTCACCGGCTTTCGCGTTCTCCCACTCGATCAGCTTGATGCGCCGCGCTTCGCGCGCGTCGGCGAGGCGCTTCTCTAGCACCGTCCGCTGGTCACGAAGGGGGCGCAGCGACTCGATCTGCTTCTTGAGGCGAACGAACTCCTCGCCGTCGATCTTGGCCTTCTGAAGTTCGCGCAGCGTCTTCTCGTAGGTCTCTTCAACGGTCTTCTTGTGCGCGTCCCATCCCGTCTGAAAAGCGGCTCGCTCCGTGTCGACGACGCCGACCGCCGCCTCGATCGACGCTGACGCCTGCTCCAAGGCGAGCTGCAGGGTCGCGAAGGTCGACTTCAGGCCTCGGAGCTTCTCTGCGCTTGGAAGGTCGTCAGTAACCGCGTCCAGGAACGTGGTGTCGAGCGGCGTTTCCGCTCGCAAGCTAGTCGCGAGGTGCCGCACGCGCGCGACGAGCTCATCTGCCTGCTTCAAGAGCTGCTCCTCACGGATGAGCAGGCTCTTGTCACTCATCTTCTCTTAGAGCCCTGCTTCCTGAAACCGCTTGAGCGTCTCCTCGAGCTTGGGAAGCGCCGCCAGCTTTTCGTCGAGCTTCGTGAGCTCGTCGGCGGCCTCCGCCACCTTCTTGCGCGATTCCGCCAGCGCTTGCCTCTTCTCGTCCTTGCTCACCTGCGCGGCATCGTCAGAGGAGATGAAGCGGTCGAGTAGGCGCGTGAGCTTCTCACCGTTCTTGGTTAGCTCGGAGATTTCGTGCTGGCCGAAGACCTGCGCTCGCGGGATGACGTCGGCGGGCTTGTACGGGAGGGTCTGCTCCGCATCGTCCTTCACGACCGGCGCGTTCGGGACGGTGCGCTCGATGACGTACTCACGGCGCGCAGGGCGATGAACACGCACCGCCAGAGCGATCCGCGTCCCGTTCTTGAGAACGTGCTTTACGATGCCTTCGTGGGCTTTCTTCGCGTCTTCGCCGAGCGGCTCGAGTCCGAGCACGTACCGAATGCTCTCGATGACCGTCGATTTTCCAGTTCCTCGACCGCCAATGAGAACGTTCAGGTTCTCGTTGAACGATACGGCCCGTCCGTCGAGAAAGCCTCCCTGCCAAGCGAGTCCTACAAACTCGGCATGCGCCTCGGGCACAGGATCGCTCGCAAGGCGGATTCGCGAGACCGGATCGAGGAACGCTTGCCTGAGCCCCTCCAGCGACGGCTCGGTCATCTTGACCCAACACGTCGACGTCGAAAGGTCGAGGTCCTCGGGCTTGGCGACGTCACCAGCGTTCACGATCGCGAGCGCCGTAGTGGCGTCGGGGCCAACCTCGCGCTTGTAGTCGGCGTTCTGGTTCTTCAGGATCGGCCGCTTGTCGTCGGGCGCCTCCTCGACCGATCCGGGGATTTGCACGCACAAGAGGTTCGGATCGCGCCATGCCTGGACGCGCGCCTGCCCATGAAGCGTGGTGAGCAACCCCTTGTCCTGCGTGACGTGAGCCGCAATGGTGAGCCCTCCTTGCGTCCTGACACACTCCAAGAGGTCCGAGAAGGACTTCTTGCTCAGCGACGAGGACGGCTCGGTCGTCGTGATGTCGAGCTGACCGAGATATCGCTGTAGCGCGGCTTCCGTGGTGTCTGACGGGTAGATGCAGAGCACATGGACGCCCTCGCTCGAGGCCACCTCAAAGCCGGGGAATACGGTGATATTGCGGGTCTTCGCCTCTTCTCGGAACAGAGGAATTGCCCCGACGTCGTTATGGTTCGTGACCGCAATGACCTCGATATCGAGCTCGACGCAGCGGTCGAGGAGCTTCTGGACATACGTGCGCTCGTCCAGCCCATGACCATTGCCCCTAAACTTCTGGGCGTAGCCTGCGGGGTTCACTTGGAACGCACAGCGGTAGAACTTCGCGCCCTTCGGAAGCGCGCGAGCTTCTCGTAGCGGTGCATTCGTCTCGGACATCGCGCTACATGCCCTCCCCGGACGCGGTGAACGTGAACTGCTTGGCCAGCCCATCGAGGGTCATGTTGTCAGCGATGGCATCGTGCGGAATGAGCAGGTAGCGCCACGGCTTGCCGTGGTTCGCCTTCTCGTGCTCAGTCGCGTGCTTGCACCACGTGGCAGCCGCGCGCGCCTTGGCGAGCACCACGGGGTCCTGCAGGCGGTCTGCGCCCTTGGGCTCGCAGATCAGCTTCTCGGTCTCGGTCTCGACGACGAAGTCGGGCTCGTAGTCGGCGTCGTACGAGTAACGAATCTGGAAGACGCCCTTGCCGGGCTTGAACCACTTGATGACAGACTTGTCCTTCTCGAGGACGACGGCGAAGCGGCGCTCAGTGTCAGAGTCGAACTTCTGCGTCGGGTAAAGACACTTCTTGAACCCGCCGAAGAGCATTTTGCGGATGTCGATCTTGTTGTCGATCGGAACATCATACTGGCGTACGCCCTCACCCGCCGGTGCGGCAAAGGCCTGCGCACGCACGTCGGAGAAGCCTTGGCTCACTACCGCTTCGTACGACGAGGCCTCCTCCCATGCGTGCGGCTGCATCTGCGTGTGAACGAGGTCGGCGATCTGCTTCGCGTGGAAAATGAGGACGTTGCGAACCTCGTCATCGTCCTTGAGGTACGAGCGCAGGTGCGCAACGACCTCGCCCGCCAGCTTGTAGAGCAGGTCCGCCTGCTCATCGTAGCTTACGTCGTCGAAGTCGATGAGCCCCCGCACGACGTAGTCCTCGAGCCGCTGTTCAGCGGCGCCACCGGTAAGCGCACCGATGACGTGCTCAGAGCCGCTCTCGAGGTGTCGGACGAGGATCTCCTGCGAGACCGGCTGGAGGCGGAACGACGAAAGATCCAAGGAGAAGTCACGGAAGCCCGCCCGCACGACGCCTTTCGGCAGCACGATGACGCGCGGTATCGCGATGGTGAGCGCGTTGTAGACCGCGGTCGCCTCGCGCACGACTAGCACGAGTTGGGCGTCGGACAGCTTGCCGATGTCCGGGTACATCGTGAGCTGGCCGCCCGAGAGCTTGTCCTTCACCACCTCGACGAGCTTCTTCTGGACATCGTCGCTCTGCAGCGCCTTCGGGCTGGGGGCGAGCCTCGGATCGCGCACCACCTTCGCGATCGCCTCGATCGTTGCCTTGGCCGCCGCAACCTCCTCGGGCTTCGTGAATTTCGGCGCCAACGCGGGCGGCGATGCTGCAGGCTTCATGCCAGGACGCGGCACGCCCGAGATGGCGGTCTCCTCCGGCGTCGGAGGGGTAATGCCAAGAGCGGTTTCGAACGACGGTGCGACCACGACGGTGTGCTTCGGCGTCTCGTCGACATCGGTGCCAATGTTCACGGTGCTGAACGAGTAGCCGCCCTTCTTGGCTTCATCGATGATCTCCTGGAAACGGTCGTGCGCGACGATGGTCAGACGGTCGACGGCTGCAACGCCGGTGCGCTTGCCGTAGGGAAGACGCAGGCCTCGTCCGATCGACTGCTCCACGAGCGTGCGCGAATCCGCGGTTCGCAGGGGAACGATGGTGTAGAGGTTCGTGACGTCCCAGCCCTCCTTGAGCATGTTGACGTGCACGACGATCTCCGTCTCCGAGTCCGTGCGCTCGACCGAGAGCAGCTTTTCGACGTTCTCGTCCTTCTCCGCGCCCTTCTGGCCGGAGTGGACTTGGATGACACGCCCCTTGTATCGGCCATCAAAGAACGATTCGCCTTCGATGAGCTTCACGAGCTCGCTCGCGTGGTCGGTGTTCTCTGCGATGACGAGCATAAACGGCTTGACCTTTCGCACACCGTTCTGCCGCGCGTACACCTCGAGATCGACCTTTACCGACTCGTGAACGCGCACGGCGTCTTCGAGCTTGAGCAGCTCGAGCGCCTCTTTGCTCATCGACTTCGGGTTGAAGTTCGCGCGCGTCGCGACGGCGGGTTCCTTCACGTAGCCGTCCTGCATCGCCTTTGCGAGCGGGTAGTCGAAGATGACGTTCTTGAAACGCACCGATTTACTGCCCGCCTCGATCTGCGGCGTCGCAGTGAGCTCGAGGCCGAGCACTGGCTTCAGCTCTTCGATCGACTTGGCGCTGGTGTCGGCGCGGTATCGGTGGGCCTCGTCCATGATGAGAACGAGGTCGTCGAGGCTAGCGAGGTAGTCGAAGTACGATTGGCCAAGATACTCGGACAGTCGTCGCACCTTCAGCGTCCTCCTGCCCTCCTCGTCGGTGCTCTTGGTCTTCTCGTTGAATTTCGAGATGTTGAAGATGTTGATCACAACATCGTCACGCTCGAACAGGTCGAGGACCTGCGGCTTCTGCTCGAAGTTCTCGCCAGTCACCCGGGTTGGCGCCTTCACCGCGAGCTCGGCGATGCCCTGGAACACGTACTTCGGGGTATTGGGCGTGAAGTCGGTGACCAGCTTGTTGTAGATCGTGAGATTCGGGGCGAGTACGAAGAAGTGACGGATGCCGTGTTCGAGGTGAAGGTACGCAATGAACGCGCCCATGAGCCGCGTCTTGCCGACGCCAGTAGCGAGGGCGAAGCAGAGGCTCGGGAACGCGTGCTCGAAGTCTTCTACCGTTGGGAACTCCGACCGGACGATGTCGAGCATGGACTTGAGGTCACCGCCCCCCGTCTTCTTCAACTTGTGTGGCTGCGCGATCTCCATGACGCGGTCGAGGATCTCGAGAGACCTCCGCTGTGGCGGCCGAAGAGAGAGACGTCCGGTAATGCTGTTGACGTGACGGCTGGTCATCGCTTGCTCCTGTTGTCGATCCCGTCGAACAGCGGGAGTGACTGCACAGGGGTGGCCTTCTTGCGGCGTGCGGCAGACTTGGCTTTGGTGCCGTTGTTGCCTGGCGCATCGGCTTTCGCCTCGTCAACGGCAACGACGGGCGCTTGTTCGGTCACGTTGAGGCTGTAGTCGTCACGGCCCCATTCGCAGCGCGCGAGCACGGCTTGCGGGATCTTCTTCACGGTGAGGTTCGGGAAGTTCGGCTTGCCGCGGAAGGCGCTGCAGCAGATGAGAAGCGTGCGTTCGGGCCCCACCTGCTCGCTGATAAAGCGAAGCTGATCGTGGCTCAGGTTCTGCGTCGTGACGTAGATAAAGTCGCGCTCGGTCGAGTAACCATGGTTCCAGAACACCTCGCGGTCCGGCGCATAGCGGAAGCCCTCGAGCTTGCACATCGCCTCGGCAAGCATCTCCGGGTTGTATTTCTTGCTGACGACCCAGTTGCCCCACTTGTCCTTCTCAAGGAGCGAGGGTGCGAGCTCATAGAAGCGGAATCCACCACCACCACGCCACCCAACATCTTCGGTGATGCCGTAGGGGTCCTCGCCATCCACCACCTTGCGCATCCGCGGGATGAGGTGCGAGAAGCAGTGGTCGCCGAGTTCGACCATGATCCAGCGGCGGCCCATCTTCTGCGCGACCGCACCCGTGGTTCCAGACCCTGCGAACGAGTCCAACACCCACTCACCAGGCCGAGTTGCGATGTGGATGATTCGCTGGAGTAGCCGCTCCGGCTTCGGCGTGGCGAAGGGCTCAATGTCCGGCAGCAGCTTTCGCAAGTGATCCCTCCGAGCTTCCTGGTTGGAACCGACCTCGGACGATGGCCACCACGTCTTCGGTACGACACCTTGCTGGATGTCGCTGAGGTACTTCTTAATAATCGGGAGTCGGTCGCCGTCTTTGCCGAAGTAGACACGATTCTCTGCTAGAGCCTTCTCGAAAGTGTCACGACTGAATCGCCAAAAGTTGCCGGCTGGCGGCGTGACAACCCGACCGGACGGCAAGGTGATCGGATACCGCAAGTTTTCACTGCCACTCTTGGCAGTACCGTCCGCGCCTTGTCTCCATGGGCCGCGTGGGTCGTTGTCGGGATTCTTGTACCGAGCCCGTTGCTCATCGGTGTGTCCAAGCAGGTTGCGCGTCGACTTCCATGCCCTCCCATTCTTGGCATAGACGAGAATGTAGTCGTGGGACGAGGAGATAGCGGTGTCATTCTTCCGGCCGGCGTCCTTCTCCCAGATCACCGAAGCGATGAAATTGGCGCGCCCGAAGAGCTCATCGCAAAGGACCTTGAGATAGTGCGCCTCGTTGTCGTCGATGGAAATCCACATGGATCCGTCGTCCGTCAAAAAGCGCCAGAGCAGCTCAAGACGGTCTCTCATCAAGCCGAGCCAGAGAGAATGCTCGAGGCCGTCATCGTAGTGTTCGAAGGCGCTGCCGGTGTTGTATGGAGGGTCGATGAAAACGCACTTGATCTTTCCGGTGAACTCCTGCTCCAGTGCCTTCAGCGCGAGCAAGTTGTCGCCGTGGATCAGCCGATTGTCGAAGATATCCTCGTTCGAAACACGCTTCGCATAGGACAGCTCCGGCTGTTCCAGCAGGATGCGCGGCTCAAGCCGGGGCCGGTCCTCCTTGCCGATCCAGGTCAGCTCCAGTCGCTTCAGTCGATTCGTCATTGGTTCATTCCTGGCGTCGTCGTGCAGTCGCCGCGTCGCTCAACGTCCAGCGCAGCGTGAACACAGGCTCGACGCTGGTCTTGGTCTGAAGCTGGCGCTCAATCTCCTCGATCAGCTCCGCGCGCTTCTTGTCGACGTCGTCCTGCGCCTCGAAGAGCTGGCGGCGTTTGGTGTTGCGCTTCGCTTCCAGCGCCTTGATCTGCTTCTGCGCCTCGAGCTTCTCGGCGAGAGAAACCGCTGACTTCGAGGCTTTCTTGGCCACCTTGATCTGCGTGTCGAGCTCGCGCAGCTCGCGCTCGAGCGCAAACTTCACGTCCTCGGCCCAGCGGTCCAGCTTCTCCTCCTCCTCACGGAAAAACTCCTCGTTGCGCTCCTGGAGATCCTGAAGGCGGAAGCCCCGCAGTTCGTCGCGGATCTGTGTAAGGACCGCCGGTGGGGGCTCAGGAACTTCGCCCGTCACGAGGCCCCGGAGGGAGAAGAACTTGGTCGCAATGTCCGGTGCGATGTGTTTCCCATCGGCGTCGCAAGCGGCTACGAGCAAGAACTCTTCGGTCCGCCCCACCGCCTCGGCTGTCAGCTTGGAAAGCTCGAGCCAACCGGACGTGCCACGATAGCGCTCGAGCGCACTTGCATGCGGCTCATACTCGAAGCGAACCTCCGAGGCCGGCGTGACCTGCGAGGAGGCGTTCTCGATGAGCTCTTGCGCGAGTGGATGGTCGATGCGGAAGAACACCTCGCCGAGCGCCTCAGCGCGCTGCCACTCGAGGTGATAGCGTTGCCCCGAACCGCTCTCGCCCTTCACCTCAAAGCGGGGCTCGGTCTCGTCGAACACGGCTCTCCCGTTGAGAGCGAACTTCGCGAGGTCGAGGAGCATGCGTTGCTGCTGGTCGAGTGACTGTTTTGCCGCATCCTTGTGCAGCCGGAGGCGCTCGTGGACCTCGGCGTCGAAGTTCTCCAGGAACGCGCGACGCGCAGTGGCCAGGCCAGCCTTGATCTTTTCGTCGAGTTCGGACTGCAGGGCGTCGAATGCGGCCTGGATCTGCTCGGGCGTGCGGCACTCCTGGTAGATGGCGGCGATGCGCATCTCGAGATCGACTCCGCTCTCGACCGCACCGAGCACGTCATCGCTCGCGCCGAAGACACCCTTGAAGAGATTGAACTTCTGATCGAGCAGCTCGAAGACACGCTTGTCGGCCTCGTTCTTCCGATTCAGGAAGTTCACGACGAGGACGTCGGTCTTCTGGCCGTAACGGTGGCAGCGGCCGATGCGCTGCTCGATGCGCTGCGGGTTCCAAGGCAAGTCATAGTTGATGACGATGGAGCAGAACTGGAGGTTCACACCTTCGGCCGCAGATTCGGTGGCGAGTAGCAGAGTGCCGCGCTCGCGAAACTCGTCGACGATGGCCGCCTTCAAGTCGGCGGTCTTCGAGCCCGAGGAGACGTCCTCCCAGCGATGCTCGTTGCGCTTCTTCCATTCGGCGTAGATTCGCTTGGACGTCTCGTCGTTGTTTACGCCGTTCATCAGCACGATCTGGCCCGCGTAGCCGTTCTCGGACAGCAGCTTGAAGAGGTACTCCTGCGTCTTCACCGACTCGGTGAAGATGACGGCCTTACGGGAGGCGCCTTTCTCCTCCGCGAGTTTGAATGCGGTCGGCAATACCTCCACCAGCTTCGCTGCCTTCGAGTCGCGCTCGATGGACTGTGCAAGCTGGACGAAGCGCTGAAGGTCGGCGAGCTCGGCCTTCGCGTCCGAGCTATCCTCGGGAGCGGCGCTCTCCATGGGAGCGGCACTTTCGTTCCACTCCTCTTCGATTTCGGCCATCGACTCGAAGTCCTCTGCGAGCGACTCCTCGATCGGGAGCGGAAGCCTCTGCTGGTCCGACAGGCGCTCGACGAACTTCGCCAGAGTCGCCCCGATCGCGGCTGACGACGACGCCAGCAGCTTGCGCATGATGAGCGTGATCAGCTTTCGGCGAGCGTTCGGCAGGGCGACGAGCACGTCGCGCTGCAGGTAAGCAGAGACCTCTTCGTAAAGCTGCTCCTCAGCCTTCGAGGGGATGAAGTCAGCCGTATGCGTGAAGCGGTTGGTGAAGGGGATGTATTCGAGTACCTGTCTACGCAGCGTGCGCTTGCAGACGTGCTGAAGCCGCTCGCGTAGATCGGCGTCACGCTTTTCCACGTCGTCCACCGAGAGGAACTGCGCTTGAAACGCCTCCTGACTCCCGAACACCTCGGGATCGAGGATGCCCACGAGGCCGTAAAGCTCGAGCAGCGAGTTCTGGAGGGGGGTCGCGGTGAGCAACAACTTGCGCGCAGGGCGGATCGCTTCAACGATGCCCTCCGCCGTCTTGGTGCCCTTGTAGATGCTTCGAAGGCGATGGGCTTCGTCGACGACGACGAGGTCCCAGTTCACCTGCCTGACGAGGTCGCGCTTGGCGAAGACGAACTGGTACGAGGCGATGACAATCTTATCGTCGACCTCAAACGGATTGGTGATGCCCTTCTTGGCGAGGGCGTTGGCAGCACGCGCCTCAAGGATGAGCGAGGGCAGGAAGAACTTGTCTTCGAGCTCGACCTGCCACTGCTTGCGCAAGGTCGCCGGAACGATGAGGAGGATACGGCGTCGGCGCTCTGCCCACTTCTGCGCAAGGATGAGTGAGGCCTCGATAGTCTTCCCGAGGCCGACCTCGTCAGCGAGCAGCACCCCCTTCGAGTAGGGTGAACGCAGAGCGAAGAGTGCGGCGTCAACTTGGTGAGGGTTGAGATCGACGCGGGCGTTGCCGATCGAACGCGAGATTGCGTCCACGCCCTCGTGGCGTGCGAGGCGGAGGCTGTTCGCCCAGAACTTGGCGTGGAACGGCGTCGTCACGACGGCTCCCCGTCCCGCGCCGCAGCCTTCCGCTGCGCGATCCACACATCAAGGTCGACGCGCTTGAACCGCCACTTCCCGCCAACCTTGAACGCTGGGAGCTGCCCCTTTTGGGCCATCGAGTAGACGGTCTTCTCCGCGACTTTCAGCAACTGTGCGACCTCGGGCAGCGTGAGGATTTCGTCCTGCATGGGGCGATTAGGCTCCACTAGGCATTCGTTGGCAGAATTTGCCAGCGGACGGCAGGATACAGCAGGGCGGCAACTCTCCGCAACGTGCCGCTCGCCAAGGCGGTGAAAAGGGCGCGGTTGGCGACGCGGCGACGGGCGCCGGTCGTGCGCGGGGTTGGCCG
>CAYYWA010000214.1:0-4094 GCA_964475255.1 uncultured Sorangium sp.
CAGTGGGCGCTCCGCCGCCGCCGTTGCCGCCGTTGCTGGTCGCCATCCCGCCACCCGATGGCGTGCCCGAGGTCCCGCCGCTCGCAAACCCTCCGGCAGAGCCGCCTGACGCTCCGGCCGTCCCTCCGGAGCCGGATGCGAGGCCGCCGGCTCCTCCGCCCAACCCGGCTCCGCCGAGCCCCGAGGCCGTCCCGCCGGTCATCGCCCCGCCTCCGCCTACGGCAGGATTGCCGGCGGCGCCGCCCTGGGCGGACGGAGCGTCGGAAGGCGGGCTTTCGCCGCACGCCACAACGAGCAAGAGAGAGAGAGCTGGACGGAGCTTCACGAAATATCCCTCGCGCCTTGATGTGTCCGGAGCGCACGCGTCCGGGTGGTCCCTTTCGCGATCATCTTCGCACGGACGGGCGCTCCGCCGCGAACGACGGGCGAGGGGCGGCCGCGCGACGCGGATGGACGCGCCTGGTTGACGGCGAAATGCGCGCGCTCCGTGCCGTGGCGCGCCCGCGCGTCGGCGGGAGTCTCGATCGGCGACGTCAGCGCGAGGCGGGCGAGGGGCGACCACCGTGTGGGAAGCCGGAGGGCTCGGTGGGACGCGGTGCCGCTCCGCGCGTCACGGCCGACACGCCGAGCAGGCTGTCGAGGCGTCGCGCCGCGAGCCACAGCGCGATCGCCGCACCGGCGACGAACGGCAGACGCAACCAGCTCCACCGCACCCACTGCTCGGCGACGCTTCGCATCTGTGGCGAGAGCACCGGCTCTTGGAGCGACTCGAACTGCAGAGCGAGCGGGACGAAATACGCGAACGTCCAAATACGCATCGCCGCGTAGAGCCCAATCGCCCAAAGCACGCGTTTGCGGACCGCGCGCTCTTTGAACGTTGCCCAGAGCGCGGCAGCGAGCAACACCGTGAGCGCGATGTGCATGGGAATCCAGAACGCGCCGCGACTGATGCCCCCCTGAGCGGGTTGGATGAGCGCGGGATTGTCGACCCACGCCGTGTCGATCACGAGGTGCTCGTAGAGGCTGCCCCCGAGATCGAGGCCGAAGGCGAACAGCGCTGCGTAGGTCAGCCCCCGCGCGAGCTGAAGGCGCTGGAGTCTCATACGCGATTTCCTGCAACCTCCGCGCCAGGGCGCGCTCGAACGAGCGCGTTCGGCGATCCTGCGCAGCGGATTCGTCTCCGCAGCCGAGCGTGAGCTGCGGCTCCCGTCGCTCCGGCGCGGGCTCGACGAGGCGGGCGCCGAGCACACGACGCCCGCCTCGAGCCTCGCGCGGCTTACTCGAAGAGAAACTCGAGCACGAAGCCGTCGGGATCCAGCGTGTACACGCGTCCGCGCACGTCTTCCCAGTGAGCGCCGAGCGCGAGGAGGCGCGCGAGCAGAGCGGGTCGGTCCTCGCTCGGGGCGCGCAGCGCGAGGTGGTGGCCGCGATCCGTCGCCCGCGGCGCGTCCGTTTCTCGCGGCACGAGGGCGAGGCGTAGCGCGCCGGCGGTGATCACCGTGTGGCCGGCTCGCTGCTCCGCGGTTCCTTCGAGCAAGCTGGTATAAAACTCGAGGCTTCGGGCGAGATCGGAACAGGCGATCCCGACGTGGTCGATACGAAGGGGCATGCAGGGACTCCATGAGGAGCGGCACACGAAGGCGCCGCGCCGCCTGCCATGGGTCCTCGCGCGGGCCCATCCCACGCTGGACAGATGCCCCTCTCGCGAGGGGTGCCCGGGGCTCACCGGAACCGGGCCGCCTTTTCTGGAGGTTGGGCTCCACCAGTCTACGCCGTCCAATCCCGCCATCAAGAGCCCCTCGGCAGGAGCTCACCTCGCACCGAGTGGGTCTTCGAAAGCGTCGCAACGACGACACGCCAACGACATGCCTCGATTTCGGGCTGGCCGAGGGCATGGCCGAGCCCAATTTCCAGCGGGATTCGCGCTCGGCGCGCGCAGCGACGGCAGCGCTATCGCGAGCACGACGGGCGCGAAGGCGGCGGAAAGACGCGAGGGACCGGCCTTTCCCGACTAGAGCGACAAACGGCTAGGAATGCGCCGAAACATGCGGAGAACAGCGTCGGGCAGAGTGCCCGCGTGGGGGAGGGGCCCCGCCGAATTCACTTTGATTCACTTCGTCGGGGAGGGGCGGCGCGAGCCGCCCTACGAAACAAGGCCAGAACGCCGATCAGTCAAGCTGATCGGCGTTCCAGGAAGCGGGGCTCAATAGCCTTTGCAGGGACGACCACCGCAGCTCGTCCAGCGGCTCGGACGGAAGGTGGAGATGTCGGGGAGGCCGAGCTCCCAGGGCGGCGCGTGCGGCAGCTCGGCCTGCCCATCTTGCGCGGAGAGCACGGGCAGGCAGCCGGCGCCCGTGCGCGCGAGGAGCGCGCGGGTGGTGGAGCTCTGGTAGTAGAAGCGATACTGCTCGGCCCAGTTCTCCGTGCTCGTCTTCACGCGGAAGGGCATGCAATAGGGGCTGACACACCCTTTCTCACGCTCGGGGGGCGAGAGGCGATCACAGGTGTTGGACTCGGTACAGGTGCGCGCACATGGCGGGAGCGCCACGGCTCCGGGCGCGCCGTTGATGACGTTGTACATCACGAGGTGGCCGAGCTCGTGCAGGAACACGGGGCTGAAATAGGGATGATCGGCGGGCTGGTCGTCGAAGCGCGTCTCGTCTTCGTTGACGTGATAGCTCCAGTAGCTTCCGTGGTTGCCGTACGCCCAGTGGTTCACGTCGAGGAACAGGTGCTCGTGGAGCCACATGCTGCGGCCGTCCCGTCCGTCGTCGGGGCGGCCGCGGTCGAAGGGAGCGATGCCGTGCTCTTTGGGATGATTGTCGATGACGATGCGCTCGAGCACGCGGACGTGATGCCAGGGAACGCGTGCGAGCGTGTTCGCGATGGCGCGGAGCCAGCCCGCGTCGATCGTCGCGGCGACGCGGCTCGGATTGCCGTTGCTGCTCTTCGTGCCGGGAGGCCAGGCGACGACGAGGCAGTGTGCGCGGCGCTCGCCGCCGACGACGCGCTCGAGGCGGAGCGGCCGCGCCACGTACCCGTGCACCGAGAAGTGCTTTTTCGGTCCGCCCGGCTCGATCAGGACGCGCTCTGCTTCTCCCGCGCAGACGACGCGGACCGCCTCGTCCGCGGAGACCGGCCCATCGGAGGCCGCCTTGGCAGGGGGCTCCGGTGTCGTCGCAGCGACCTCGGCCCGAGGCGTGGGAGGCGCGGGAGGGCTCGCGGGTTTCGTCGCGGACTTCGTCGCAGCCTTCGCCGACGCGGCGCGGGGAGCGTTGCCGCCGCTGTGGCTCGTGGGTTCTCGGGGCTGCGTCGCGGCGCACGCGGCCACGAGGAGCGCCGTGCTCCACGCGAACGGCTTCGGGGCGGCTCGACCGCGGCGCATCGGGATCGAGCGCATGCTCTCACGAACGCGGAGCCCTCGTCAGCCCCGCGCTCCCAGATCGACGAGCGATGGAACGCGCCGCAACGCGGGAACGCCGCGCCGAGCACCGTGCTCGCGTGGGAGGGGGTGGAACGCGAATCCGCCAAACGAATCGGTCGAGAGCGTCGGCGCCACGCTCCGGCATCAGCCGAACAGGCGCTCGGCTTCGTCGGGCGACTCCGGCAAGAGCTCGACGCGCGCGTCGGAGAGCGCGCTCTTCGACGGGCCGAGCAGGGACGAATCGGCGACCAGGACGCCATCGGCCTGAGCGAGCGAGCGGCGATCGTCCGAGCCGAGCCGCGCCGGCGGGCCGTCGAGCACCACCCACGCGTGCAGGTCCGGAGCGCGCGGACAGAGCGCGCGCGCGTCGTCGAGCGCGTGCGGCCCACAGAAGACCACGTGGCGATGCCGGCCGTCCCGAGCAGCGTCGAGCGCCGCGTGCGCCGAGCGCACGAACGGAGCCGTGAGGCACTCGATGCCTTCGAGCTCGAGGGCGCGCCGCGTCGCGCGGTCCCACGACGAGCGCCACACGCTCGCGCGGAGCAGCGCGCGCCGCGCGGCCACGAGCAAGTGCCGGAGGGCGGGGCTCAGCGGGTCTTGGGTCCGCGGAACGAGCGCGAGCACACCGGGCGCGAGCCAGCGCTCCGCCGCCTGGACGCTGCGATCACCC
>CAYYWA010000214.1:4104-9958 GCA_964475255.1 uncultured Sorangium sp.
CCGGCGCCGGATGCAGCGCGAGCTCCGCGCGAAAGCGCTCGAGCAAGCGCGCCTGATTTTCGGTGCGCGTTCGCCGGAGCTCACGCCGGCGTTCGCGGCTCGCGCGCGAGCGCTCGTAGTGCACGACGCGCGCCAGCGGCTGGTACAAGACGTCGTAGCCGGCGCTGCGCGCGCGGAACGCGAGGTCCGCGTCCTCGCAGTAACCCGGCGCGTACCGGTCGTCGAAGCCGCCGAGGTCGTGGAACAGCCCGGTCGGGATCACGAGGCACGCCCGAGAGCAGGTGTCCACCGGTCGAACGAAGCAAAAGCGCGGCTCTTCCGGATCCCGATAGCGCCCGTACTCGCCGCGCGTTCCGTCGCGGAACACGGTGCCTCCGGCTTCCCGGAGGCGCCCGTCGGGGAAGAGGAGGCGGGCCCCGACGACACCGGCGCGCGGCCACACGGAGAAGGTCTCCACGAGCGCATCGAGCCAGCCCGGCGTCACGCGCGTGTCGCTGTCGAGAAAGCACAGAAACTCGCCGCGCGCCGAGCGCGCCCCGACGTTGCACGCGTGGAGCGGCCCGAGGGAGACCGCGTTGCGCACGCTGCGCGCGCCGCGGAAGACCTCGAGCAGCCGCGCGATCGAAGCGTCCGAGGCGTCGTCCACCACGATCAGCTCGAACGGGGTCTTCACCGGGGTTCGGGCCAACGACTCGAGGCAGGCGAGCGTCGCCGCGAGCCGGTCGTGCACCGGGACGACGATCGAGACGCGGGGCTGCTCCGACGTCGCGATCACGATCGGGCCGCGCGTGATCCGCGCGCGCGCGGTCTTCTCCGTCGGGAGCGCGGGAAAGCGCTCGCGCCGAGCGAAGCGCTGCACCTTGACGAGCGCCTCGCGCACCGAGCCGAGGCGAACGCGCGGAGGGGTCGCGCGGGCCCGCAATGCCCGAACGCGACCGAGCACGGTCATGCCCCCATCCCGGCCGACAAGAGCTCGATGAAGGCCCGCGCCGTGGGGGAGAGCTCCCGCCCCCTGCGCACGATGATGCCGACCGAACGCGTGAGCGGGCCCTCGCTCGGCGAAATGGCGACGAGCGTGCGGAGCTTCACCTCGTTCTTCACGCTGTTCTCGGGCAGGATCGACACGCCGAGCCCCGCCTCCACCGAGCGCTTGATGGTCTCGACGTTGTCGAACTCCGTGACGACCTGGACCGAGGCGCCGTGCTGCTTGAGCAGGCGATCGACCACTCGCCGCGTCGGCACGCCGCGATCGAAGGCGACGAACGGCTCGCCCGCGAGGCGCTCGAGCCGCACTTCGCGGCGCCGCGCGAGCGGATGCTCCGGGCTGCACACGACGACCAGCACCTCGGGGCGGAGGGGAATCACCTCGATCTGTCGGCGGCGGAGCGGCTGCGCCACAATCCCGAAATCGATTGTACCGTCGAGGCACGCGGCGTACACGCCGTCCGTCCGCACGTATTCGACGCGCACGTTCACCTGGGGGTGAGCACGCAAGAACTGTTTCACGAAGGGGGGGAGCGCGTGCAACCCCACGCTGTACACCGTGGCAACGCGCAGCGTGCCGGCCATGATCTCGGCGCGCTGGCGGAGCTTCTGGTCGAGAGCACGCAGCTGCTCCAAAATCGCCTTGCTCTCGGTGTAGAGCAGGCGCCCCGCTTCGGTGGGCACGGCGGGGCGCCCCTGGCGGCGCTCGACGAGCTTGCGATCGAAGCGCTGCTCGAGCGCGCGGATCTGCTGGCTGACGGCGGACTGGGAGACGAAGTTGAGCCGGCCCGCCTCGCTGAAGCTCCCGGTCTCGACGAGATCGCAGAAGGTTTTCAGGGTCTCGATGTGCATCGCTGCCGATAAGTATGGCTTATACGTCGCTCGACGCGATTGAATGTGACTTATGGCGGGGACTCGGCTAGGAAACCGAAGTGAGCCGCCGCCGTCCGGGCACGTCCCGGTCGGGGCGCCCGGGCCCGCCTCGGCGACCCGTAAGAATTCCGAGTCGAACGCCCACGCCTTGTATTAAGAAGCCAGCCCGCGGCGCGGCCCCGGCGTCCCGGTCGGCGGCGCGCGGCGCGAAGGAGCAGAGCACTCGCCATGACGACCCGGCACCTGCCGACCCTCGGCGGCCACCCTCAGGAGCTCGGAAGCACGCTCCGCACCGACAACTGGTGGGTCGGTCCCCTGATCACGTTGGTTGTTCTCACTGGCTTCAGCGTCTACGCGACCTGGGCCTTGTTTCAGGGCAGCCACTACTATGCCGCTCCCTACCTGAGCCCGTTCTACTCGCCCGTGCTGTTCACGAACCTGGCGGCGCCCGGCGCGGCGCCGCTCGAGCACAGCCTGTTCGGGGCGTGGCCCACGTGGTGGCCGGACACGCCGCTCCTCCCGGCGTCGCCCGCGCTCCTCATCCTGATATTCCCGCTGCTCTTCCGCTTCACCTGTTACTACTACCGCAAGGCCTACTACCGGGCCTTCACGGCCTCGCCGCCCGGGTGCGCGGTGAGCCCCGGGGGCCGGCCTCGTTACCACGGGGAGACGCGGTTCCTCCTCTTCCAGAACCTGCACCGGTACGCGATGTACATCGCGCTCCTCTACGTCGTCATCCTGAGCTACGACGCGGTGCTGTCGTTCTTCAAGGACGGGCAGTTCGGGATCGGCGTGGGCAGCATCGTGCTCACGGTGAACGCGATCCTGATCGCGTCCTACACGTTCGGCTGCCACTCGCTCCGCCACGTCGTCGGCGGGCGCCACGACTGCATGTCGTGCGGCCAGAACACGCTCCGTTATGGCGCCTGGAAGCGCGTCTCCTGGTTCAACGGTCGCCACATGCAGTTCGCCTGGGCGAGCCTGGTCTGGGTCGGGCTCACCGACGCGTACGTCCGGCTCGTGAGCATGGGCGTCATCCACGACTTCAACACTTGGTGAGGCCATGCTGGACGTATCCGAAGTACAGACGGTCGAGCACGACGTGCTCGTGATCGGCGCGGGCGGCGCGGGGCTGCGCGCGGCCATCGAGGCGAGCGCGCAGGGCATGAGCACGGGCGTGCTCTCGAAGAGCCTGCTCGGCAAGGCGCACACCGTGATGGCCGAGGGCGGCATGGCCGCGGCCATGGGCAACGTCGACCGCCGCGACAACTGGAAGATCCACTTCCGCGACACCATGCGCGGCGGCAAGTTCTTGAACGTGTGGCGCATGGCGGAGCTGCACGCGAAGCAGGCGCCCGCGCGCGTCCGCGAGCTCGAGGAGTGGGGCGCCGTCTTCGATCGGACCAAGGACGGGCTGATCAGCCAGCGCAACTTCGGCGGGCATCGCTACCCGCGGCTCGCGCACGTGGGCGACCGCACGGGCCTCGAGCTCATCCGCACGCTGCAGGATCACGGCGTGCACCAGGGCATCAGCTTCTACATGGAGTGCACCGCCCTGCGCCTGCTCAAGGACGGCGAGCGCATCGCCGGCGTCCTCGCGTACTTCCGCGAGACGGGGCGCTTCCTGCTCGTGCGCTGCCGGGCCGTGATCCTCGCCACGGGCGGCGCGGGCAAGGCCTGGCGCGTGACCAGCAACTCCTGGGAATACACGGGTGACGGCTACGCGCTCGCCTACGAGGCCGGCGCCGAGCTCATGGACATCGAGTTTACCCAGTTCCATCCGACGGGGATGGTCTGGCCGCTCAGCGTGCGCGGGATCCTCGTGACGGAGGGCGTTCGCGGCGACGGCGGCGTGCTCTTGAACAACAAGGGCGAGCGCTTCATGTTCGGCTACATCCCGGAGAAGTTCGCGGCGGAGACGGCGGACACGGTCGAAGAAGCGTCGCGCTGGCTCGAGGGCGACAAGAACGCGCGGCGCCCGCCCGAGCTCTTGACCCGCGACGTCGTGGCGCGCTCGATCCGCGCCGAGGTCAAGGCCGGGCGCGGCTCCCCCCACGGCGGCGCGTTCCTCGACATCGCGTCGCGCAGGCCCGCCGACTTCATCAAGCGGCGTTTGCCGGGTATGTACCACCAGTTCAAGGAGCTCGCCGAGGTGGACATCACCCGCGAGCCGATGGAGGTCGGGCCGACGCTGCACTACTTCATGGGCGGCATCCGCGTGAACGCGGACACGCAAGAAACACGCGTCCCCGGCCTCTTCGCCTGCGGCGAGTGCTCGGCCGGCATGCACGGCGCCAACCGACTCGGCGGCAACTCGCTCTCCGATCTCATCGTGTTCGGCAAGCTCGCCGGGCAGGGGGCGGCCGAGTACGTGCGGCGCCTGAGCACCACCCCGCGCGCCGACGACGACCAGGTGCGCTTCGCGATCCGCGGCGCCACCGACATCCTCAATCGCGAATCCGGCGAGAACCCCTACGCGCTCCACGAGGCCCTGCAGGACGCGATGGAAGACTGCGTGGGCATCGTCCGCACGGAGGAAGAGCTCAAGGACGGCATCTCCCGGATCGAGGCGCTCAAGGAGCGCGTGAAGAACGTGAAGGCGCACGGCTCGAGCCAGTACAACCCGGGCTGGCACGAGGCGATCGCGATGACCTCGCTCGTGACCGCGGCCGAGGCGGTCGCCCGCGCGGCGCTCGTGCGCAAGGAGAGCCGCGGGGCGCACACGCGCCTCGACTACGAGGGCGAGCGCGACGAGTGGCTCCGCTACAACATCGTGATCCGCAAGGGGAGGGGTGGCGAGATGGAGGTCGAGCAGGTGGAGCGGCCCGAGCCGCCCGCGTACCTGAAGGAAATCGCGTACTCGACCCTCGAAGATCTGGAGTCCGGCAAGGTCGGCGCCAACGCGCCCAACGACTGAGGCGGAAGGAGCGCTCGAATGACCATCAGGAAATTCAGGATCTGGCGCGGCAACGCAGAGGGCGGCGAGTTTCGCGAGTACGACATCGACGTCGACCCGGGCATGGTCGTCCTCGACGTGCTCCACCGGATCCAGGCGCGGGTCGCGAACGACCTCGCGCTGCGCTGGAACTGCAAGGCGGGCAAGTGCGGCTCGTGCAGCATGGAGATCAACGGGCGCCCGCGCCTCTCGTGCATGACGCGCATGAACGCGTTCGGCCCCGAGGAGACGATCACCGTGCAGCCGCTCAAGACGTTCCCGGTGATCAAGGATCTCGTGACGGACGTCTCCTGGAACTACGCGCAGAACCGGCGCATCAAGCCGTTCCAGCCGAAGCCGCGCGACGCCGACGGCCAGCATCGGATGTACCAGGAGGACGTGGACCGCGTCCAAGAGTTCAGGAAGTGCATCGAGTGCTTCCTGTGCCAGGACGTCTGTCACGTCTTGCGAGATCGCGACGGGAAGGATCGCTTCGTCGGGCCGCGCTTCATGATCCGGCTCGCGTCGCTCGAGATGAACCCGCTCGACACCGCGGACCGGGTGCCGGAGATCCGCAAAGAGTACGGCTCGGGCATGTGCAACATCACGCGGTGCTGCACCGAGGTGTGTCCCGAGCACATCAACATCACCGACAACGGCATCATCCCGCTCAAGGAGCGCGTCGTGGATCGGTACTTCGACCCGATCCTGCTCCTCGGAGAGAAGATCTTCGGAATCCGCAAGCGGCGAAAGAGCGAGGCCGAGGGCGGTACCGGGGGCACCTGACCCTGGGGTGTCCTCACCCCAGGGCGTGGGAAAGCTGCTTTCCTCGAACGATTTTGGCCGAGTGCTCCCGGGCTTCGCGGGGCGCTCGGTCGTCGAACGCTCGTCCAGCGCTCCCGGAGCATCCTCGAGCGGCATCGCTGCGACCCTCGCGACCCTCGCTCGCGGCGCCGTTCGAGTCGTTCCTTGGAAGCGCTGGGACCGGTCCCGTTCGGGCGCTCGGGAGGCCGAACGAGCGCGGTTTTTCTGGACCCGGAGTGTCGGTGGGACCCCTAGAAC
>CAYYWA010000215.1:0-9949 GCA_964475255.1 uncultured Sorangium sp.
AACGGAGGGAACGGAGGGAACGGCGGAACAGCCAGCGTTGGTGACGATGGCGGCGGCGGCTGGGTCAATGTCGTCTACCTGCACAAGATCGGCTCCAAAACAGGCGCGATTGTTTGCAACGGTGGCAGTGGCGGCAATGGCGGCGACGGAACTGGTGGCGGAGACGGTGGCGAAGGTGCCGCTGGCGGTGACGGTGGGCGAGTCACCATCGTCAGACTGGGTAGTGGGCCGTCCAACACGGTCGGTTCCTCCGGATCCGCCGGAAGCTCTGCGTCCGGAGAGACAGGCGGCGCGGGCGGAGCCGGCGGAACGCTTTCCGTGAACCTCTGACGAGCTCATGTCCTTCTCCGAGTTTGCCTTCGAGCGCGACGCGTTCTCGGCGTCGTCTGCTATCTCGACGCCCACAGTCGTCATTCCGCGCGCGATCCTCCCGATCCGCCGCGGTAATCCGGCATGGGTTCGTGATGCTCACATCGGAGAGGTCGGCGGCTCGCTGACGAAGGAGGACTCGCTCACTGAGGGTCGCGAGCCCTACGCCGCGATGCTTCTGCGCGAGTTTCAGGCCATGCGCGGCTCGCTCTACACGAAGAAGCCCGGCACGTTGGTTCACGCGGAAAACCTCATGCTCGCGCGGTTCCACGCTGCTGTCTGGTGGCGCACCCCGGAGAAGCTCCGAGCGAACATGACCCCGCGCCGCTCCGATGAGCGCCTCGGATACTGGGTGCGACTGCTCAACGTGCCAGTGCAGGCGAACGAACCGACGCAGGTCATCCGCGAACGCTGCGCCGCGCACTATCCGCTTCCCTCGACTGCTCCGAGCCCTGACGCCGTTTACACCGCGGTCTCCGATCTGCTCGGAGAGGCGCTCTCGGACATCGTCTACACGAGCGGCACGAATCTCGACAATCCACCGGCTGACACATACTGGCCAGGCATCAACCCCGGGCCGCCCGCCGACGACCTCGGGCACGGCACGTGGTCGAGTTCGCGCGCGAACATCGTCGTTCAAGTGCGGCGCCCGCCGAGCATGAACGAGGCCCAGTTCAACCACCTCGTTAGCGTTCAGCTCCACCAGCTACTCGACCGCATGCTGAAGGCAACGGCCACCTTCGAGGTCGTGGAGGTCTGACGTGCCGACGCTCACACCGACGCCCGCCTATCCGATCCCGAACCGGAGCACGAAGATCGTGTTCACGCTCAACGAGAGCGGCGCGAACTTCGTCCGGGCCTGGGTCACGGTTGCTCCTGAAGGCTCGAGATACGACGAGGACCTCCGCAAAGAACGCGTCAAGCGTGTCCTTGTCTACGAGGACACTGGCGGCGAAGGGGCGCCGTTCACGTTCATCCCGGACGCTGGCGGCAAGTACACGCTCGTCGCTCAGGAGTACCAGAAGGGCAACTCGTTCGGCCCTGCCTACGAGGACGACCCCAGCGCGGCGCCCGGCGAGGTCAAGCTCGGCGGCGAGACCACGCTCACGCTCTACGTTGGCCAGCGCCTCACACAGCAGCTCGGCACAGGAGCGGACACCGCAACGCTCGTTGTCTACGTCTGGGGAGACACCATCCGAAAGACGACCATCGAGCTGCACGGCGAGGACAGCCCGTCGATCGATCCCGAGTCCCCTTCTTCGCCGAAAGCCCTCACAGCGGCCCGCTCCACGGCGGTTCTGAGCGCTCTCGACGACCTGGGCGACATCACCGCGGCCGATGCCATCGGCACACTGAGCGCGCTCGTGTCGAACTTCCACACGCGGTGGAACTTCCACGTGGCCAGCAACACGTTCCACGAGAGCCCAGACGGGGACAACGATCTGCCGGATGGACTCTCAACAGCGGGCGAGCCGGGGCAGATCCAGGAGTTCATCAACCGCGCACTACAGGCGATGCGCCAGCATTTCACCAACGATGATGGCACGGGTGTCATCGATGCGGGCGACTATCACAATGTCGGCAGCGTTCAGGTGAACGACTGGGTGAATTACCCGCTCGTCCACTCAGTCTCGAACCTGCAAGAGGCGTTTGCAGGGTTCGCCGATTTGCATCGGTGCTACGAGGGCCACCGTGCAAACACGGACGTCCACGACGGTGCGGACACGACGGCGCTTACCCCGCTGCCGCCGCTACTCGCTCTACACGAGGCGTTTCTGAAGGTGCTCGCCGCGTCTTCACCGACGCCGCCCGATGATCAATCGGAGGGAGCCGTGCTCCTCATTCAGCAAGCAGGATTCCAGGAGGCTTGATTGGCCATTTCTGCTGACTTCACGGTCAACGGCAACGCGAACCCCGCGGAGCACGAGGTCGAATATGGCGACAGCGTGAGCCTCGCGCTCACGTCCACGACCGGGGCAACCTCTATCGAATGGTCCGTTGTCGGCACGAGCCACGATGACGTGACAGAGCCCTCGATCGTTGCCGGCGGCAGCCCAGCGGGCGCGACAGCGACGTTCACGTTCCCGTCAGACCCGGGCGACGGTGCCGGCCGCGCGGTGCTCGTCCAGGCGATGGTCAAGGACAGCACGGCAACGGAGCGGCTGCTCGACAGAGACCGCGGCGTGCACTGGGATATTCGCCGCGCGATCATCGGCGTTCGGGGCGCCAACGGCGCGATCCCGATCTGCGTAAACGAGCAACTTGATCGCAACGCCACCCACGGCTGGGTGCAGATGCTCAACAACGCGCTCACTGGCGCGCCCACCGAGTCATGGAGCGGCTCGCTCACCGGCGGCGGCACGAAGACGATCGACATCCCTCTGCCCGCGTCGAGCACGATGAACATCACGGCGGAGGCCAAGGTTAACAGCGGCTCGAACACGCTCGAATACAAGCGACTGATCCTCGTGTGCGCGGAGCGCGGGCCGAGCGGGAACGCGACGATCACGGGCGGGGCAGAGACGCCGATCTTCGATCTGTTCACCGCCAACTGGAGCTTCGCGCCGAGCGTGAACGGGTCGGCGATCCGCTTCACGCTGACGAACAACACCGCCAATAGCCGCAATGCGCGCATCGAGATCGGTTACGCGATCGGCAAGATGCCGTGAGCCGAACGTGAAAGGGGGGATTTGTCCCTCAAAACTTCGGAGCTTCGATGACAACGATCCACGTCGAGCAGCCGCGCATTCTGCCCGCCTACTCGATCCCCAGTGTCTCGCCGAGACCTCGCGGAAGGCGCGCGCTTGACGAGCTCGAGCGCGCGCGCTTTTGGCGGGAGCGGCGCAGGGCCGACGAGGATATCGCCCTGTGCGCCGCGCTCGGCGCGGGGCCCGGTGGGAGCTTCGGGAGCCTGGGGGCGTTCTGGGCTGCGGCGTTCGACCCCCGGCGCGTGTCCTCATGCATCAGGTTCGGATACGTCACGAGCGCGAGCGATGCCGCGAGCTACCCGGATCGCACGGGCAACGGGCACGTGTTCGAACAGGGCACGGCTGATGCGCGACCGACATTCAACGCGACGGCACTCAACGGGCGGCCCGGGTTGGTGTTCGACGGCGTGAATGACGTATTGGCGTGCACGACGTCACTAGCGGCCGACCTAATCGGAGGTGAGGACAAGCCGTGTACCATTGGCCTAGTGCTGCAGGCCGCGGTAGACGCTATCGGCTACGTCTATTCCCCGGCATCATCCAGCGCCGGGGAACCGCATTTCGCCTTGCGCACACACACGAACGCACGCTGGCGAATCGATAAAAGGGATGACGATAACGTCGAGAACACGTGCCTTACTCTCAACGATGCACGCGACGCTAACCCCATGGTGTTAATCGTGCGTCACACGGGACAAGCGCTATCTGCACGTGCCAACGGCGCCGCCGTGGCGTTCGCTGGTACTGCATCCGACGTGGGCACCCTGACGCTCAACGAATTAACCCTCGGTGCGCGCCTCTCTACGTCACCGGGAGGATTCCTGGCCTTCACGCTGGCCGCGGATGTTTGCTACTCACGCCATATCACCGACACCGAGTGCCAGTACCTCGAGCGCGGCTATTCTGTCCGTTACAGCCTACCGCTCGCTGCGTAAGGCACTGGCCTGGTTTCAAGCTGCGCCTGCGCGCCCTGAGCTTCCGGAATAACACTCGCTGTGTAGCACCAAGAGCATACCGTGGCACACCCCCAGATCGTTGGAGACATCGTAACGTTCTCCGTCACCGGCCAATCGCCGGGGGCGCAGTCCATCAATGTCCCTGAGGGAGCCACGCACTATGTGTTCTTCTGGCACGCGTACGGGTTCACTGATCTGGAGCTGGAGTCTCTCTCGCTTTCCGGGCAGGCGGCAACGCTGGCCGCGAGCGAGCCGGTGCCAGGAGACAGCAACGGTGACGCAGTTGGCGTCGCTTGGGGCGCCGTTTCTGCCACCGGGACGCAGTCGATCCAGTGGACGTTCACCGAGACACTGACGCAGGGTCCCACGATCAGCGTCGTGTTCCTGCAGGGCGTCGATACCAACGATCCAGTTCGCGATGCTCAAGCGATGCACGCGACAACCGGCACTCTGCAGACGGACAGCGTCACGCTTGCCACCGCGCCGACCGACCTCATCTTGGGCATGGTCGGATCGTCGAATGGCTCAGACGGAGAACCGGCCGGGGCATTTCAGCGGACCCTGCTCGATGACTACCAGCACAACTTCCTGGATGAGGACGTCGCCGCCAAGTACCCCACGGGCGGAGAGAGCACTGACTTTTTCGGGACCGGCGATTGGCTGACGATTTCCGCGATTGCCTTCAGCGCAGCCGATCCGCCGGACCAGGCCGTTGCGTTCGAGGGGGCAACCAGCGCGGCCTACTCGGCAGCATCGGGCTCCAGCGTTGCCCCCGCCTACCCCGACACGGTCAGCGCCGGTGACTTGCTCGTGATGATCGTCGGGCAGCGGCCGAGCACCGCCAACGGTGGCACCGCGACGACCCCAAGCGGTTGGACGCGAGGCCCCGAGCTCACTGGCGCCAACGACGGCAACACCGGTGGTTACGGCTCCACGATCGGAGCCGACACCGGGAACATGAACATCTTCAGCTTCTACAAAGAAGCTGAAGGAACCGAGAGCGGCAGCGAGTCCGTCTCGCTCAGCGGCAACAACGTCGCGTGGGCCGCGATGCTGCGCTTCTCCAAGACCGGCGGCACGTGGAACATCGCCGGTGCGACCGGAAAGGACACAAGCGCCGGCAACGTCTCGATCGCATTCTCGACGGACCCGGGCGTCGAAGAGGGCGACTTCGTCATCGGCGCGATGGCGATCCCGACTGACGTCACCACGCCGGGACAGTTCAGCGCTCACGCGTTCTCCCAGGATGGCGTGACGTTCGGACCGGTCGTCGAAGTCGAAGAGCCAGACAGCACGACCGGCAACGACATCGGCGGTTACATCACGGTCGCGCGAGCCGACGATGGCGAATCGAGCGGATCGCCAACGATGACCGCGACCGCCGGCGGCACGACGACGAACGTCCGTGGTCCGGGCCTGTTCCTGCGCCTTCGTGTCGCGTCATCTCAGTTCGAGGACATATCCGGCTCGGCGAGCGTAACGGTCACGGCAACCGGCTTCCTGCGGGCCAACGCCGCCATCTCGGGCAGCGCCGCGATCACCGTAACCCCGACGGCTCACCTGTACGGCGACGCTCCGATCTCTGGCGAGGTGGACGTCGAGGTGGCCGCCACGGGCGCGCTCGTGGGCGATGGCGCCCTGAGCGGCTCGGCGAGCGTTGCCGTCACGGCCGTCGCCAACCCGATGATGTACGGGTCGGCGGAGGCTGCTGTCACGGCGACCGGCACGCTCACGGGCGACGCTGCGCTGTCCGGCGAAGCCTCGGTGACCGCCGCGACCACGGGGCATCTGCAGGGCGATGGTGCCCTTGCATCCGCCGTGAGCCCGGAAGTCGCTGCCAGCGGCACACTCACGGGCACAGGCGCGTTGTCGGGCAGCGCCTCCGTCACAGCGACAGCGACCGCCACGCCGTCGATGCGCGGGACGAGCTCCTCCGCGTTCGCGGCGACGGGCACCCTGACCGGCGATGCGGGACTGTCCGCGACGGTTCAGTCAGAGACCACGGCCACGGGCACCCTCACGGGCACCGGGGCAATGAGCGGTCTTGCCGAGGTAGAGGTGACGGCCACCGGGCGCCTCGTGACACCCGGCGGAATGAATGCCTCGGTCTCGGTCACCACGACTGCCGACGGCACGCTCACAGGCGATGGGGCGCTATCTGGTGCCGCTTCCACCGAGACCGCGGCAAGCGGCCTGATGCATGGCGACGGGGAGCTGGTTGGCGCAGCCAGCCCAACAGTCTCCGCGACGGGCGCCCTTGTCGGTACCGGCCAGCTCGCAGGGTCGTCCAGCTTCTCCATTGCGCCGACCGCAACGCTTCAGGGCACGGCGAACCTGAGCGCCAGCGTGGACGCGTCGTGCGCGGCATCAGGCGAGCTGATCGGCACTGGCAAGCTCGCTGCCGTCGTCCCGATCACTGCCGCTCCGACCGCTCGCCTTCGTGGCTCGGGCGCGATGAGCGGGTCGGCACAGGTCACCGTCACCGCCAACGCGTCTCCGGCCGAAGACATCAGCGGTAGTGCCTCGATCACCGTTGCGGCATCCGGAACACTCACCGGTGATGCGGCTCTTTCCGGATTCGCTCGGATGCGCGCCACGGTGTCTGGGACCATGTACGCGAACACTCTCGGCCTCGCCACTGCGACATCGAGAGTGATTCTCACTGCTCGCGCAACGTCGCGAGTCGTCGCCGCCTAGCGCGGCGAGCGCACACACGAACTTCAACGCGTGCGCTCGCACGCGAGAGGGACAGGTGTATCCATGTCACTGGGAAATACGTTCGAAAACGACCTCGCAAAGCTCATCTTCCAGGCAACCGGAATCGGCAACATCGCCGACAACGCAAGCTCGGATCCGCTGACGAACCTCTACGTCTCGCTGCACACCGATGACCCTGGCGAAGCAGGTGACCAGGAGACCAACGAGGCCGACTACGGCGACTATGCCCGCGTCGGTGTCGCTCGCAGCGGTAGCGGCTGGACCGTGAGCACCAACACGATCACGAACGCCGCAGAGATCGCGTTCCCCGAGTGCTCCTCGGGCAACAACACCATCACGCACTTCGCGATCGGGACCGCCTCTTCTGGGGGCGGGAAGATCCTCGTGAAGGGGGCGCTCTCGAGCTCGCTCAATGTGAGCGCCGGGATCACTCCCAAATTCGCCGCCGGCGAGCTCGATATCACCGTCGACTAGCTCTCCGGTCGAACTGATGGCCCTCTTCGACATCGGCGACCGCGTCCGGATCGAGAACGAGTTCGCGGACGCGGATGGCAACGCGGTCGATCCGAGTGTGGTACGGATCAAGATCCGTGCGCCCGATGGCACGGAGAACACGTACACCCACGGTACGCACAGCATCGTCGAGAAGACATCGACCGGAAGCTACCGGTTCGAGCTCACGCTGAGCGCGGCCGGCTCCTGGCACTACCGATGGGTTGGCACCGGGGCATACGTGGCGGCAAGCGAGGGGTTCATTCGCGTGCGCCCGTCGCAGTTCGCAAACCCAACCTGACGAAACGCTCGCCCCTCTCGCGAGAGGGCACGACCGGCTTCCTCGGATCCGTATTCCCCCAGGTCACGGATTGGTCGTGTCCTCCCTCGAGGGGGGCGAGCTTTGGAGACCAAAGCATGGAAACTCTCATCGAAATCTACATGCTCGCGAAGGCCAACGCCTGGAGCATGGTCGGCCTCTACGTCGCGCTCGGCCTGATCTCGCTGCTCATCGCGAACCGCTCGCAGATCGACGAGTGGGCCGAGAAGAACCCGCGTGTTGCCGGCATTCAGAAGCTCATGCGCTCGCTCGGGATCGATCCCTGGATGCTGCTCCAAGGACTCTCGCTCCTCATCCGCGGCAAGCTGCCGAAGCCTAAGGCGCCCGAGAACAAGTCGGGTGGCGATGACGGCAACACCGGCACTCGCGATCACATCGTCTTCACTCCCCTGCAATCCGAGCCACCAGCTAGCGACGAGTCATCGGTGAATCGATTGCGGTTCGCGGCGGCGCTCATCGCCCTGGTCGTCGCTCTGCCGTCGTGCAGCACGATGCGCGATGCCGTGTGGCCGACAGTCGTTCGGTGCTCGTCGCCACCCGAGGAGATCGTCTCCGACGTGATGGCCGTTCTCATGCAGGATGGCGGCGGCTCGCTCACAGATCGCGCTGTCGAAGCGCTCGAGCAGCTTGCCGCGACGCATGGCGCCTCACTCGTGACCTGTGCCGTCAACGAGCTCGCCAACCGCCTCGTGGGCGCGAGTGGCGAGCAGGCAGCCGTGGCCGCGAAGGCCAACCAGTTCCTCGAGCTGAAGGGCGCGCGGGTCGAAGCGGCAGCAGGCGCGGCGCCGTGCTCCGAGTGATCGCCGTGGCGCTTGCCGTGTACGCCGTGGTTTCCGTGCCAGGGGCGTTCCTGGCGGCGCGTTGGATCGGGCGGAAGGCGAAAGGGGAGCTTCGGTGAAGCGCGTCCCGCCTCTCCGCACGATCGGGCGCGCCGTGCTGCGCCGTCGTGGTCTCGGGTTCATTCAAGACCGAGACCAGCAGCTCGCGCGCCAGGTCTACAGCGACTTCGACCGGCTGGCACTGCCAGCGCCGTTCGGTATCTCCGGCTTCTCCGTCGAGCAATGGATGCCCGATGCCGAGTCGCAGGGCGCGGCGAACGCGTGCGTGGGGTTCGCGCTCTCGACCGCGGAGTTCATCACGTTGCGAGCTCGCCACGGGCTCGACGCCGAGCCGCCCTCGCGTCGTTGGCTCTACTACTGGGCGCGGTGGGATGACGGCTACCTTGACGACGTCGGTTGTTGGCCCGCACGGGCGCTTCAGTCGATGGCCGAGCGCGGCGTCATCCCGGAGTCCTACTGGCCCTACAGCGTCGCGCGGATCAACGAGAAGCCGCCGGTGAGGCTGCGCTTCGACGCACGCGAGCGCATGGGGTACCGCGACAGCTACGAGATCCGGGACCGTGGCGACACGACGATCGCCGCGGTCCGCGCCGCGCTCGCTGCAAAGCGCACGGTTGCGATCGGGGTCCCGTGGGATGAGCGGCTCTACAAGGGCGCTCCGTCCACGTACGAAGGTCCACGTGGCGACGGGCGCGGCTTCCACTGGGAACAGCGCACCGCCGCGATCGGCAATCACATGGTGACCGTCGTTGCGATGGAGTACCACGCCGGGGAGTGGTGGGCGCGCATCCTCAACAGCCACGGGCGCACGTGGAATCTCGACGGTACGGGCTGGCTGTCCGAGGAGTACCTGCGACGCGCGCTCTCGATCATCGTCGTTGACCCGAAGGAACCAGGGAAATGAGACGAGTTCTCACGATCGCGGCACTTCTGGCTGCCTGCTCATCGAGACCATCGCCGCCGGTCACTCCGCCCGACACGCCGCCGACCTGGGAGGACTGCGAGGCGTTCTGCGCCGAAATAGAGGGCCTGGATTGCCGCGAGGCATGGGGCATCGACCCCGAGGACGGCTCGTGCCGTGCGTTCTGCCGTCAGGCGCTCCGGGACGGCGACTTCTGCCCGGGAAACGCGGTTGGCGCGAGCGATTGTGACGAGCTCGAGCGGCGAGCGATTTGCGGGCGCGTGCCATGACTCGTCACGAACGTCTCTTCTGGCGTGTCGTCGAGCCCGCGGTCGGTATCGCCGTCGGGCTTTTTCTCTTGGCACAAGTTGCCGTTGGCCTACTGCAGAGGGTGCGCGGATGATTGCGTTCGGGATCGATGTTTCGCACCATCAAGACCCCGCCAAAGTCCCGTGGGAGAAGATCGCCGAGACCGCGCGCGTCTGCGTAGTGCGGTTCACGTACGGGGCGCAGCTTCGCGACAAGCACGCTGCCGAGCACGTTCGGAGAGCACGCGCCGTGGGGATACAGATCGGCGCCTACCACTTCTTCCGCGACATTCACCCGGTCGCGGATCAGTTGGTCGC
>CAYYWA010000216.1:0-2853 GCA_964475255.1 uncultured Sorangium sp.
AGCACGGCACGCCGTTCCTCGCCGACGATGTCGAAAGCGTCGAGTCCCTCACGCTGAGGTGGCTGAGCTTGGAAGCGCAGGACTTCGGCATGAACACGCTGTGCCGAGGCAATTCTTGGCGGATCGGATTATCGAGCTGGATCCGGATCCCCAAGGTATTCTCGGGCTACTCGAGAAGTGGTGTAAGGCGGTGGTAGTCACCGAGGAGGAAGAGCGCCGAGTGCTGCCGAAGTCAGGAATGCCGGATGGGTGGTCGTGGGAAACCGGTAGCCCGTATGCTCCTCGGTACGAGCATTCCGGCGTGGAGATACTGTGGCCTGACCGCGGAACTGCAAGTCCGCGATCGGCGCGCCCTCGGCCATTCGTGGGCGCGCCGTCGCAGTTTCCGAGGGCGATTGGGAAGCTGCGTGGCCCGAGAAGGGTTGCGCAGCTGACGACCGACCATCAAGGCTATCGAGCGGGAACCGCTCCTCGTCGCGCATCTTCGGCGTGAGCGTGATCCCGCCATGGTCAAAGCCAAACCCGAGGTGGTGCTCCAAGTGCACCAACGACCGTTGCGAAACGGTGCAAATGGTGGATGGGGTACTCGTGGGATTAGTCGTGAGAGTGCGGACTTAGCCAGAGGTTCCGGGTCATGGAGTTGCGTTGCACAGTCGTGTGTTCTGCTTTGTTCCTCGCTGCATGCTCGCTGTACGACAGGCACAAAGACGAGACGATTCGTCCGGAGCATGTAGGAGGCGCGTTCTCGGGTGGAGCTGGGGGTCAGGGAAACGATGCGGGCGCCGGCGGATTCTCGGATGCGTCCGGTGGCGCCCACGAACAACCTTACGGCGGAGCAGGTGGCGCGGACGCCGAGAACGAGGCCGGAGCGGGCAATGCAACGGAAGCCGAGGGCGGAGCTTCTGGCCATGCCGGTGCCCCCGCAGGTGGACTGAGCGGAGAAGGAGGAAAGAACGGGCAAGGCGGCGTGCCCGAAAGCTCGGGAGGTCAAGACTCGACTCCCGTACCAGAAGAACCGGACCCGGGACCAACCACGGACCCGCCGCAACTTGGGGGCGTTTTCGTGAGCGGGTCGAGGCTGAACGTTCGATTCCTGACCAGCGCCGATGGAGCGCGTCAGCCGGTAGGCTGGTACGACGCTCAGCTGGGAGAACCATGCACGCCAGTCAAGGCATCGGACGGCAAGACCCGGTGCTTGCCCCTAAACGGATCAGCAGTCTACGGGGGGGTCTACTACGCGGATGCTGACTGTCGTGAGCCGGTTTTCTTTCAAAGCACAGCTGGTGCGTGCGACGCAAGTTACGGTTATACTACCACTCAGGTTAGCTGCGGTGGCGGCTACGAGATGTACCAGTATGAAATATATCAACTGATGCCATTTCAGCCATCCCAGTTGTACAGCGGTGGCGTGGGCTCTTGCACCCAGTTGGGCTCGATACCACAGGGTTACAAGTTCTACCGAGGGACAAGAATCCAGCCGTCGGCCTTCGCGGAGCTGAACGAAGTCGTTGAATGAGTGGGCGTTCGTGAGCTCGCGATCCTGTGCGGAGCATATGGACGGGATTTCGCGCTCGTGAGGGTTGACTGTTCTTCGATGAAGATAAGCCGCAGGTCGCGATCGATGAGCCGGCTTTCGTCCTCGTCATCGCGCAACGCAAACAATAACAAAAAGAGCCAGCCCTCAACGGCCGCGCCGCAGCCTCCGTCGCGGACCAGGGTGGCTGCGCCTGCCGGTTAGAAGCTGTTGGCCACTGCCTCGTCGCGCTCGTTGCGAATGAACAGTACGAAAGGCGCCTTGTTGAGGCGGCCGACGCGGATTCGGCCGCCTTTCAGGGTCCAGTTGAACGCAGAGTTTCGTGAGAAGGATGGTCGTTCGACCTGGTACCAGCCGTCCTTCTGCCAGCGGGCGTACGTCGGCGTGCCGTACTTGGCGGAGATCATTTCGACGGCTTTCTCGTACGAGGTTACGTCCACTCCCACCACCACGAGTCGGCCATTGAGGAAACTCAGGGTAGCCGGTCCTTCAACGAAGGGAGGGGGTACGAGGGCGGTCGGACAGGTGAATTCCGCAAAGCCCGCGATCGGGGCGATGGTGAAACCCGGGAAGCACCATTCGTAGATGACGCGGGCGGACTGCATGAAGGGAAAGCCAGCGAATGCTTCGGGAAAGCTCGGACGAGCGTGTTCCCGTTCGAGCGCTTCCAGGTACTCGCGCACCGCGCTTCTCACCTGCTCGAGATCTGCTCGAGTCGACGGGGTCGGGTGCGCAGCGAATTCCTCCCACACCGCGAGGAGGACGCGACCGATGGCAGCACCGTGAGCTCCAGTGCTCGCGAGGAACTCGGCCGTGTCCAGCATGTTCTTTCTTTGGTTGCGGAGCTCGGCACGGCTTTCGAGGAGTTGCTGCAGGCGGTCCGAATCGCGGTCGGCGACGCAATCGCGCAACGCCGCTTCGTACACGGCAGCGAGACGCGCCCCGAGCTCTTGCTCGAGCGTGCTCACGAGCTCGGGCAGACTGCGCTCGATGGCTCTCCAGCGCGCCTCTTGTTCGGGGAGCGTGTTCTCCGCGAACACGGCCACGGGCGTATCCTCCCCTTCGAGGAGCACCTTGAGGATTCGAGTCGCCGGCACCGCGAAGTTGAGGTTCTGGCTCCAGGTCGCGCCCTCTCGGACCAGGGCGAGCGTACTGGCGACGACACCGCTGACTTCGCCGCTTTCTCCGCCGCCCGATGGGCATTCTTCTGCTCCAAAGCCTCGAAAGTGCTGCCCGCGACATGTTTCAGCCATGTGCCGAATTGATCTACATTCGCAATCTCCCCCAGAGCTTGCTGCAATTCGTCCGTGAGGATGTCC
>CAYYWA010000216.1:2863-9929 GCA_964475255.1 uncultured Sorangium sp.
GCCGTGAACTGAAGCCGTGGGTGTGCATCCGTTCGCACGGCGCTCACCAACCCATCGGAGACGGTGTTTTCCAGGCCGAGCGGCGAAGACACGACCACGACCTTCGTCCCGATCGGCGCGAGCTGGTTCGACAGCCGGAGTCCTTTCGTGTGGCGTCTGGGGGTGATTCGGAGGATGGCGAGGTCGTCCGGTTCGTCCCACCCTACCACCGCGATCGCTTCGCCGTGCCAACCGGGGGCCTTCAGGCGGATGGAGCGTGCGCCGCGTACGACGTGAAAGCAAGTGACGACCAGATCTTCGGTGATGAAGAAGCCGCTTCCTTGCGCGCTGTCCGCTTCGATGGACACGACGTGGGGAAGTGCGAGCCGTGCCAGGTCCGCAGTGGAACGGGATGGTGCTCGAGCTGTGGTGACCGACGCCTGTGTCTTGGCAGGTGCTTGCCCTGTGACCTGGCCTCTGCCGCAACACAGTAAGCACACGCCGATCAGGACCGCCAGACGCATAACCGTACAGCCGATTGCCCAATTGCCGGCACCGCGCCAGCCGGGCTGCTCAAGCGGACGACTGTACCGTCTCTGGCGCAGCGCGAGACGTAGTCATTTCTTCTGGTGAGCGGCGCGGGGGTTAGCCATTGGCTGCTTCACCGTGTTGATTGCAGGAGCCGCAACGTGACGCATCAGCAGCGCTGGAGCGTGCCTCGCCGAGTGCGCGCAGAATCCGAACGCGCCCGGGTGCGCGCTCGGGCGCTCGCGTCAACGATCAGCCGTGGAACGAGCTCGAGAGGGCAGCGACCGAGGTGTTCGGCCCCGGTAGCGAGAAGCAGCAGCGCTTCATCAACTTAGGTTTGGACGCCGGCGTGAGCCTCGAGGTACCGCAATGGCGATGCGGCTCCGGAGCGCGGCTGTTCTCCTGGCGTCAGTCACGACGCTCGTGCAGTGCGGTGCGGCTCGGTGGAGGGCGTGAAACGCGGGGAGATGCTGTTCCAGTCGCTCTGCATCGAGTGTCACGGCGGCGCGGATGGGCGCGCGACGGGCAAGCACGGTCACCCACTCCGGAAGGCGCGGCCCGACGACACGCCCGAGCAGCTGTTCGTGAACGTCGGGTGTGCTGCGTGCCACGGTGAGGGCGCCCCATTCCGCGACAGGCTGCTCGGCGCGGTGAACAAGCCGGACGCCGACGTCGCCGCGTGGATCCTCGATCCTCAAGCCTCGAAGCCCGGCTCGCCGATGCCGTCGTTCCAGAACGCGCTCGATCCCGCCCAGGCCGAGCGCCTCGCGAAGTACGTGAAGACCCTGGCGCGCGCGCGGTGGCTCTGTGGCTGAGGCAGGAGGCTCACAGCAGCGCACGCGGACGATCTCGGCCATCCCCTCCGGCGTCGGCCCGAAATCTGGGCTCAGCCGTTTTGGAGCCAGCCCTTCTGCCTGCGTCCGTCGCGTTCGAGTCCGAGCAGGGGGCGGAGCGCAACTGCGAGCGAGTTCCGGGAGCCGCCGGCAGGGGCTTTGGCTGGCGTGTGGGGTGCGGGTGCCCGGCATTCGGGGAGCGGCGGGGGCGCGGGCCGCTGATGCACCACGGGCTTGCTCGGGATGAGGTCGCGGAGCTGGGGGGCTGCGGTGGTTCGCGGTGTCAGCGTGCCCTTGAGCCCGAACTGCGCGATGAGCGTGCTGATGACGCTCGTGTGATCGAACGCGAGGGCGCTCGACGAGCGGTCCGCCGGATAGATCGTTCCAGGCGGGATGAGCGGATTGATGAGCAGCGCCGGAACGCGGACGCCATAGCGGTTGTAGGCGAAGTTTTCCACCGGCTGAGTGAACGGAGAGACCGCGGACGGGGGAGGAACATGATCGTAGAGCCCGCCGTGCTCGTCGTAGATCACGATGAGCAGCGTCTTCTCGAAGGTCTTGGGGTACTTCGCGAGGATGTTGTAGACGGTTCCGAGTAGGCGCTCGCCGTGGCAGACCGAGATCGGGGGCGGCAGCGAGCTCCCGTTCGGATCCTCGAGGTCGATCCCGGCGCCGCCCGGATGGTTCGAGTTCGGGGTACCGCGGAAAAAGTTCGTGTAGCAGGGCTCGATGAAGGAGTACTTCGGGAGGCGATTGTGCCTGATGTCGTACTCGAAGTTGGTCTCGTCTCGAAACCACTCGTGGAAGTGGAAAACGTTCCCGCCGTCGAAGCTGAGCCAGCTCCAGTGGTCGTAGACATACGAGCAAAGGGCCGAGAGCGGGGCGTCGTGATAGTAAACTTTCCAGTTGAGCTCGTTCCGGTAGGCCTCGTCGAGTAGCTCGAACACGGTCTTGTCGCGAACGGGCGGTTCGAACGGGGGAATGACGATTCTGCGGAAGAAATCCGGATTGTCCACGCGCGCGCAGTCCGTGCCCGGGATGAGCCCCGGCGTCCCGCAATGGGCGAACACTCGATTGGCGAGCGTCTGCACGGGACCCGACGCGAACCACCAGTCGCAAACCGCATACTGCCGCGCGAGGTAGTACGTCCACGGAACGGACTCTTCCGAGTAATACTGCATGATGTTGGCCGGTACGGGGAACACCGGCGGCCCGCCTGGCTCGCTCGGGGCGCCGGGCTGCTGCGAGTAGTTCCAGGCAAACCCCGACATGTTCGGCTCCGTCTTGTCGCCGAAGATCTGCTCCGTCATGTCTTTGAAGAGCTCGCCGGGATCCGGGTACGGTGTGACCGAATTCCACCAATCCGCTGGCCCTTGAAACACCTGCACGCTCCCGAGCTCTGGATTCCGGGGGTCGAGCGGGATCTTCTCGTCGCCGCGCAGGCCTCGATAGCGGCCCTCCTTCACGAGCTCCGGGTAGAGGCCGCCCAGCATGTTGTCGAACGAGCGGTTCTCCAGCATGAGCACCACCACGTGCTCGATTTGCGGGGTGAGCGGCGGATCGACGACGTTGGGCTCGGCGGCTTCGAACGTTCCCGCAGGCGCGCGGTCTTCGGGCCCTTGACTCATGAGACTACCCTCCTGGAAAGCCACGGCTCTCATCCCGCCGTGGAAGGGCGCATTTACTCACGGGCCTCCGTGTGCGTCAAACACAATTCCTCGAGGGATTCGTGCTTCGAACTCGTGAGCTTGCGAGGACCTCTGATTCATCCCGCGTCCCGCCTGCTCGGACGACGACGCGGGTGACGAGGTCGCATTCGGCGGGAGCGCGGGAGCGGCAGGGAGCACTGCGGGTGCGGGCGCCACGGGACCACTCCCTGCGATCGCTCCTGCGTCGACACGGAGCTCGATCCCGAGAACTGCGGCGGTTGCGGCGAAGTCTGTGGTGCTCGCTGTCGTGCCCCGAGCCGCTCGTGAACTGCAACGGCGTCTGCATCGACCCCAACACGGACCGTACGCACTGCGGCGCGACGGACGGGTGCGGCGTCGACGGTCGAGGCAGCCCGGGCGACACCTGCGGGCCGGGCGAAGTGTGCAATGCCGGCACGTGCGACCTCGAGCGAGCGGCGATTGCCAGGGCGCGAATGCGGGCGTCGCCTGCGGCGCGGAGCAGGAGTGTGTCGATGGAGAGTGTGAGGATGTCGCGTCGTCGGGGCTCCACGACAGGGCGCGCGGGGACTCCCATGCGCTGGTAAGGCGTTCTCCTACTTTTTTGATGTGCGGCTCCGCGACCGGCGGTGCGGGGAACTTCTCGTGCCGGGTTGTCCCGTGGTAGCTTCGGGGGCTCATTGCGAGAGGGAGTTCGAACCGCTTTGTCCGTTCCGAGCAGTTCCTGGGTTAGCGCGAGGGGCTGATTCGGCTTTCAGGAGGGGCCATGACGTACATTCGTAAGAACGCGTGGAACAACGGCGGAGATTTCACCAACGAGGACCTGCTCTGGTACGCCAAAGGCGTTCAGAAGATGATGGGGCGGGCGCTGGATGATCCAGCGAGCTGGTGGTTCTTCGCCGCGATCCATGGCGAGTACGTGGATCCGGGAACACCCTGGTACCAAAAACCGCCAGCCTTCCCCGACTGGGGGTTCATCGAGGCGCCGCCGGCCGTGCCCACGCAGCCGCTGCCCAAGACGGAAACGCGAGAGGCATTCTGGAACCAGTGCCAGCATGGGACGTGGTACTTCCTTCCCTGGCATCGGGGGTACTTGTTCGCGCTGGAGGCGCAGCTCCGCGCCGACATCGTGAGCCTCGGCGGGCCGAAGGATTGGGCGCTGCCCTATTGGGACTACTTCGGGGCGAACAAGCAGTATCGAATGCCGCCCGCCTTCTCGCAGGAGATGCTGGACGGCGCCCCGAACCCGCTCTACTGCAAGATGCGCTACGGCCCCAACGATGGCGGGGTGTACATCCCGACGCCAGCTTGGGAGGCCGACAACCCGGATGGGCCGAAGCCGATCTACGGTGAGGTCACGGACAGCTGTATGGCGAACGACGTCTATACGGGGTCCGATGCGGTGACGCCGAAGCCGGGCTTTGGAGGCCCTGAGACCGGCTTCGAGCACTCGGGGAGCCCTCACGGCAACATGGAGAGCAATCCCCACGATCTCGTGCACGTCTACATCGGGGGAGAGCTCAGCGCGACGGACTACGGGCTGATGTCCGATCCGGGCACGGCCGCGCTGGACCCCATCTTCTATCTCCACCACTGCAACATCGATCGGATGTGGGCCCAATGGAACGCGAGCGGCAACGCGAACCCGACCGATGGGAAGTGGCTCGACGGCCCGACCCGTCAGTTCGTGATGCCCACGCCCGACGGCAAGTCCTGGGCCTTCACGCCGCGGCAAGTGTCGAATCTCCAGGAGCTCGGATACTCGTACCAGGAGCTGGCAGCGTTGGAACAACCTGCAGCGCGCCTCCTCGCTCGTCGCCTGCAACGCTTGGGGGCTGCGAATGTCGCGGCGGAGGTCGACAAGGGGGTGGTTGCGCTCGCCAGCCCGAAACCTCCCGAGCTTCTGGGCGCGAGCGCGCCGACGGTGGCCATTCAGGGAACGGGCGCGCGGAACGTCCCGGTCAGAATGGATAGCGGGATCCGCAAGAAGCTGAGCGCCAGCCTCACTTCGATCTCCGCCATGTCGCTGCCGGACCGCGTCTACCTCAAGCTCGAGAACGTCCGCGGCACGCGCGACGCCACGGTGCTCAACGTGTTCGTCAAAGGCGATGGCGCGCAGGCCGGCGAGCAGCGCGCGAACCTCGCTGGCCAAGTCGCGCTTTTCGGGATGCGCCGAGCGAGCGTCAAGGACGGCGAGCACGGCGGCGGGGGCCTCACGTTCGTGTTGGACATCACGCGGATCGTCGATCAGCTGCACCTCGACGGCGCTCTCGACGTCGCGTCGCTCGCGGTGAGCCTGGTGCCGCGCCACGCGTTGTCTGCCGGAGAGACGATCACGGTCGGGCGAGTGAGCGTGTATCGTCAGGGCTCGGCCTAGGCACGGCGATGATCTACGACGCCCGGGACGCGGCCCGCCTCCGCAACGGCGTGCTGATGGTGAGTGTTCTTGCTTGGGGATACCTGGCGATGGCTCCCGAAGAGACGTCGTGTCACGGGCCCGGACACGCCTTCGGCACGTCGCTGCACGGGTCTCTGGAAGCCCTCGTCTCCCGGATCCCGGGATGGACCACCATGCTGGTGGCGATGATGGCCCCGATGACGCTCGGGGGCTTGTACCAGATCCGCATCAGTAGCTTCGCCGGCCGCCGCTGGCGCTCGTCGTTGCTCTTCGTCCTGGGCTACTACGCGACCTGGTCCGTCGCGGCGATCGTGTTGGCGTCGGTCGAGCTGACTGCTGCTCGGCTGGCGCCGCAGTCCTCTGTTCCCGCGCTCGCGGTCGGGCTGATTGCCGTGATTTGGCAGGCGTCGCCGATCAAGCAGCGGTGCCTGAATCGATGTCACGATCATCGTCCGCTCGCGGCATTCGGGTGGGCCGCGGACCGGGACGCCGCGCGCATGGGCCTCGAGCACGGCGTCTGGTGCGTGGGTTCCTGTTGGGCAGCCATGCTGGTTCCGATGCTGCTGCCCCAAGGGCATTTTGCCGCGATGCTCGCCGTCACCCTGCTCATGATCTGCGAGCGCCTGGACCCGCCGCAGGCGCCGCGCTGGCGGCTGCGAGGCTTTCGAACGGCATTCCGGGTGCTGCGGCTGCGCCTCTGGGGGCCGCAGGCGTCTCCGGCGCCGTTCATTCCCCCGGCGGCGAGCTGACCTTCACGCGGGGGCAACGCGGCAGCATGGGTGAGGCGGCGGCGTGGCACCTCCTTGCAGCGGGGGGCATCCTTCACGTCGAGGAGAAGGCGCGAGGCATGCCCGGACGCCGGAGCGCGCCGGGGCGAAGTCCGAACGCGAGGATCACGCACGTGGCAACGACTCAGGACACCCGGGACGGGGACCATGACTGACGCCGTCGAAGAATCGTTGGGTGAGACCCAGGACGTCCTCGTGGAACGCTCTGGCGTGGAGACGCGCATCGAGCTCGAGAGCGCTGCAGTACGCCGCGTCCTCGACGGTGTGACTCGCGCCAAGGAAGCCGGCGCGGCGGTCGCCCGGGTGTCCCTCTCCCTCGACGAAATTCGCGGAACGCTGGACCCCTCGGTTTTGACCCTCTCGTTGACACCAGTGCTTCGCGATCGCGCGGCGCATCCCGAGCCCTACCGAGTGGGAAGCATCGGCCTCTACGGATTGCGACGCGCCAGCGTCGCGCCCGCCGGCGGCGCAACCCGAGGTCTCGGATACGTCCTCGACGTAACCCCCTTCTTCGACCAGCTCGCCACCGACCCAGACGCCGAGCTCGATGCCCTGATGCTTTCGGTGCGCCCTCGACACGCGCTCCCCGACACCGCTCCAATCACCATTGGCCGCATCCGCATTTCGGCGCGCTACTACGCGAGCGACGCTTCGTAGCCGCGGTTCGCCCGCCGGGCTCAGCCTAGATTTCGGGCTGACGCCGGAGGGGAGGGTCGAGACCGAAGCGGATTTGGAAGCCGAATTCGCGTTCGGTGCGCGCAGGGATAGCAGCGCTATCGCGAGCGCGACGGGCGCGAAGGCGGCGGAAAGACGCGAAAGATCGGAAGCCCGAAATCTAGGCTCAGGGCTGGCAGAGCAGGCAGGTCAGGCAGA
>CAYYWA010000217.1:0-9863 GCA_964475255.1 uncultured Sorangium sp.
CGGGGGACGCGGGCGGCGTTTCGCGAACGAACCAGAGCAAGAGGCCGCCGGCGCCGAAGAGCAGGGCGAGCGACATGATGGCGAGGCGCGGGCTGCCCGTGAGGACGCCGCCCCAGCCGAAGATCGCCGGGCCGAAGACGGCCGCGCTCTTGCCCATCATGTTGAAGAACCCGAAGAACTCTCCCGACTTCTCGGGAGGAACGAGCCGCCCGTAGAGCGAGCGGCTCAGGCTCTGCACGCCGCCTTGAACGAGGCCGATGACGACGGCCATCGCGTAGAACTCGGCGATGGTGTCGAGGAAGTAGCCCCAGAGCGTCGTCGCCAGATACACGCCGATGCCGAGGAGCAGGCCGGTGCGCGTGCCCAGCCACTCGCCGATGCGGCCGAAGGCGAGCGCGGCGGGGAACGCGACGAACTGCGTGAGGAGCAGCGCCGTGATGAGGTTCTTCGACTCGAAACCGAGCGAGAGCCCGTAGTCGACGGCCATCTTGATGATGGTGTTCACGCCGTCGATGTAGAGCCAATAGGCGGCGAGGAAGAGCACGAGCGGGCGATACTTGCGGATGTCCTTGAGCGTGGTCGCGAGCTCGCCGAATCCAGCGCGGAACGCCGCGAGCGGGCCGAGCGGCTTCGCCGGGCGGCGCTCGCGCACGAACACGAGCAGCGGGATCGTGAACACCGCCCACCAGATCGCGACGCTCAGGAACGAAATCCGCACCGCCTGGGCCGCGTCCGCGAGCCCGAACGCCGCCGGCTTCAACGTCATCGCGACGTTGACGGCGAAGAGCAGCCCGCCGCCGAGGTAGCCGAGCGCGTAGCCGAAGGCAGAGACCCGATCGAGCTCGTGCGGCTCGGCCACGTCCACGACCAGCGAGTCGTAGAACGTCATGCCTCCCTGGAAGCCGACGGCCGCGAGCACGTAGGCCAACACCGCGAGCGGCCAGTTGCCCTTGTCGACCCAGTAGAGGGCCGCGGTCATCGCGACGCCCAGCCCCGTGAAGACGACGAGCAGCTTGACGCGCGCGCCGCCGCGGTCGGCGATCGCGCCGAGCAACGGGGCGAGCAGCGCGATCCCGAGGCTCGCGATCGAGTTGCCCACGCCGAGCCGGAACGTGCTCACCGTTGGGTCCATCCCCGCGCTCCAGTACTGCTTCAGGAACACGGGGAAGAACCCGGCCATCACCGTCGTCGCGAACGCGGAATTTGCCCAGTCGTAGAGCGCGAACGCGAGCACCGGGCGCCGAAACAGCGGGGAAGCCATGCTGGGCCCGACTATAGCCGGCCGTAGCGCCGTGCCTCGCTTGGCTTGGCCCGGCGCAGCACGGTCCTCTGAAAAAGGTTTCCGTCTCGCCGAAACGAGCTAGACTAGGTGGGTCTGGGTCCTGACTCTGCCCGTTCGGTTTTTCCGCTCGGTTGGCTCTGTGTCCTGGTCGCCTCGGGGTCGAGGCAACGGACGTGCGTTGTGCGCCGAGCGTAGTCCGAGAATCGAATGTGGGCGCATTCAGTTGGAAAGACAGTAGAAATGAGCACGAGACTCTTTGTTGGGAACCTGGACTACTCGACCATGGACCACCAGCTTCAGGCCGAGTTCTCCCGCTTCGGCGAGGTCGTCTCCGCGTCGGTCGTGGTGGATCGGATGACGGGGCAGTCGCGCGGGTTCGGGTTCGTCGAGTTCGCGACGCCGGCGGAAGCGCAGAGCGCCATCGACGGCATGAACAGCCAGATGCTGAACGGGCGTCCGCTGGTCGTCAACGTCGCGCGCGAGCGGAGCCCGTCGCCGCGTGGCGGTGGCGGTGGCGGCCGCGGCTTCGGCGGGGATCGCCGGGACGGCGGTCCGCGCGGCGGTGGTCGTCGCGGCGGTGGCGGCGGTCGCTGGTAACGGCGACGCACGGCGGCGCTCGTGAGCGCTCGCCGTGTCCATCCGACGAAAGCAGAAAGCGCCGTGCGGGTTCTAGCCGCTCGGCGCTTTTTTTTGCGTTCGGAACGAGGCTAGAGCGAGAGGCTAGAGCGAGTAGAGCGACGGCAAAAGGCCGCGCTTCACCAGCACGCCCACGATCTGCTCGGCCACGACCTCCGGATCGCCGCCGTCGAACGTGACGACGACATCCGGATTTTGCGGCGCTTCTTCGCTCGGCAGGGGATGGCTCGGCCCGTACACGCCGCGGGCGTCGCGCTTCTTCCGCGCGTCGAGCGAGGTGTTGACGTGCACCTCGACGAAACGCTCGGGGCCCACCACGTCGCGGATCGTTTCGCGATCGGTGCGCAGCGGCGAGGCGTACGCGAAGATGGCGATCAGGCCCGCGTCGGTGCACCGACGCGCGAGCTCCGGCGTCTGCCAGGGGCTCGAGCCGTCGGGCTTCACGCCCGTCGAGAGACCGTCGTCCGGATCGACGACCATCGCGAGGCGCTTGATGTCGAACAGACGGCGCTCGAGCGCGTACGCGATCGCGGACTTGACGGAGGCAGGGAGCCCCGTGAGCCACACCGTGCAGCCCTTCTGGCCGAGCCGCTCGCTCCGCTCCTCGGCGCTCACCTGCGAGTGCGGGCGATCGAGGAGGGGCGGGCGCTGGGAAGCGCGCTGCTCGGGCGCCGCCTCGCCCTCGAGGATCATGCCGGCGGCGACGGTGTTGTTCGTGAGCGAGTCGATCAGGATGAACGCGCCCGTGGCCCGGTTCTGTCGGTAGGGGTCACAGAACAGCGGACGATGGCAGGTGATCGTGACGCGCCCGATGTCGTTGAGCTCGAGGCGTGACGCGGGCTGTTGCTTCAGCGTCTCGAGGTCCATCGTGAACGCGACCTGCTCCACCTCGGCGCGCGTGACCTGCGTCGTGTGCTTGAGCAGGTAGCTCTTCTGCCGATCGAGGGGCCGCTCGCTCATCCACACGAGCATCGCGTCGAAGCGCTGCTCCGCGAGCGGCTGATCCTCGGGGTGCACCAGCATCTCGCCGCGGCTCACGTCGATCTCGTCCGCGAGGCGGAGCGTGACGCTCATCGGCGCGTGCGCGCTCTCGAGCGACCCGTCGAAGGTGTCGATGGCGGCGACCCGCGTCGTCCGCCCCGACGGCAGCGCCAGGATCGGATCGCCGACCCGCACGATGCCCGACGCGATCGTGCCGGAGAAGCCGCGGTAGTCGAGATCGGGCCGCATCACGTACTGCACCGGGAACCGGAAGTGCTCGTGATTGACGCTCTCGGTCACCGGCACGTTCTCCAGGTGCTCGAGCAGCGTGGGCCCGTCGTACCAGGGACAGTTCTCGCCCCGGTGCACGATGTTGTCCCCGGCGAGCGCGCTCACCGGGATGAACGTGACGCCCTTGAAGCCGAGCTGGCCGACGAAATCGGAGAAGGTCGCGCGGATCTTCTCGAAGACGTCCTTTCGGTAGCCCTCGAGGTCCATCTTGTTCACGCACACGGCAAGCTGCGGGATCCCGAGCAGCGAGGCGATGTACGCGTGGCGCCGCGACTGCTGGAGCACGCCGAGCCGCGCGTCGATCAGGATGATCGCGACGTTCGCCGTCGAGGCGCCCGTCGCCATGTTGCGCGTGTACTGAACGTGGCCGGGCGTGTCCGCGATGATGAACTTGCGCTTGGCCGTCGAGAAGTAGCGGTACGCGACGTCGATCGTGATGCCCTGCTCGCGCTCCGCCTTGAGGCCGTCCGTGAACAGCGAAAAATCGATCTCGAGGCCCGCGCGCGACGAGGCGCGCTTCACGGCCTTGAGCTGATCTTCGTAGACGCCGTGCGTGTCGTGCAGCAGGCGGCCGATCAGGGTCGATTTGCCGTCGTCGACGGAGCCGACCGTCACGAACCGGAGCAGCTCCTTTTGCTGGTGCTGCTCGAGATAAGCGAGGATGTCCTGGCTGATGAGCTCGGTTTCCTGCATGGCGGTCTCGTGGCGCGATCAGAAATAGCCTTCGCGCTTCTTCGCCTCCATCGAGGCTTCTTCGTCGTGATCGATCAAGCGGCCTTGCCGCTCGGAGTACTTGGTGAGGAGCATCTCGCGGATGATCTCGGGCAGCGTGGTCGCGCTCGACGGGATGGCGCCCGTCAGCGGGTAGCAGCCGAGCGTGCGGAAGCGCACGAGCTCCATGCGCGGCTTCTCGCCGGGGTTGAGGCGCATGCGCTCGTCATCCACCATGATCAGCGTGCCTTCGCGCTCGACCACGGGCCGCTGCGCGGCGAAGTAGAGCGGCACGATGGGGAGGTTCTCGAGGTAGATGTAGAGCCAGACGTCGAGCTCGGTCCAATTCGAGAGCGGGAAGGCGCGGATGCTCTCGCCCTTGTTGATCTTCGCGTTGTACAGGTTCCAGAGCTCGGGGCGCTGGTTCTTGGGATCCCACTGGCCGTAGCGATCGCGGAACGAGTAGATGCGTTCCTTCGCGCGCGAGCGCTCCTCGTCGCGGCGGGCGCCGCCGAAGGCCGCGTCGTACTGACCTTCGTGCAGCGCCTGGAGGAGCCCATGCGTCTTCATGATGGTCGTGTACTTCTGGCTGCCGTGATCGAAGGGGTTGATGTTCTCCTCGAGCCCCTGCTTGTTCGCGTGCACGCGCAGCTCGAAGCCGTTCTCCGCGCAGAAGCGATCGCGAAACTCGATCATCTCGCGGAACTTCCAGGTCGTGTCGATGTGCAACAGCGGGAAGGGCAGCTTGCCGCGATGGAAGGCCTTCCGCGCCAGATGCACCATCACGGACGAGTCCTTGCCGATTGAATAGAGCATCACGGGCCGCTCGAACTCGGCGACCACTTCGCGAATGATGTGGATGCTCTCTGCCTCCAGCTGCTTGAGGTGCGACAGCCGGAGGTCCAATGCGTCTTTGACATCCAGTGCAGGTGCAGCCATCGGCCGGGGATTTAACACTAATCTCATCGGAAATCTGGAAAAATTATTTTGCATCATGGCTGCAATCGCAGAGGGATCGGACCCCGGCCATTCACAGAGAAATCACGAGACTTTTCCGGGCTCTGCGCGATGGCGACGCCTTCGACCCCCTCGACCCCAGTCGAGGCCAACAGCGACCCTTTCCGGAGCGAGACGCCAGCGCGCCGCGGCGCCGCCGGCGCGGGATTGCCCACGGCTTCGGAAACGACGGCGCTCCGCGCGTTCGCCCTCGGGTCAAACGAGCGGCTCGAGCGCCGTCAGCGAGACGCGCGCCTCGCGGGCGCTCGCGAGGCGCCTCAAGTATTCGGCGCGCGGAATCGCTTGCGCGCCGAGCGTCGCGAGGTGGGTCGTCATGAACTGGACGTCGAAGAGGCGAATGCCCGCGGCGAACAACGTGCGCACCGCGACGATGAGCGCGACCTTCGACGCGTTCGTTTCGCGGTGGAACATGCTCTCGGCCGCGAACAACGCGCCGAGGTGCACCCCGTACAAACCGCCGACGAGGCGCTCTCCGAGCCACACCTCGAAGCTGTGCGCATGCCCGAGCTCGTGGAGCCGCACGTAGGCGCGCAGCATCTCGGGCAAGATCCACGTGCCTTCGTCGCGCTCCTCACCGCAGGCACGCATCACGTCGCCGAACGCGCGATCGTAGGTGACGTGGAAGCGTCCGTGCGTGAGCACGCGGCGCATGCTGCGGGACACGTGCAGCGCCGAGAGCTCGATCACCGCGCGCGGGTTCGGGCTCCACCAGAGCGGCGGCAGCCCTTGGTCGTACCAGGGAAAGATGCCGTGCGCGTACGCGGTGAGCAGCCAGTCGGGAGCGAGCGAGCCGCCGACGGCGATGAGGCCTCGATCGTCCGCCCGGTTCGGGTCCGGAAACTCGGGGAGGCCGCGCGGGGAGAGGACCACCGGGAGCGCGCCGGTCACGGGCCGAGAATAGCGCTTCGGCCGGAGGGAGTCCGGGCGCGCGCGATCGAACGGTGCGGCATTCGATGAGGACTCCGTTGCGGAATGTTTCGGTGCACCAGGGTGGCTGGTCCGGCGGCCGAATGCGGTGATCTCCCCAGGACGCGTCTACAGTTGCGCGGGTGAATCATCGCAGCCTGCTCGTGGCGCTTTTGCTCGGGGCGTGTCTTGGGCTCCTCGCGAACGCGCTGTTCCCCGGATCGAGCGTTCTCGAGGGCGTCGTTCGTTACGTCGCCGAACCGATCGGGCGGATCTTCATTCGCCTGCTGTTGATGCTGGTGATCCCGGTCATCTTTTCGGCGCTCGTCATCGGCATCGGCGACCTCGAGGTGCGGCAGCTCGGGCGGCTCGGAGTGCGCACGCTCGGGTACACGGTCGTGGTCTCGACGGTGGCCGTCCTGATCGGGCTCGTGCTCGTGAACGTGCTCCGGCCGGGGCACACGGTCACCGACGCATTGCGAGCGCAGGCGCGCTCCAGCGTGCAAGCCGCTCCGGCGCCGATGAGCGCGTCGCCCATCGATCTGCTCGTCGGCATCGTTCCGACGAATCCGATCCAGGCGGCGGCGACGGGAGACATGCTCGGATTCATCGCGTTCGCGCTGTTGTTCGGCGTCGGGCTCTCGCTCGTTCGCAGTGAAGGTGCGAACGCGCTCCGGCGAGTGATTCAGGGGTTGTTCGACGTCTCGATGCGGCTCATCGAGGGCGTGCTGCGGCTCGCCCCGGTCGGGATCGGAGCGCTCTTGTTCTCGATGACGGCGCGAGTCGGGCTCGACGTCGTCGCACAGCTCGCCGCGTACGTAGGCGTCGTGCTGCTCGGCCTCGGCCTGCACCTGTTCGGGGTGTACTCGATCAGCGTCCGCTTCCTCGGCGGCATGTCGCCGAGGCGGTTCTTCCGAGCGAGCCGCCTGGCCCTCGTCACGGCGTTCTCCACGGCGTCGTCGAACGCGACGTTGCCCACCGCGATTCGGGTCGCGGACGAGAACCTCGGTCTGCCGCGGCACGTGAGCCGCTTCGTACTGACCGCGGGAGCGACCGCCAATCAGAACGGCACCGCGCTGTTCGAGGGCGTGACGGTGCTGTTCCTCGCCCAGGCGTACGGCGTGGAGCTCGATCTGGCTCGGCAGGCGATCGTGATGGCGATCTGCATCCTCGCCGGCATCGGCACGGCCGGAGTCCCCGCCGGCTCGCTGCCGGTGATCGCGATGATCCTGACGCTGCTCGGGATCCCCGCCGAGGGCATCGGGATCGTGCTCGGCGTCGATCGCTTCCTCGACATGTGTCGCACGACGGTGAACGTGGCGGGAGACTTGGCGGCTGCGGTGTTCGTCGGTCGAAACGAGCCGCACGATCCGGAGCCGGCGTTGCGGTCTCCCGAAGTCACGGCCGTCGCCGAGACGGAGTGAGCGACCGGGGCAGGCGAAATCGGCTCGGACCGTGGGGCCCGAGGTCGCGCGCTTGACCGCGGAGGAGCCTTCGCTTACCCGATTCGGGACTCACGATCGCGGGGCGCGGAGCGCCCCTCGTCCCTCGTGGTTCGAGATTCCCGGACGGGCGCATGCATACGCTGTACGTCGTCACGCTGTACCTCCACTCCTACGTGCGCTGGCTCGTGCTGGGGCTCGCGGTGGCCGTGCTGGTTCGTTCGATCCTCGGGGTGCGGCACCAACGCGCGTGGGAGCGCACCGACGAACGCGTTCAGACGGCGTTCCTGCGCGTGCTCGACGTGCAGTTCTTGCTGGGCCTCACGCTGTACGTGGGGCTGAGCCCGATCGCGCGCGCGTTCTTCGGCAATCCGGGGGCGTCGATGCGCGTCTCGGAGCTCCGCTTCTTCGGCATGGAGCACGCGGTCACCATGCTGATCGCGATCGCGGTGCTGCACATCGGGCGGGCGCGCTCGCGAAGGAAGAGCGACGGGCCCGCGAGGCACCGGAGCGTGCGCACCAGCACGCTCATCGGGCTGTTGGTGATCCTCGTGGGCGTGCCCTGGCCGTTCATCCATGCCCCCCGCCCGCTGCTCCGAACCACCGAGGCGGCCGGCGTGCCGGTGCAAGCTCCAGCGGGAGCTCGCGCCGAGGGAGCGCCCGGCGCGGCGGCGTGTCCCCCGTCGTACTCCGCGCGCTGTGCTGCTTGCCACGGCGCCGACGGGGGCGGCGATGGGGTGCTCGCGGGCTCGCTCGAGCCGCGTCCGCGCAGCTTCACGGAACCCGGATGGATCGAGAAGCGCTCGGACGCGGAGCTCCTCGGCATCATTCGGGACGGCGGCGCCGCCCACGGCCTGAGTCCGATCATGCCCCCTCACGGCGATCTCTCGGCGGCCGAGCTCGACGCGCTCGTCGCGTGCATCCACGCGCTTGCGGGGGCGAAGGACTGACCCGGAGCCCCTCGGCGGAGAGGGAGGGATTCGCACCGGCTTGCTAGGTCGAGCGCGGAAAACCTTCGCGCGCCATGCCGTCCGCGCACGCCCATGAGGTCCCGAGGAGCGGAGCCGCCGAAGGGGGCGAGCACCGCAGGCCACCCTCGGGCGCAACCGCACATGCCTAGCGTCGCCCTCCGGTTCGCAGGAGCCGCGGAGGGCAGAGTCACTGCCGCACAGCGACTCAAAGAGGGCGGAGAGGGAGGGATTCGCACCGGCTTGCTAGGTCGAGCGCGGAAAACCTTCGCGCGCCATGCCGTCCGCGCACGCCCATGAGGTCCCGAGGAGCGGAGCCGCCGAAGGGGGCGAGCACCGCAGGCCACCCTCGGGCGCAACCGCACATGCCTAGCGTCGCCCTCCGGTTCGCAGGAGCCGCGGAGGGCAGAGTCACTGCCGCACAGCGACTCAAAGAGGGCGGAGAGGGAGGGATTCGAACCCTCGGTAGGGTTTTAGCCCTACGCCCGCTTAGCAAGCGGGTACCTTCGGCCTCTCGGTCACCTCTCCGGAAAGGCTCGGAGCGCGAAACCTACCCAGCGGCGGTCAGCCGTCAAGCCAATTTCCAAGATCCTGCCGAGGCCGCCGTTTTCCTGAAGGCAAGACGAGTGAATGGACGAGCCGCGGCGACTGCCCGCTCAGGGTCCTTGCCGCGCGCTCAGCGTCGGCGTGGGCGTCGTCAGCGAGCCGAGAGACAACGATTGCCTGCGTGGTAGCACCCGAATGCGATGCCGGCGCGGTACATCGACGGCGCGGGGGCGCTCGGAGCGTGATCGAAAAGCTGTTCGGCTACGGCTTCCGAACGACGGAAGACAAGCTCCGGACCGCGAGCGCTCTCGAGCGCGTCCCCGAGCCCCGAGCCGCTCGACAGCCCCACGTGGGGGAACGACGGTGTCATCGGGAACCAGCGCGTCCAGCAAACGATGCAACGGCGCGCCCACCGAAGGCAACCCAAACCATCCCGCCCGCGGTGCGTCGGTATGTTCTCCACCGCGACCATGGGTGCTGTGTCGTGCCCGGTCGTGCGCACGGAAAGTTCCTCGACGTCCACCACCTGCGCGCGCGGGCAGAGGGCGGAACGCACGAGCCCGACACCCTCGTTACGCTTGTGCTCTGGCCACCATGCCGCGCTGCACCCGGGTCAGCTGTCGATCGAGGGCACCCCATCGACGAAGCTTCGATTCCGGCGCGCTGACGGAAACGAGCTACACCGAGCCGCCCTCGGCGCGCTCCGTCGCAGTGAGCGAGCAAGTGATTCCGGGGCTGCGCCGTCTCGGGTTTTCCGAGCGAGACTCCAAGAGCGCCGTCGGGCGCGTGCTCGAGACGATGGAGTCGCTCTGCGCCGAGACGCGGCTCCGCGCCGCAATCGCGATGCCGGCCGCGCCATTCTGCTGACGTCCGCGTCCGCAGCTGCCCCCACCCGTCGCTCCTCGCAGCCTTCGGCTGCTGCGGGGCGCCGACCTCCCCCAAAGCCGTGCTCGCTTCGCTGCGCGCGGCAGGGGGAGGGAGTCGTGGTGCGACGCTGAATCGGCCCAAGCGAGGGACGGTGTGAAGGGCTAGAGCGACAAACGGTTGGGAACGCGCCGAGATATGCGGAAAACTGCGTCGGAC
>CAYYWA010000218.1:0-9770 GCA_964475255.1 uncultured Sorangium sp.
CAGAAGGCGGCGCGGCCTCGGCGTGCTCCGCGGGGGAAAGCGCCTGGCGCGCGTGTTCGACGAGCTCACGCACGACTTCGAGCTGGGCCCGAAGCGCCTCGGGTGTCGCCGCGCTCGAAGCCAGCCGGCGGAGCTCGGCCAGGTGGTGGCCGACACCGCCGAACCCCACCGCGCGCGACGCCTGCTCGAGCGGCGCCGACCGTTCGCAGAGCTTCGCGACCCCAGCCGCCCCCGGACCCGCGGCGAGCGCCCCTTCCCAGTCGCGCACCAGCGACGACAGCTCGTGGACGAGGCGAGCGCGACCCTGGTCCGCCGGAACGTTTCCGTCGTAGCCCGCGGATGGTCCCACGCTCCCTGAGTTAGCACATCCGGCCGGATTCCATGCGCGCAAGCGGACGTTATTGACAGCAGGTCGCTCCTGCCGGCAAAAGGGGAGAGCCCCCCGGGGCTGCTCGGTTACCGCGTGACGGGATCGGGGCGTGTGCTCTTACCGGAGCTTGCTTCGGGCGATCCGGTTCGGCTTTTTGAACCTGGAAGATCCCTGGTATGGCGCTGGACCTCGCAAAGCTGATCGAGCCGATTAGCCCGGATCAACCGGCGGGCCCGAATCTCGAGTACGACTCCGCGTTTACGTCGCTCGAACGGGCCGCCCAGGGCAAGCCCGAGCAACAGATGGGAAACGTGGTGGTTCCGGCGGAACCGCCCGAATGGGGCGCGGTGTTCGAACAGGCGCGCACGCTGCTCACGCGCACCAAGGACCTGCGCGTGGCGATGCACCTCGCCCAAGCAGCCGCCCATCGTGAGGGATTGCCGGGCCTCGCGGAGGGACTGCAGCTAATTCGCCTGCTCCTCGAGCAGCATTGGGACGTGCTCCACCCGCAGCTCGATCCCGAAGACGACAATGATCCTACCATGCGGATCACGGCGCTTTCCGCGCTCGCAGCGCCGCCCCTGCTCTTCGCGCTGCGGGCAGCGCCGCTCCTCTCGTCGCGCTCGCTCGGCCCCGTGAGCCTGCGCGACCTCACGGGGGACGGAGCCGGCGGCGCCAATGCGGGTCTCGACGCAGCGCGCATCGAGGCGGCGTTCGCGGAGACCGCAGTGGAAACACTCGAAGCGGTGCTTTCGAGTCTCCGCGGCGCGGTCGAGGACATCACCAAGATCGACGCCGCGTTCGAAGCGCGCACCGGAGCGCGCGGTCCGGATTTCTCGGGGCTCGTCCAACTGTTCCGATCGGCGCGGCAAGCGATCGAGCCGCGCATCGAGGCGCGCACCGCGATCGCCGCCGAGATGGAGGCCGAGGCCATGTCCGCCGCTGATCAATCGAACGCGCCAGCAGCAGGTGCGCCGCGACGGAGCGGTGATATCCTCTCGCGCGAGGACGTGGTTCGCGCGCTCGATCAAATCTGCCGCTACTACGAGCGGAACGAGCCGTCGAGCCCGATCCCACTGTTGCTCGAGCGCTGCAAACGCCTCGTGACGATGAGCTTCCCCGATATCCTGAAGGAGCTCGCGCCGGATGGCCTGAAACAGCTCGAGCTCGTCGCAGGGAAGCGGGAGAACAAATCGTGATGCCACGGAGGACGGTCCGCTCGCCGAACCCGAGCGCTCGGTCGAGTGGCTCGCGCTCGGTTCGGCCCCGTTCGCTCGCGAAGTATCGATGACGGAGACGGATCACGGCCGACAGGAAACAGGAGTGAGATCATGAGCAGCCAGAAGTTCATCGGTCGCAATCGCGCCCCGCGCGTGCAGATCGAATACGACGTCGAGCTCTACGGGGCCGAGAAGAAGGTTCAGCTTCCCTTCGTGATGGGCGTGATGTCCGACCTCTCGGGCAACGCGGGCCAGCCGCAGCCGCCCGTCGCCGAGCGAAAGTTCCTCGAGATCTCGGTCGACAACTTCGACGACCGGATGAAGGGCATCCAGCCCAAGGTCAAGGTGCAGGTTCCGAACAAGCTGACCGGTGAGGGCGACCTCTCCGTGGAGCTCGAGTTCGAGAGCCTCGACGATTTTTCGCCGGCGGCCATCGCGCGCAAGGTGCCTGCCTTGGCGCAGCTCCTCGAAGCGCGCATGCAGCTCGCGAACCTCATCACGTACATGGATGGAAAGACCGGGGCGGAAGAGCTGATCGCTCGCGTCCTGCAAGACCGCGGCCTGCTCGAATCGCTGGCCGCTGCACCCAAGCCGGCGCCGGAAGGCGAGGGCTCTTCGAACAACGAGTGAACGTCATGAGCGAGGCAACCGAGAAAACAGCGGGGCAGCCCGAAGCGGCGACGCTCGAAAGCAACGAGTTTACGGCGCTGCTCAACAAGGAGTTCAAGCCCCAGTCGGAGCGGGCACGCGAGGAAGTCGAAGCCGCCGTGCTCACGCTGGCGCAACAGGCGCTCGAGACGACCACCAAGGTGTCAGCGGACGCCGTCGCGTCGATCCAGGCGATCGTGGCCGAGATCGATCGCAAGCTGAGCGAGCAGATCAACGAGATCCTGCACGCTCCCGACTTCCAGTCACTCGAGGGCTCGTGGCGCGGTCTCCACTACCTCGTGAACAACACCGAGACCGACACGATGCTCAAGATCCGGGTCCTCAACATCTCCAAGAAGGACCTGCACAAGACGCTCAAGCGCTTCAAGGGCGCCGCCTGGGATCAGAGCCCGATCTTCAAGAAGCTCTACGAGGAAGAGTACGGGCAGCTCGGCGGCGAGCCGTACGCCTGCCTCGTGGGAGACTACCACTTCGACCACAGCCCGACGGACGTCGAGACGCTCGGGGAGATGGCCAAGATCAGCGCCGCGGCGCACGCGCCGTTCATCGTGGGCGCCGCGCCGTCGCTCTTCGGCATGCAGTCGTGGCAGGAGCTCGGCAATCCGCGCGATCTCGCGAAGATCTTCTCCACGCCGGAATACGCCGCGTGGCGCTCGCTCCGAGAATCGGAGGAGTCGCGCTATCTCGGCGTCGCGCTGCCGCGCTTCCTCGCACGGAGGCCCTATGGCGCCAAGTCGGACCCCGTCGAGGAGTTCGACTTCGAGGAAGACACGAACGGGCCCGACGCGAGCAAGTACACCTGGTCGAACTCGGCGTACGCCATGGCGGTGAACATCAACCGCTCGTACAAGCTGTACGGCTGGTGCTCCCGAATTCGTGGCATCGAGGCCGGCGGCGCCGTCGAGGGGTTGCCCACGCACACCTTCCCGACGGACGACGGCGGCGTCGACATGACGTGCCCGACGGAGATCGGCATCAGCGATCGCCGCGAGGCCGAGCTCGCGAAGAGCGGCTTCATGCCGCTGATTCACAAGAAGAACACGGACCTCGCCGCGTTCATCAGCGCTCAGTCGCTGCACAAGCCCGCCCAGTACGACGACGCGGACGCGACTGCGAACGCGAACCTCGCGGCGCGCTTGCCGTATCTGTTCGCGACGTGCCGCTTCGCGCACTACCTGAAGTGCATCGTCCGCGACAAGATCGGCTCCTTCAAGACGGCCGCGGACATGCAGAAGTGGCTCCAGCGCTGGATCACGCAGTACGTCGACGGTGACCCCGCGCACTCCAGCGAGGAAGTGAAGGCGCGCAAGCCGCTCGCGGCCGCCGAGGTCGTGATCGAAGAGGACCCGAGCAACCCGGGCTACTACATGTCGAAGTTCTTCCTTCGACCGCACTACCAGCTCGAGGGGCTCACGGTCTCGCTGCGCCTGGTCTCCAAGCTGCCGTCCGCGAAGGGCGCGGCATAGGAGCGCTGTCGGGGGGGCGGCGGGCCCCCGCCCCCCAGCCGCGCGCCCCCGCTCCTCGGTGACTCGGCCGCCCCGACGAGTCGCCGACGGGCGCGCGAACCGAGGCACCTGGCATGGCCGAACTCACCCCGAAAGAGCGCCTGCAGCCTTCGCTGCTCGATCGGCTGACGGACGACAACCCCGAGAAGGCGCAAGAGAGCCGTGACCGGCGCGTGCTCTCGCCTCAGCGCCTGCGGGAGAGCGTGCGGCGTGATCTCACGTGGCTGTTCAACTCGACCTCCCTCGCCTCGGCGCAGGAGCTCGACGGGAACGCCCTGCTCGAAGGCTCGACGGTCAACTTCGGCCTTCCGGATCTGACGGGGCGCACGGCCTCGAGCATCCACGTGCCGACGCTCGAGAAGGTCCTGCGCCGCGTGATCCTCGATTTCGAGCCGCGGCTCATCAAGAACTCGGTCCGCGTGCGGCTCCTCAAGGACGCGGAGAAGTTCGGGCCCAATGCGCTCGTGTTCGGGATCGAGGCGGAGCTCTGGGCGCAGCCGCTGCCGCTGCGCCTCTTTTTGCGCACGGACATCGATCTCGAGACGGGCGACGTGATGATCTCCGAGGCCGGCGGGGAGAGCGACTGATGGACGAACGCCTGCTCGCGTACTACGGGCGCGAGCTCCAATACCTGCGCGAGCTCGGCGGCGAGTTCGCGCGCCAGTATCCGAAGATCGCGAGCCGGCTCGGGCTCGATGGGTTCGAGTGCGCGGATCCGTACGTGGAGCGGCTCCTCGAGGGCTTCGCGTTCCTGGCCGCACGCGTGCAGCTCAAGATCGACGGCGAGTTCCCGCGCTTCACCGAGAGCCTGCTCTCGGTGCTGTATCCGCACTACCTCTCCCCGACGCCGTCGATGGCCATCGTGCAGCTGCGTCCGAACCGGCGCCAAGGGGCGCTCACGGACGGCGTTCGGGTGCCGCGCGGCTCCGCGCTCCGCGCGAACCTGGGCCGCGGTCAGCAAACGGCCTGCGAGTACCGAACGGCGCACGACGTCGACCTCTGGCCGCTCGAGCTCGAGAGCGTTTCTCACTCGAGCTACGTGGGAGATCTGGGCGACCTCGACGTGCCCGGCAACCGCACGGTGCGAGGAGCGCTGCGCTTCAAGTTTCGCACGTTCGACGGCTCCCCCTTTCAGAAGCTCTCGCTCGAGCGCATCCCGCTCTTCATCCGGAGCGGTGAGCAGCTCGGGGCACGGCTGTACGAGCTCATCTTCGCCGGGGCGGTCGGTCTCGTCGTGCGGGACCCCTCCTCCGGAGCCCGGTGCGGCGCCGTGTTCGAAGAGCCCGTGCGCCCCGTCGGTTTCGAGGACGACGAGGCGCTCTTGCCGTACGGCGTTCAGTCGTTTCAGGGCTATCGGCTCCTCCACGAGTACTTCGCCCTGCCGAGCCGCTTTTTGTTCGCCGAGCTCTCCGGGCTCGGCCCGGCCGTGCGCCGCGCCGAGGGGGCGGAGCTCGAGGTCGTCGTGCTGCTCGATCGACACGATCCGCTCGTCGAAGCGTCGGTCGCCGTTCAGCATTTCGAGCTCTTCTGCACCCCGGTGATCAACCTGTTCGCGAAGAAGGCGGACCGCATCCACCTCTCCGATCGCGTGAACGAGTACCACGTGGTCCCCGATCGCACGCGGCCGCTCGACTTCGAGGTGCACTCGATCACGCAAGCCGTCGGCTTCGCGTCGGGAACGGAGGCGCAGCGCGAGTTCTTCCCGTTCTACGAGTGTACGGAGCGCGCCGCGCACGACGACAGCGCGGCCTACTACCTGGTGCATCGCCAACCGCGCCTCTCCTCGACGCGCAAGCTCGCGACGGGGCCGCGCTCGACGTACGCCGGAAGCGAGGTGTTCGTCTCCCTCGTCGACGGAAACGAAGGGCCGTATCGACCGGATCTCAAGCAGCTCGCCCTGAGCACCCTGTGCACGAACCGCGACCTGCCGCTCCACATGAGCATCGGCGAGGGGCGGACGGATTTCTTCCTCGAGTCGGGCGCACCGGTCGAGGCGGTGCGCTGTGTCGCGGGCCCCTCGCCGCCACGCCCGCCGATCGCCTTCGGGGCGATGTCGTGGCGCCTCGTGAGCCACCTCTCGGTGAACTATCTGTCGCTGCTCGACTCGCCCGACGGCCGGGGTGCGACGGCGTTGCGGGAGATGCTCACGCTCTACGCGGATCTCGGCTCCTCCACGGCACGGCGCGAAATCGATGGCGTGCGCTCGGTGGCGAGCGCGCCGGTCGTTCGCCGGCTGCCCCTGTCCGGGCCGCTCACGTTCGCGCGCGGCCTCGAAATCACGTTGGAGTGCGACGAGCGGGCGTTCGAGGGCGCGAGCGTGTTCTTGCTCGGCGCCGTGCTCGAGCGCTTCTTCGCCCGGCACGTGTCGATCAACTCGTTCACGGAGACCGTGCTCCGGACCCCACAGCGCGGCGAGATTCGGCGATGGCCAGCGAGAATCGGACGGCGCCCGATCGCCTGACCATCGAGCAGGCGCTCGCCGAAGCGCCCTACTCGCTCGATTTCCATCAGGCGCTGCGCCGCCTCGAGTGCGCGCGGCGCGATCTGCCGCGCCTCGGCGAGGCGCTGCGCCCGAGCGATGAGCCCGTGCGCCTCGGACAAGATCCGTCGCTGTCGTTCGCTCCCTCGGCGGTGAGCGCGTACAGAGCCGCGGCGGCGGGACGTCCCGCGCGCCTCTCGGTCACGTTCTTCGGGCTCTTCGGCCCTCAAGGGCCGCTCCCGCTGCACATGACGGAGTACGTCCGCGAGCGCATCCGTCACGCGGGCGACGTCGCGTGGGCCGCCTTCGCCGACCTCTTCCACCATCGCATGCTGTCCCTCTTCCACCGCGCGTGGTCGACGGCGCGTCCGACGGCGAGCCAGGATCGGCCGGAGTCCGATCGCTTTCGCGTCCACGTCGGGTCGCTCGCGGGGCTCGGGATGGCGTCGCTCATGGATCGCGACGGCGTTCCCGATCGCGCGAAGCTGAAACACGTCGGCCTCCTCGCCGCGGCGGTGCGGAATGCGGATGGGCTCGAGTCGATCATTCGCGGCTACTTCGAGCTCCCGGCGCGGGTGGAGGAGTTCGTCGGTGAGTGGCTCGAGGTCCCGGGCGACGGTCGATTTCGCTTGTCGGGCTCGCCGGACGTGAGCTCGCTCGGGCGAACGACCGTGCTCGGCAAGCGGGTCTTCAGCCGAGGTCACAAGTTCCGCGTGGTGTTGGGCCCGCTCAGTCGCCACGATTTCGGTCGGTTCTTACCGGGAAGCCCGAGCCTCGCGCGGCTCAAGGCGCTCGTTCGGAACTACACGGGCGACGAGTACGCCTGGGACGTGCGCCTGATTCCGGCCCCCGACGCCGCCGTCCAGCTCGAGCTCGGCGGCGCGGGCCGCCTCGGCTGGAATACGCTGCTCGGCTCGATGGGCCAGCGACGCATCTCCGACGTGATCGTCGATCCGTTCTCGTCCCAAACCGAGCGAACGTTGGCTTAGGATAGAGCCCTCGCTTCGGCAGTCGGTCTGCCGCGGGGTCTGGTGGTTTGGAGTGATCATGTCGGATATCAGTCGCGCCACGCTGTTCGCCAAGTTGAACCCGCTCGCCTACAAGGCGATCGAGAGCGCCACGCTCTTCTGCAAGATGCGGGGCAACCCCTACGTGGAGCTCGTGCACTGGGTGCACCAGCTCCTGCAAGTACCGGACTCGGACCTGATCCGGATCTTGCGGCACGCAGGCGTCGATCCGGCGCGCGTCGCGCGGGACGTGACCGAAGCGCTCGATCGACTGCCGCGCGGCGCGACCTCCGTCTCCGATCTGTCGATTCACGTCGAGGAGTCCGTCGAGCGCGGCTGGGTCTACGCCTCGCTCTTGTTCGGCGAGCTCGAGGTGCGCACCGGCCACCTCCTCGTCGGCTGGCTCAAGACGAGCCTGCTCCGCAACGCGCTCTACGCCATCTCGAAGGAGTTCCAGAAGCTCAAGGCGGATGACGTGGTCGGGCAGTTCTCGGCGCTCACCGCGGAGTCGCCCGAGGCGCAGAGCGCCCGCCGAGCGCGGCCGAGCGACGTCGGCGCGCCCACGGAGGGCGGTGCGCCCGCGCCCGCCGCGCTCGGCAAGCAGGAGGCGCTGCAGCGCTTTTCCATCGACGTCACCGAGCGCGCGCGCAAAGGCGAGCTCGATCCGATCGTGGGGCGCGACGAGGAGATCCGGCAAATCGTGCAGATTCTGCTCCGCCGCCGGCAGAACAACCCGATCCTCACCGGCGAAGCGGGCGTCGGCAAGACGGCCGTGGTCGAGGGCTTCGCGCAGCGCATCGCGAGCGGCGACGTGCCTCCGGCGCTCAAGGACGTGACCCTCCGAGTGCTCGATATCGGCTTGCTCCAGGCCGGAGCCAGCATGAAGGGCGAGTTCGAGAACCGGCTCCGCCAGGTGATCGACGAAGTGCAGTCCTCACCCAAGCCGATCATCCTGTTCATCGACGAGGCGCACACGTTGATCGGCGCCGGTGGCTCGCAGGGCACGGGTGACGCCGCGAACTTGCTGAAGCCCGCGCTCGCTCGCGGCAAGCTCCGCACCATCGCCGCGACGACCTGGGCCGAGTACAAGAAGTACATCGAAGCCGACCCGGCGCTCACGCGGCGCTTTCAGGTGGTGAAGGTGGAGGAGCCGAGCGAGCAGCGTGCGGTGCTGATGCTGCGCGGAACGGCCTCCATCCTCGAGAAGCACCATCGCGTTCAGCTCCTCGACGAGGCGCTCGAAGCAGCGGTGAAGCTCTCACGCCGCTACATCCCGGATCGGCAGCTCCCGGACAAGGCCGTGAGCCTGCTCGACACGGCGTGCGCGCGCGTCGCCGTCAGCCAGCACGCGATCCCGCCCGAGGTGGAAGACTGCCGTCGACGCATCGAGGCGCTCGAGGAGGAGCTTCGGATCATCGGCCGCGAGCGCGCCATCGGCATCGACGTGGACGGCCGCGGCGAGGACGTCGAAGCGAGCCTCGCCGACGAACGGAAGCGGCTCGCCGCGCTCGAGGCGCGCTGGCGCTCCGAGAAAGCGCTCGTCGATCGCATCCTCGCCATTCGCGCCGAGCTGCGGAAGTCGGCGCCCGAGCCCGCCGCCGACGCCGAGCCGGAGCGGAAGGACGAGGCCCCTGCCGAAAGCGCACCGACGAGCGAGGCGCGCGAGGCGCTGCTCACCGAGCTCAAGGGGCTCGGCGCGGAGCTGACCCAGCTCCAGGCGGAAAATCCCCTGATTCTGCCGACCGTCGATGCGCAGTCGGTCGCGACCGTCGTCGCCGACTGGACGGGCATCCCCACCGGCAGAATGGTCAAGAACGAGATCGAGGCGGTGCTCGGCCTCAGGGACATCCTGTGCCGCCGCGTGATCGGCCAAGATCACGCGCTCGAGATGATCGCACGCCGGATTCAGACGGCGCGCGCCGGCCTCGAAAACCCCAACAAGCCGATCGGTGTTTTCTTGCTCGCCGGTCCGTCGGGCGTCGGCAAAACGGAGACGGCGCTCACGCTCGCCGAAGCCCTGTACGGCGGCGAGCAGAACGTCATCACCATCAACATGAGCGAGTTCCAGGAGGCGCACACGGTCTCGACGCTCAAGGGCGCGCCACCTGGATACGTGGGCTACGGCGAAGGGGGTGTGCTCACGGAGGCGGTTCGCCGGCGGCCGTACAGCGTCGTGCTGCTCGACGAGGTCGAGAAGGCGCACCCCGACGTCCACGAGCTCTTCTTCCAGGTCTTCGACAAGGGGTGGATGGAAGACGGCCAGGGCACGCGGGTCGATTTCAAGAACACCGTGATCTTGCTCACCTCGAACGTGGGCAGCGAGCTCATCATGAAGCACTGCTCCGGTCCCGAACGGCCGGACGCCGCCACGCTCACGCAAGCGCTGCGCGGCCCGTTGCTCCAGGTGTTCCCCGCCGCGCTGCTCGGCCGCACGGTGGTGATTCCCTATTATCCGCTGAGCGACGAAATGTTGGGCAGCATCATACGGCTCCAGCTCGACCGCGTGGGCAAGCGCGTGGT
>CAYYWA010000219.1:0-9665 GCA_964475255.1 uncultured Sorangium sp.
TATAGCCGGCGCGAGATCGTCCTCAGACGCCTCGACCAGGTGGAGCGGCAACAGCCCGTCGCTCAGCGCGGATGGAGGGAGCCTCCACGATCCACATCCTGACCCACTATCGCCACCACACGGCAGAGGGAAAAGGCGCGCGCGAATCGCTCGAGCTCTCGCTGACCCACACCGGGCGTCCCTTGCTGGTCAGCACGCTGGTCTTGATGGCCGGCTTCAGCACGCTCACGTTCGGCACGTTTCTCCCGAACGTCTACTTCGGTCTTCTGACCACCGTCGTGCTCGGGCTCGCCCTCCTCGCGAACTTCTTCCTGCTTCCAGCCGCAATCCTGCTCCTCGAGGATCGCACCCCGGGGCCAGGCCGCCGCGAGCGCGAGACGAGCACTGCGCCCCATCGCGAGGAAGAGCTACTCCCGGCCTCGCTTCCCGGACCGACCTAAGCGGGCGTGGCTCGGCTGGCGTCTCCGCATTTCAAACTAACTTTCAGAAGCAGCCCTAATTACCTTCCGCCGCGGGGCGCGCCGAGCTGCGATCACCGAGTCCACTCCCCAACCCTCCGCCCAACGGCTCGACGTCCGTGCTGGAACGGAATCCGTAGGCCACGGCCGAAATACCGCGACGTTGGTCGATCGCGCTCCGCCTCGGAGGCGGTCCTGGTAGACTGCGGCGCGGGTGCGTCGGCTTCGGCTTCGTTTGGATTCGATTTCTGGTCCGGTGAGCGGGGTGCGTCTGTCGTTGACGCGGCTCGGTCCAACGGGCTCGTTCGCCAAGCGCAACAGCCGCGTGCCAGCCGAGATCGTGTTCGCCGCTCGATACTTCGAGAGCTTGCGCGGGCAGGCGGGCACCGAGCTTCAGCCGTTCGCGGTTCTGAAGGGGGAGGTCGTCACGCGCGGCTCCCCGTCGGAGAGCACGTTCGTGCTGAAGCAGGAAAACGGCGGCGCACACCTCGAGCACACGCCGTCAATCGAGAGCGACACTCCGGGCACTCGAGACAAGGAAGCACAGCGCACGGTTCGACCGCGGCGCCTGCTGCGCCTCGAGCTCGATGGCCGACATTTCCAGGGACAGACCACGCGGGAGGAGTTCCTGCTCGTGCTGCCGGAAGCACGGCCCTCGCGCCACTTGGAGGTGCTCGCGTCGCTGTCGCTCGGCGGGCAGCCCGAAGCAGCCTTCGAGGTGAACGACGTGCTCGACGTGCCGCTGGTGATGTCTTCGGACTTCCCGTTGCCACCGCAGAAGGCGACGGCGACGATCGAAGAGCCGAGCCCGATCCTGCTGGCAGACGCGAGCCAGGCGCTCGGGCCGAAGTCCGCGACGGCGACGGACGCGACCGCGGCAGCGCCACCAGCCCGGCTCGAGTTCGGGGAAGGGCCGCCGACGAAGCCCGCGATTCGCCACGATCATGGCTTCTTGACGGGCCCGGATGGCAATCTCGACCCCAGCAAGTTCGAGGAGCCCACGATTGTGGATCGTGCCGCGCTCGTCAAATGGATCGCGAAGCTGCGCGGGGCGCAGCTCCTTCGCCCCGATCTGGTCGACGCCACGAACGCCTACGAGCACTTCTTGTTCGGCGGCGGCGCGGAGTGGTCGTTCAGCTACGATCGGTTCGTCGCGGCGGACGCGAGCGGGAAGAAGGTGCTCGAATCGGTGGTCGACGATCTCGTTCGGGGCGCGCTCGACGTTCACGACACCATGCTCGTTGCGACGCCGGCGTCGCCGCGCACGGACTCCTTTCAGTTGACGAGCACGGCCGTCTCCGTGGGTTCGCCAGGGCGGTACCCCTACCCGGCCACCGAGAACTGGCAGAAGGCGATAGGCGGACACGTCGTCTGGGCCCACGCGAAGGTCACCGTGGTTACGGAGCCGAGCTTGACGCGAACGTTCACCGCGCTGCTCACCCTATTGGCAGAGGACATGTACAACTTCAACCCAGGGGCGAAGGACATCGCGACGGGGGTCCCGGACTCCGAGAATGGTCGCTTCGAAATCACTCGACTGGCGCACGAGTTTCTCAGCGTGTCGTCGCTGTCGCGCCGCTTGGACTTCGTGGTCGACGCGGAGGGGCGCGTCACGAAGCTAGCCGTCTCCGGGGAGCCGTTCGTTCCCGCTCCTGCTCCGGGGAGCTCCCCGCCCAATCCGCCACCGAGCCCTCCGGGCCCCTAAACCTAGATTTCGGGCTTCCTAGTCGGGGAAGGCCGAAATCTAGGCCAAATCTAGACCTTGCAGTCCTCCATGATCGAACGCTCGCCAGAAGCCGCAACGGCCCGTCGAGTGGCGGCCCCCTCGAGGCAACGGGCTCGCCGTTGGCAAGAGCAGGCGTCGTCGGGACGAGTGGCAGGCTGAGATGTTGGCGCGTGCCGTGCGAGCCGCGCGCTGGGCGCTCCTCTTACTGGGCTGGGGAGCCTGCCGCTCGTCGCCAGAAGTGGCCGTTCGGCACGACCTCGCGCCGCTCACGCAGCGCGTCGACCTGCCCTCCGACGTGCGTTCGGCACGGTGGGTCGCGGTGCCGGCGTACACGGACTCCGGGTGGCTCGCCGCGCCCGAACGCCCGCTCCGCCTGTACGTCTGGCTCGAGCTCTCGGCGCCTGCCTCCGCGCGGAGCAGGACCACGAACGCGGTGATCGTTCCCAAGGACGTGGCGACCCGCATCCTGCCGTCGGCCGTAGCGACGGCGCCCACCGAAGACGCGAAGCACGTCACCGTCACCGGCGCCCCGCTCGACCCGCCCCTTCAGGCTCGCGATTCACGAACTCACATCGAGAACACCGTGGCGATCGGTGGCGGCGCGTTGCTCGTGTTGTTCGCTCGCGACGAATAGCGAGCGCCCCGAGCGCTCGCCCGCGAGCGAGCGGTCGGGACCTACTCGAACAACTCTTCCGCCGAGGCAGCGATGGCGGCCCGTTCCAGCCATCGACCCAACTGCTCGACGTCGGTGCTGGAAAGGATTTGCTGCTTTCGGTCGTCGGAAATGGAGAGCCCTCGAGCCGTGATCACCCTGAGGACTCCTTCGGCGAGCGCCTCGGTGCGCCCCTCGGCCCGGCCCTCGACGCGCCCCTCGGCCCGGCCCTCGACGCGCCCTTTCTCGATCGATGTGCGCACGGTTTCGCTGCGAAACTCATAGCCCTTGGGAAGCATTTCGAATGCCTTTCTCGCCGCTTCGCTCAGCGCCGTTTCGATGAGGTCGTAGTATAGCATCGCGCGCTCGGAGTCCGGGACCGCCTCGACGCCAGCGGCGGCAGCCAGCGCGATGGCGACAGCGCGACCCACCTCGCCCTTGCCGTAAGCCATGACCGAAAGGACGGCGAGCTCTGGCTCGGCCACCGCGCGCGCGGGGTCCACCACGACGGGAACTGCGTCAGGGCCGAGCACGAACGGTGAAAAGACGTTTCCTGGGCCGAGCGGGATGGGCCTCGACGCCCACTCCGCGACGGCGCTCTCGGATGTGACGACGAGCACGATTGCCTCGCATTCGTACCGTGCGCGGACCGACATCGCGTACAGGGGCCACGTGAACCGCTTGCGCTCCTTCCGTGCGAGCTGAACTTCCACCACGATCGCCAGGACGGGCTCTCCGTTCACCAAGAGCACGACCAAGTCCGCCCGATATTCGGCCGGTACGACCTCCGTCAGCTCTGCCGATTCGACCCGCAGATCCGTATACGCCGGCAGCTCCAAGTTCAGTGCCTCTCGCAGGAGCCCCGGCACGAGCTCCGGCCGATTGCGCAACAACGCCAGCAGGATCTCGTGGTCTGCCGAGGGCATGCTGCCCCATCGGGCGTCGCGCGCGGGAGTTGCGTCCAAGGGTCGCACGCAATTGCGTGCGAGGGATGATGCGCGCCCAGAGCGTCGTGCCCGCCACGCGAGCGTCGTGTCCGCCACGCGACGAGTCGGCTCTTGTTCGGCACGCGCACGATGGCAGCGTCATCGCGAACACGACGGCGCGGAAGGTGGAAAGGCGCCGACAATCCGCCTTCCCTCAACCGTCGAGGTCGCGGCGATAGCGGACCTCGGCGAGAGGAACCTGGGCGAACGATTCGAGTTTGTGGCCGCCGTCCGGGGCGAAGCCCATTCCTTGGTAGAAGGCTCGAGCTCGGGTGTTGGAAGCGAGGACCCAGAGCGTCACGGCGCGATAGCAGGCGGACTGCGCCGCGACGAGGCTTTCGCGCAGGAGCGCGGTGCCGACTCCGGTGCGAAAATGGGCGGGGGCGACGTAGATGGCGACGATCTCGGCGGTGTCAGCGCCGGCGTCGGGGTCGCGTGATGGAGCGAGAAGGCAGAAGCCGACGAGCATCTGGTCACGCACGGCGACGTGCACGCGGTGCGCGGGCTTGCCGAGCGTTTCGCTCCACAGGGATGCTCGTTGGCTCTGGTCGAGCGCATCGAGAACCACATCCGGGATCACGCCTCGGTAGGCGCTCTGCCACGACTCGACGTGAATGCGCGCGATCCCCGCGATGTCGTCCGGGGTCGCCCGTCGGATTTCGCAGCTCGGCTTCGCCATGGGCTAGAGCCTCGCTCGCGTTGCTGGAGCGGCCGTCGCGCTGGCTCGGGCCACATGGCGACGGCGCCCGATCGCGATCAGGCCGAGCAGGGCGACGCCCATCGCCGTCCCGCGCAAACCCGACGAGTGGCGACGGGCCGCGGGAGAAAGGGCACACCCGCCGCGCGCCGTCGCGACGCCGTTCGCGAGGTGAGGGTCCACGGCGATGGGGACGCGGCGTTCGAGGAGCAGCGTGCCTTGGAGCCGAAGCGCGATGTCGAGGTGACCGCCTCCGCTGCCCGCGGGAGCAACGACGGAAAAGCGATGCAGGCCCGGGCCGATGCGGGCGAGCGGCTCGCGGATGCTGCCACCGCGGACGTCGAGCACGAGCGCGATGTCGTCGGGAGCGTCGGCGAGACGACCGGACGCGTCGCGCAGGGAGACGGTCCCGACGAGAGGCCAGTCGGGGTCTGGGCGCGCGAAGGACGCGGAGAGGGTGAGCCACGAATGGTCGGCGCTCGGCCATCGCGCGGCGCGTTCGGTGCCCAACGCCTGGGCCTCGAAGGCGGAGCCGACGTCGAGGACGCCCACTCCGACTTGTTGCTCGGAGAAGACGACGCCTCCGATGCGGCGTGCACCGGCCTGCAAAAGCGTGCGCACCGCGTCCTGAGTGAGCGTCGGATCGCGTTCGAACAAGAGGGCGATGGCGCCCGTAACGAGCGGCGCAGCCATGGAAGTGCCGCTGGCGAGCGCATGGGAAGCGTCCACGAGGTAGCAGTCGGTGGACGGCGGGCAGGTCTCGTCGGGCGCGAAGATGCCGGAGCCGAGCGTGAGGCGCGGGTCGGCGTGACGCGAGAGGGCTCCGATCACGGCGGCACCCGGGGCCACGAGGTCGGGCTTGAGCGTGCCGAGCGCGCTCGGGCCGGCGGAGCTGAAGAACGCGGTCGTGTCTGCAATGGGCGGCGCGAGCGCGCCGTGCTCGGCGATGCGAATCGCGTGGCCCTCGGCGTCGGTCCAGTCGACGCGGTTCAGCGTCGCGCCGACGGCGATGAGCTCCGGCTCCGACGCGGGCACCGTGATCGTGCCCTCCTTGAACGCGGCGGGAACGAGCACGCCCGGGCCGAGCGCGGGATCCAAGTCGCCCGATCCTTGGACCCAGATGGACGCCGTTCCCTGCCCTTCGAGCTCGAGCGTGAAGGCTCTGCCCGGATCGAACGTCCCCCGCACGAGCACGATGGCGGAGGGAGCGCCGAGCGCCGGATCGTCGGCGAAGTCTCCGGGGAGGGGCGCGTCGTTGACGAGCTCGGCTTCGAGCTCGCCTTCCGCGAACCCGGCGGAGCGGCCCGGCGCGGCCGCGACGAGCCGGGTGCCCGCGTGCTCGAGCGCGACGTCGAGGGCGTCACCGGGGCGCATCTCGATCCAGACGTCGATGCCGCCCCGCACCCGTCCGGGTCGCGGCGCGACCGCAACGAGCGGCACGCGCACGGGGGCGCCGCCCGGTACGTGCACCTCGGTGTGCACGCCGAGCGGCCCGGGCACGCCCGCGTCGTCATCGACGTACAGCGCGGCGCTGTTGCCGGCGGCGACGACGAGCGCGCGCCCCGGGTGCTCGGGCCCGACGAAGCTCGCGAGCGCTCGCTCCAGCGCGGACGTGCCGTCGTGCGCGCCGAAGTCGCTGCCGAGGCTCAAATTGACGACGGCGGGGCGCCCGAGCTCCGCCGCGCGCTCGAACACGAAGCGCACGGCGCGCACGATGTCCGCGTCGGTGATGCCGCCGCCCGAGCCGGTCACGCGCGCGACGACGAGCTCCGCCTCGGGCGCGACGCCCACGTAGCGCGGCGCTTCCGTCGAGGAGCCGTCGCCGACGGCGAGCGACGCGACGTGAGTGCCGTGGCCGATCGTGTCGCGGGGCTCGTCACCGACCACGTCGTTCGCGATCAGCGCGTCGATGTCCGCGGCCGAGTAGATGGCGCACTCCGCGCTCGTCGTGCACCCGAGCGCCTGCTCGAGCTCCGGGTGTTCCCCGCGCGGCGGGCGCGTGAAATCGACGAGCCAGAGCACGCGCGTCGAGCCGTCGGCACGGCGCAGATCCTCGTGCTGAACATCGACGCCACTATCCACGATGCCGACGATGACGCCCGCGCCGGTCCCACCCGTGGCCACCCGCGCGCTCGAGGCCGCGATCCACCCGTCCGCGCGATCGAGCAGCAGGCGCCGCGACGGGGCCCAGTCGAAGCGAAACCCGGGATGCTCCGCCGCGAGCGCCGCGAGCTCGCCCGGAGCCGCCTCGAGCGCAAAGAAGCCCTCCGCGAGCGGGACGGCCCCGCGCGGAGGCGCCGCGTCGAACCCAGCGGGCTCGACGATCAGCGAGACGCGCCCACTTTCCCGGTTTCGGAGCGCTCGCGGGCCCTCGTCGGGACGCGGGCAGCGCGCGCCGGTACACGCGCGTCCCGGGACGAGCCGCACGAGATCCAAGGCGGCGTTCGCCTCGGTTGCGAACGCCGTCATCAGCGCGAGCCCGACCAGGACGGAAGCGCGCACGCCCCGGCTCACATCGGCGGCACCAGGTGCTTCTTCGGCGGGCGCTGCTCGAGCTTCCCCTCGGCGAGCGCGAAGCGGCGCCCGATCTCGAGCCGTAGGGCCTCGAACGGGACGACGGCGTCCACGACGAGCTCCGCCGCGAGCTTTTCGAGATCGATGTCGCGCCGGTACGCCTCGCGCAGCTCCGTGACGAGCTTTTCCCGCTCGGGGCCCTCGGGCGTCTCCTGAATGCGGTTGTAGTAGACGGCGTTGACGGCGGCCTGCGCGCCCATCACGGCGATCGACGCGGTCGGCAGGGCAATGCACGCTTCTGGCTCGAAGGCGGGGCCGCACATGGCGTAGAGCCCCGCGCCGTACGCCTTTCGCACGATCACGCTGAGCTTCGGCACGGTCGCTTCGCTCACCGCGGCGATCATCTTCGCGCCCGCGCGGATGATGCCCTGACGCTCGACCTTGGTGCCGATCATGAACCCCGGCACGTCCGCGAGGAACAAGAGCGGGACGTTGAACGCGTTGCACAGCCACACGAAGCGCGCGGCCTTGTCGGCGCTGTCCACGAACAGGATGCCGCCCAGGTGCTTCGGTTGATTGGCGACGATGCCGACGACGCGCCCCTCGATGCGCGCGAAGCCCGTGATCACCTCCTTCGCGAAGCGCTCCTTCACCTCGAGGAAGCTGCCTTCGTCGATCACGGCCTCGATCACGTGCTTCATGTCGAAGGCCTTGTTCTCGTCGGCGACGACGACCTCCGAGAGCGGGCGCGCCTCCTTGCGCGGCGGCCGCGGCTCGGCGCGCGGAGATCGCTCGGCGTGCGAGCCCGGCATGTACGTGAAGTAGGCGCGTGCCCAGGCGATGGCCGAGGCCTCGTCCTTCGCGAGCACGTCGCCGCAGCCGGACACGGACGTGTGCATCTTGGCGCCGCCCATCTCTTCGAGCGTGACCTTCTCGCCGATCACCATCTCCGCCATGCGGGGCGAGCCGAGGTACATGCTGGCGTTGCCGTCGACCATGACGACGACGTCACAGAACGCCGGGATGTACGCGCCCCCCGCCGCGGAGGGACCGAACAAGAGGCAGATCTGCGGGACGCGACCGCTCAACGCGACCTGGTTGTAGAAGATGCGCCCCGCGCCGCGCCTCCCCGGAAACATCTCGATTTGATCGGTGATGCGCGCGCCGGCCGAATCGACGAGATAGAAAAGCGGGCAGCCGAGGCGCGCGGCGTTCTCTTGCACGCGCAGGATCTTCTCCACGGTGAGGCGGCCCCACGAGCCGGCCTTGACCGTGGAGTCGTTGGCCATGAGCGCGACGGGGCGCCCGTCGATGCGCGCGAGACCGGTCACGACCCCGTCGGCCGGCAGCTCCTCTTTCCCGGCGTTCGCGAGCAACCCGTCTTCCACGAACGAATCGGGATCGACGAGGAGGCGAATGCGTTCACGCGCGAACAGCTTGCCCTGCTCGGCGTTCTTCTGGTGGTACTTGTCGGCGCCACCCTTGCGCACGCGCTCGGTGAGCGCCTTGAGCTTCGGCTCGTCCATATCTCCGTACCGTAACGAGAAATGCGCCCCCGCGCCTAGGATACTGGCGATGACGGCAGGCCGAGCACGGAGGGCTCCCCGCGCGGAGCACCGAGCGCGGCGCCGCTATCCCTCGGCCAGAAGGCGCTCGACCAGGCTCTCGATCGCGCGGAGCCGCGCGGCGGAGTAACCGACCATCACGTCGCGGACGACGCCGCGTCTGTCGATCACGAACAGTGTGGGGAGCGCGTAGGCGCGGTAGGCGCGCTGTGTGGCGCCGGTTTCGTCGGAGAACACGGGGTAGCTCATGCCGTTGCGGCGCGCCGCGTCCGCGGCGGTGACGACGGGGTCCGACGTGACGCCGAGCACGGCCATGCCGCGCGCGCCGTAGCGGTCGCTCCAGTCGCTGAGCACCGGAGCCAAGATGCGGCACGGCAGGCACCACTCGGCCCAGAACTCGATGATGACCACCTTTCCGCGGAGCGCCGTCAGCGTCGGAGGAATGCTCCCCTGAACGGTGGTGAGCGCGGCGAGCCCGGGCGCCTCTCCGTCGACGAAGCGCTTTTGCATCATGACCTCGTCGGTTGGGAGGGGCTCGAGGGTCGCGGAAGCAAGCCGAGTGGTCCCGCCGCGAAGAAGCACGATGCCGACGCGATCCCCCGCGCCGCGGTTCGTGACGAGCGACACGAGCTCGGCCGGGCGATCCGCCCGCTCGCCATCGAGGCTCAGGATGATGTCGCCCGCCTCGAGCCCAGCCCGCTCGGCAGGCGACTGGGGAACGACGCCGCGAACGAGCACACCCGGCTCACCGGACGGACGAAGCGCGAGCTCGACGCCGAGCCACCCGGGCCCCGCGGGCTCGGCGCGGTCGGTCGTGGCCTCCGGCGGTTGCGGCCCCGCTGTCTCGCCGCTCGCGGGAAGCGGCTTCGCCGGGTCGAGCGCGCGCACCGGGGGCGACGGCCGGGCACAGCCCCCGAACACCAGGAGGAGCACGAACGCCCTTCCAACCAGGCGGGGCACCACGACGTGGTACCATGCGCTCCTGTCCTTCGCACTTCGCGTCCTTCTTCCGGCCGTGGTCGCCTGCACGCTCGCGGCGGGTTGCTCCGCATCGCCGGGTCCCGCTC
>CAYYWA010000220.1:0-9649 GCA_964475255.1 uncultured Sorangium sp.
CGCTCGGCGTGCTCGCGCGCGAACGCGCGCCCGAGAGCCGCGGGCATGCCGCGCGCCGCGCGCGAGGCGGTGAAGAGCCCGGGGAGCGCGGGGCGCGCCTTCGCGACGAAGCAGCCGCGATACGGCTCGAGCTCGGACGCGCCGCGCGCGGCACGGGCCTCCGCCGTGCCCGCCTGGGCGAACAGCACGAGCTCGCCGAGCTCCGCGAGGCCCTGGGCGAGGCGGTGAATGCGGATGCGCCCGCCGGAGAACGCCGGCGCGGGCAAGTACGGCGCGAAGAGGGCGATGCGCGCCGTCACGCCGCGCCTCCGAGCAGCGCTCGATAGCTCGCTTCCGTCGCGCGCGCGACGGTCGCGGGCGAGCGCGGCTCGTGCTGGGCGCCGTTCGTGCGCTCGGGCAGCGCGCGCACCTTCTCGAGCGGGGTCGCGAGCGCGCTCGCGTCGAGCTGGGGCGTGGTGTGGACCCACTCGCTCCCCACCTGCTCGGCGAGCTCCGCGCAGGCGCCGAGCGCGGGCACCAACACCGGGCGATCGAACGAGAGCGCGAGGATCGCGCTGCCCGAGTTGAGGATGTCGCGGTACGGCAGAGCGACCAGATCCGCCGCGCGCAGATACACTTGCAGCGCGTCGTCGGCGACTCGCCCCGGGTGGAAGAGCAGGCGCGCATCGCGCGCGGCGAACGCCTCGAGCTCACGCCGGAGCGCGTCCGTGCGCGGTTTTCCGGCGATCACGAGCCGCGCCTCCGGCAGATCGAGCGCGCCGAAGGCGGCCGCCAGCGCGGGGACGTTCTTGTACGGCTCGATGCGCCCGCAGAAGAGCACGACGCGCGCCGTCTCGGGCAACCCGAGACGCCGCCGCGCCTCCGCGCGCGTGATCGTGTCCGGGTATTGCCCGCGATAGTGGTGGTGCGGGATCACGAAGCCCGGACGGTCCCGGAGCTCCGGGTAGCGCTCGCGCACCGCCGCGAGGCCGGCGGCCGAGAGGGCGATCACGCCGTCGAGCCGGCGAACGAAGCGCTGGAAGAACGCGCGTTCGGGCTCCGGGAAGCGGTGCTCGTGCGCTTTCAGGTTGTGCGCGGTCCACACGTGGCGCGCGCCGCGCCGCGCGAGCACGTCCATCGCCGCGAGCAGCGTGCCCGTGGTGGCGAGGGCTTCGACGAGCGTGTGATTGAACGTGCTCTCCGGCCAGTGCACGTGGAACACGTCGTACCGCCCGAGCGCGCGGAGCGGCGTGTACTCGTCCACGCGAACGCCGAGCCGCGTGAGCCCGCCGTAGAGGATGGCGTTGTAGGGGTTGAGACGGCGGTTCTTGAACGCGGGGCGCGCGAGCACCCGCAACGGGCGCTGGTACGCTACGCTGCGCGCGCCCTCATGCGCTCCCTGGACGCCGTCCTCCCGCTCACGCTGCGCGACGCTCCGCGCGCTCGCATCCTCTTGCGATCGCTCGAGCGCTTCTGTCCCGTTCTGGGACGGCTCTTCCTCGTGACCCGCGCGGGCGACGTCGCGTCCATCGAGCGCTCGCTCGGCGCGGAGTTCTTGCCCGGAAAGCTCGAGGTGCTCTCCGAGGATGCGCTCGTGCCCGAGCTCTCCGCGCACCGCGCGCGCGGCTGGTATCGGCAGCAGCTCATCAAGCTCGCGATCGCCGAGCGGGTCGAGAGCGACTACTACCTCACGCTCGACGCCGACGTCGTCGCCACCCGACCGATCACGCTCGAGCGCCTGCTGCCCTCGGGGCGCGCCCCGTGCACGCTCCTGCCGGGCGAGCACCGCGACTGGTACGCCGCGACCGAGAAGCTCCTCGGCACGCGGGGCGCCCATCCCGGAAAGCTTCACTCCGTCACGCCGGCGCTGCTCGCGCGCGAAGGGGTGCGCGCGCTCACCGAGTCCCTCGATCGCCGCTTCCGCGAGCGCCGCTTCAGCCCTGGAATGCGCGGCCTCCGCCAGCGCTGGCTCGCGCTCCGCGCGCGGGGGCGCGGCGAGCCGTGGCGGCTGTTCCTGCTCGGCGGGCTGCCTTGGACCGAGTACGCCCTCTACTACACGTTCCTCGAGGCGAGCGGGGAGTTCGAGCGGTTTCACGTGCTCTCCGACGTTCCCATTTACGACGTCCGCCACTCGGTCTGGTATCGAGACCGCGAGCAGTTCCCGAGCTGGGATCCCGCGCCGCTCTTCGCGGGAGAAGGGCCGCCGTTCTTCGTCGTCATCCAATCGAATACCGGTCTCGATCCGGCGCTGGTATCGGAGCGGCTGCGGCCGTTCCTCGAGGAGCCGGCGAGAGCAGCGCACGCCGCGCCAGGCTCGCGATGAGCGGGCGCTCGCCGCGCGTCGCGAGCCAGGCGGGGTCGACGCGCTCGACCCAGCGCCGCGTGCGCACCGAGGCGTACCAGTGGACGAGGCGCGTCTGGGGCGACAGCACTTCGTCGAGGGTCGCGGCCGTGTTGGGCCGGAACCAGTGCTCGCTGATCTCCGGCCCCAAGGGATAGAAGTACTCGGGCGGAAAGACGACGACGCCCCGGTGCCGATTGGTCGCGAGCGCGGCTTGCAAGAGGCGAGTGCCGAGCGCGTAGCGCCGCGTCCGCTCGCTCGGGGGCTGTGCGATCATGCGCTCGACGAGCTCGCGGAAGAACGGCGCGCCCGGTTCGGCGCCGAGCACCGCGTTGTTCGCCCCGAGCGGGTAGAGGTGCTCGACGCGACGAAACCAGCGCACCGCGCGGCGCGAACGCCGCAGCACGTCGCGGACGGCCGTCCGCGCGTACGCCGCCGCCCACGGCCCGGGCCGTCGCGTCTGCCGGAGCGCGCCGGGGAAGGCGATCCGCTCGCTGCCGCAGAACGCGGAGACCTCCCCGGCACCGAGGTCGACGAGCGACGCGAGCGTCACCGTGTCGGTGTCGAGGTAGACGCCACCGCTCGCCACGAGCAGCGCGACCCTGAGGACGTTCGAGCGCGCCGCGGGCTGCTCGAGGGCGCGGTACACGTCGACGAGCGCCGCGCCGCCCGCGGGCTCGAGGGCCGCCTCGGGCACGAGTCGCTGCGTCGTCACGCGCGGTACGGCCGCGAGCTCGCGAAACCAGCGATCGTCCGAGAGATCGTCCGTGTGGTGCAGAACGACCTCGTCGAAGCCGCCGTGTCGCGCCGCGCTCGCGATCGACAGCCAATAGAGCCAGGGCAGGCTGCGGCCGATCCAGATGAAGTGAGCGACGGGCGGGATCATGGGCCGTTGGCGACCGCGGCGCGCTCGGAGTGCTCGGCGAGCAGATCCTCGTAGAGCGCGACCATCGAGCGAAAGTGCGAGTCGATCGAGATCGCGCGGCGCGCGCGGTCTCGCGCCGCCGCGACGAGCTCGCTCCGATCCCGCGTGAACAGTCGTTCCACCGCGTTCGCCAGCGACTCGGGATCGAGCGCCGTGTAGACCTCCCCGCAGCGCGGATCGGCGAGCTCGTGCGCGGCGCCGCGATCGGCGACGACCACGGGCGTGCCGCACGCCACGGCCTCGGCGACCGCGAGCCCGAAGGTCTCGAACGGGCCCGAGTGCACGAGCGCGTCGGAGCTCGCGAGGGCGCGAGCGAGCGCGGCGCGATCCTTGGTGAAGCCCGCGAACACCAGGTTCGGGATGCCGCGAGCGCGCGCTTCGAGGCGCGCACGCTCCGGGCCGTCGCCGAAGAGCACGAATTTCGCGCGACGGCGCAGAGAGAGCCGGCGAAAGCCGTCGATCACGACGTCCCAGCGCTTCTCGCCGGCGAAGCGCCCCGACCCGACGAGCAAGAGCGCATCGCGATCGTCGCCGAGGTGCTCGGCGCGGTACGCGGGATCCGCGGCGCCCGGGTGGAACACGTTCGTGTCGACGCCGAAGGGGACCTCCGCCACGCGCGGGATCCCGCGGTCGCGGAGCTTCGTCGCTTGATAGCGGCTCGCCGCGATGGTCGCGGCGCACCGATTCGCGATGGCGTGCACCCAGCTCCAGAGGGGGGTCGTCACCAGGTCCGCCGCGCGCTGGCCCGCTGCTTCGGCCACCCGCCAGCTCAAGTACGTGTCGATGAAGTCCGAATGCCAGACGAACGTCCGGATTCCGTAGCTCGACTCGGGAACGCGGAGCGCGGCGACCGCCGCGAGCTCCGGCGAGTGGATCTCGAGCACGTCGGGTCGCTCGCTCTGCATGCGCCTGCGCGCGGCCGAGAGGCGGAGGAACAACCGATACGTCGAGTCGTAGGGGAGCGGCGGTCCGCCGAGCTCGACGAGGCGGGACCCCGCGGCGCCGTTCGACAGGACGCGCCCTTCGCCGGTCTTGCGCGCGGAGACCAGGACGCAGTGATCGATCCCCAGGGACGTCAGCGTCTGGGCCTTGTTGGTGAGGTACGTCCGAACACCGCCCCCGCGCTCCGACCAGAACTCGGTGACGTCGAGCACCTTCGAAACGCGTCGGCGGCGGGGGGGCTCCGCATCCATGGCGCGTTCATGCCCGCTCCCCGCCCCAAGCTCAAGGCGAGACGCCCCGGGTCCGTGGGCTCGACCGGAGGGCCGATGTCCCGAGTCGCCCGGGAGCTCCGAGGCACGATAGTGGCAATGGTCCCGCGTCGAGCATGGGGCGCTCGCGTTGCCCCGAGGTTTTCAGGTGGCGTCGCGCCCGCATGTGCTAGTTGTCGCGCGCCTTTTCCCGGCTGGGCGATGGTCCGGGCCGGTGGAGGGCGAGAGTGACTCAGAGGCACAGTGTGAAGGCGAGTGTGATTCCATTACCACACTCGCCAAACTGACGTGATGGTCCTAGCTTCTCGACCGTTGACGCAGTGAGAGTGCTTTTGCGAAGAGTTGGCGAGCACTTTGCTTCTCCGGATAGTCTGGCGGCGCAAAACCCCGAAGGCTCCGCCATCAGCCCTGGTCAGCTTGGGAATCCCATCATGTCGTCGTACGGTCCAATGATCGATCCAGGTGCTCGGCGCGCCGCGTTTCCGAAACACATCGGAATCATCAACGACTACGTTCGCATCCCATACGCGAACGGGTCGTCGTTCGCGTCGCAGTTCCTCTACAGGGAGTTCGTGCGCCGAGGGCACGGGGTGACCGTGCTCGGTCCTCGGGATCCCGAGACGGGTCCGGCCGATCTGCCCCGGAGCGCGGTGCTGTTCGAATCGCTCCCGCTCCGCAACCATCCCGGCGTCTTTTTGGCGCTGCCGTCGCCCCGGGCGCTCGCGGATGCGGAACGCCTCGGGCTCGACGTCGTGCTGGCGCAGACCGGGTCCGGCTTGCTCGACCTCGGTATTTGGCTGCGGGCGCGCGCGCGGGTGCCGCTGCTCTGCGTGAACACGATCCACCTGCCGAGCGTGTACAACGTGCTCTTGCCCGATCGGCTGCACGCGCGCGCTTCCGTGCTCGAGCTCTTCGACGAGGCCGTGATCCCGAAGGTCGAGCGCCTGACGGCGAGCGCGTACAATTTGAGCGACGGGGTCGTGGTGCTGTCCGAAGGGCTCGCGCGCTACTGGCGCGAGCGGGGCGTGACGGTTCCGATTCACGTCATCCCGCGCCCCGTCGATCCGCGCATCTTCGATCGCCCGTCGGAGCGAGATCCGTTCCCCGCGGCTGCGCCTCGGGGCGGGCGCCTCCTGTGCGTGTGCCGCCACAGCCGCGAGAAGAACGTGGCGCGCCTGATCCGGATCTTCGCGGAGCACCTCGCGCCGAAGCTCCCGAACGCGACGCTGACTCTCGTCGGCGACGGGCCCGATCACGACTCGTTCCGCGCCCTCGCCGAGGAGCTTCGGGTGGCGGATCGCGTGTTCTTCGTCGGCGAGTTCCCGGTCACCGAGGTGGCCGACTTTTATCGCGCTGCGGACGTGTTCGTGTACGCCTCGCTCTCGGAGACGTACGGACAGGTCGTGAGCGAGGCGCTCTACTGCGGGCTTCCGGTCGTCGCATTTCGAGACGACATGGGCGTGTCCCATCAGCTCGACCGCGTGCTGCCTGGCTTGGTCGTCGACCCGGGCCCCGACACCGTGGAGCGCGATCTCGAGTTCGGCAGCCTCGTTCGGGACCTGCTCGAGAACGTGCCGCGGCGGCGGGCCCTCGGCCACCACGCAGCCGAGGTGGCGCGCGAGCGCTCGCGTCCCGAGCTCGCCATCGCGCGCCACTACGACGCGTTCGAGGCAGCGCGCGAGCACTGCCTCCGCAATCCGCCGCCGACCGGCGCCTCCAAGCGCCTCCTCCCGATCGCGCGGTGGACGGCGCTTCACGTCGTGCTCGCGGCGTTCGGGCACCTGCGGCCGCCCGCGATTCTGAATCGCCATGGCCGCACGCAGCCGACCTGGGAAGCGCTCGTGAACACGCCGGCGGCGGCTCCGCCGGAGCGCCGCGTGCGCGCCCCGCGCGAAATCCCGCTGCGCCCGGAGCCGGTCGTGCCGCCGGCGAGCCTTTTGAGCTGACGGGCCGCGCTCGGCCCGCTCGCGCGCCTGGCATCGGGCTCTGCTCGGTGGGCGACGGGCTTGCGCGCGGAGGGCAGGCGTGGGAAAGGCGCACGCGCATGCGTCTGCGAGTCGGTCTGACGAGCCTGCACGGGAGTGTCGAGGGGTACACCCGGCGCTTCGATTTTCTGGAGCTCCGGGCCGAGCCGGGGCGGCTCCCCACGAGCAAAACGTTGAGAAAGCTCCGCGGGGAGAGCCGGGAGCGCGTTGCCTTCGCGCTGCTCGTGCCGCCCGCGGGGGTGGTGCGCCTCAGCGAGTCGCCCGCCGACGTCGAGGCGCTCGAGGCAGCCGCCGAAGCGCTGGGCGCGGAGTGGATCGTGCTCCAGACGGGCCCCGATCTCGGGCCGAGCGCGCGCGGCCGAACGCGCCTGAAGGCGCTCTCCGCGCGGCTCGCGAACGACTCCCGGCGCGTGGCGTGGGAGCCGCGGGGGCCGTGGGAGCCCGAGACCGGGGGGGGGGGGGGGCGCGCGGGGGGGGGGCGGGGGGGGGCCGGGGCCGCGCGCGGGTTCGCGGGCGCGGTCGGCATCACGCTCGTCGAGGATTTGAGCCAGGTGCCGGGCGGCGGCGAGCGCGTCGTGTACACGCGCCTGCGCGTTCAGGGCCCCGGAGCGCGGCTCGCGAGCTCGGCGCTCTCACGCCTCGGCGAAGAGCTCGCGGGCGCCGAGCAAGCGTACGTCGTCGTCGAGGGCCGCGGCAGCCCGAGCGCACGCGCCCGGATCGAGCAAGCGATTCGAGAAGCGGAGGCGCTCGAGGGCGACGAGAGCGAGCTCGAAGAAGTCGACTTCGGCGACGCCGACGAGGACGAAGACGAGGAGGGCTTCGAGGACGAAGACGAAGCCGCCGAGCTCGAAGGCGAGGACGACGAAGACGAAGCCGCGCTCGAGGACGACGAGGACGACGACGACGATCTCGAGCCCGACGAAGAAGACGAAGACGACGAAGACGACGACGAGGACGAGCGGTGAGTCGCGCGCGAGCTCTGGCACTCGGGACCGATGAGGTCGCTCAAGCCGCGGCCGCGGCGCGCCTCGCCGACGGCGGCGGTGCGCTCGACGCCGTGCTCGCGGGCTACTTCGCCGTGGGCGGCGCGAGCGGCGGCGTGTTGCTCGCGCCTCTCGCGATCCTGGTCGGCGGAGTCGGTCAAGGCACGCGGGCCTTCGACGGGCGTCCCCGTCAGCCGGGTCGCGGCGCTCGACGGCCGCGCGGCTTTCTCGCCGAGGACGTGGTGCCGGAGGCGGCGCGCCTGGCCATCCCCGGCTCGCTCCCCGCGGCGCTCGTCGCCCACGCCTACGGCACGAGCTCGTTGCGCAGCGTCGTGCAACCGGGGATCGCGGCGGCGGCCCGCGCTGGCGCGAAGGAGCGGCAAGCGCTCTTGCAGCGCATCGGTGAGGTGGGCGCGGCCGCGCTGCTCGAGCCGGCCTATCGGCGAGGCCTCTTGCGCCGTGGCGGCGCGCCCGAAGGAGGGCTCGTCTCCCCGGGCGACTTCGACACCGCGATGGAAGGCCTCGACCACCCGGGGACCGTGCGCGAGATCGACGGGGCGCGCTTCCTCGTTCCGGCGTGGGAGCCCGGTCCCGGGTCAGGCTCCGTCGTGCCCGCCTCGGCGGTGGTCGCCATCGATGCGCACGGCGTGTGCGCCGCGCTCGCCTACGGCACGCTCGAGGACGGCGTGTGGATCGCAGAGCTCGACCTGCTCGCGCCGAAGAGCGCGATCCCGGTGATGCGTGGCGTGCCGCGAACGGCGCCCGGGCTGCCGCTGGGGCGCCCCTTCGCGCTCGGCATTCGCCTCGACGAGCAGGAGCGCCCGGTCGAGATCCTCGCCGAGCCCGGCGCATCCGCGCTCGGCGAGCAACCGGTGCTCCCGCGCATCGCGTTGCGTCGAGACCCCGCGACGCGCCTGGTCAGGCGAGCTTGATGCCGTGACGCGCGGCGTACTCGACGAGGCCGACCTTGTCGATCGTCCGCATGTCGTGCGTCGTCAGCTTCAGCGACACGTAGCGGCCAAGCTCGGGGACCCAGAGCCGCCGGTTCTGGACGTTCACGTGCTGCCAGCGACGCGTCTTGATGTTGGAGTGAGAGACGTTGCGCGCCGCGAGCTTGCGCTTTCCGGTGATTTCGCTCCGAGCCATTTTCGCGCGCGGAAGCTAGCTCAGGAAAAACCGTGATTCAACCCGTGAGCGCTGCGCACCCGTGCACTTTTCTCAGGCGCTCGCCACCCGAGAGCCCGGGCGCAGGGCCGCGAGGCGGCGCACGAGGTCGCGACAGAAGCTTCGTATGCGCTCGAACTCACGCGGTTTTTTGGCGAGCGAGAGCTCGTCCATGTACAGCCCGCGCGCGATTTCGATCTGAATCGCGTGCAGGCCCTCGCTCGGCACGCCGTAGTACCCGGTCGAGAACCCGCCTCGGTACGGCTCGTCGTGCGCGATGCTGAACCCGGCCTCGCGCGCCGCTCGATCGAGGGTCTCGATGACGATGGGCGCCGCGGTGGTCTGTCCGCGGGTCCCCGGCACGATGTCCGCCCGCTCGCGGCCCGCGTCGCGGTGCCCCACGCGGCCACGGCTGGGCATCGAGTGCGCGCAGAGCAGGATGGCGCAGCCAAAGACCGAGCGGCGAGCCTCGAGCAAGGCCGCCAGCCGCTCGTGATACGGGCGGTAGTAGCGGTCCAGGCGCCGCTCGAGCTCCGTGCGGCTGATGGGCCGCGTCAACGCGGGCCGGCCTTCGGTGCTCGTTCGCCAGATGAGGCCGTGCGGCATGGGACGTCCGGTGCCGCCGTCCACGGCGAGGGGGTCCAGGTCGTGCTCGGAGCGGTTCAAGTCGATGACGTAGCGGCTCGTGCGAGCGACGAGCAACGCCGCGCCCTCGCGCGGCGCGTCTTGGAACAATTCATCGACGTACAGATCGGCATCCCGCCCGAGGGCGCTCGCGGGGGCCGCGAGCGTGGCCAGGGTTTGCGCATCCACGAACAAGCCCGCGTGCGGGACCTCGACCACGAGCGGAGTCAGAACATTCTCCGGCTCGACTAGGCTGAACTCCACCCCAGGGCTCTAAATCACCCTGATCCGGCCGGCAACGTCGATCGGGCCACCCTGTGCTCGATTCCGTGCTCCCGTGCGTCGCGCGAAGGCTCGGCTGGGCCCCATTGGGTCAGCCTCGCGGATGGGCGCGGCGATGGGCCTCGCGCACGTGCTCGCGCGTCACGTGTGTGTAG
>CAYYWA010000221.1:0-4766 GCA_964475255.1 uncultured Sorangium sp.
GCGCGGGAGCGACGTCGATGACCGGCGGCGGTCTCAGCGGCACGGCGGGCGCGGGCGGAGCTGCCGGGGGCGCGCTCGGCGGCAGCGGTGGAACCGCGGGCGCCCCAAGCGGCGCCGATCCGAAGTTTCTGCTCTTCCTCCTGCTCGGGCAGTCGAACATGGAGGGCGCTCCGCAGCCCGGGAATCAAGATCGCGGGGAGGATCCGCGCATCAAGGTGCTCGCGTACGACAACTGCCCGAACGTCCAACGCACCTACAACGAGTGGTACCCGGCCTCGCCCCCACTCCATAGCTGCGGCGCCGGCCTCGGTCCGGGCGACTACTTCGCGAAGACGCTGATCGAGAGCTTGCCCGAGGGCTACACGATCGGCCTCGTCCCCTGCGCCGTGAACGGCGCTCCCATCGATCTGTTCCGGAAAGGGATGAAGCGCACGGGCTGGCAGCTCCCACCCGACAATCACTGGGAGACGGGCTACGAATGGATCGTCAGCCGCGCGCGGTTGGCGCAACAATCCGGCGTGATCCGCGGCATTTTGTTCCACCAGGGCGAGTCGGACAACGGCCAGGACGTGTGGGTCGACAAGGTGCGCGGGCTCGTGAGCGACCTGCGCACGGACCTCGGCATCGGCGAGGTGCCCTTCCTCGCGGGTGAGCTCTACTACGACGGCTGCTGCAACGGTCACAACGCGCTCGTCCGCGAGCTCCCGAACACGATCCCGAACGCGTTCGTCGTCTCGGCGAGCGGCCTCAACGGCACCGACCAGTACCACTTCGATTTGCCGGGCCAACGCGAGCTCGGCAAGCGTTACGCGCAAACCCTGCTCGAAGCGCTGACGCTCCCGTAGCGGCGCCTCCGGAGTCGGGGCGCCAAGAGAACAGGAGAGCTTGCGGGAATCCGCGTCTCAACGGAAGAGGCGCGCAAGGCGCGAGCGCTTTCCGCCGAGCGCGAAGCGCGGCAACTTCCCGCCGAAGCGCGCCGGCTTGCTCCCGGCGCCGAAGCGACGCGCGAGCAGCGGGCGGAGCGCCAGGAGCGCGGTCATCGCGACGAGCTGCCCGCCCAGGATCACGCGGTTCACGTCCACGGCGGGCCGCCACGACACGCTCTCACCGCGCGTCACGAACACCCCCGCGGGGCGCGCCCTGAGGCCGAATCCCATCCCGCTTCCCGCGTTCTCCCGTTCCCGACGTCCCTCGCCCCCTCCGGCGCCGCCGCGGATGAAGGCCGCGGGGAGCAACGTCACACCGTCGAGGCGAATGGGCTCACCGAAGACGGCGCGCGTGCTGAGTTTCTCCTGCGTGCTCGTGATCGCTTGTTGGGTATCCATGGCTTCCTCGGGGACTTCGACGCAAGCGTCGTGCCGTCGCGCTGCTCGACGCGCGCACCCGTTCCCGTCTGCCCCCTGGGCTTCGCGCAGCGCCGAAACCGAGATCAGAAGAATTGCTCGATGCGCCGCCGGATGTCGCCCTCCGAGGGCACGCTCGGCTTCTCGGGCTCCTTTTTCTGCTCTTCGGGCTCCCCTTCGTCGCGCGGAGGCCTTTCTTCCTCGCGCTTCGGCTCGCCCGTTTCGTCCTTCGACGGCGCTTGGCCCTCGAGCACGCCGCGCACCGCTTCGCGAACGTTCGGGTCCGTCTCCGCGCCGAGGCTCCGCTTGAGCTGCGCCTCGAGGATGGGCTTCATGGCCTGCTGCAAGTTGCCGAACGAGAACTTCGGATTCGTGAGGGAGCCGGTGATGCGAAACTCGAGGGGCACCGCTTGCTCGGTCGGGAGGTCCGTCCCGACGAGCTGCTCCAACGAGCTCGGCTCCAACTGAATCGTCCCGGTGAGATCGACGGGACCGCCCAGGCGCAGCTTGCCGCGGACCGCGAGCGGTCCTTGCGGGGTCGAAGCCGTGATCGGCTCGTCGATCACGGCCGCGCCATCCTCGAAGACCAACCCGCCCGACAAGTCATCGAGCTGCCATGAGCCGAGTTGCTCCGCTTTCCCGCCGGCGAGCCCTTGCGCGCCAGGAACCGCTCGGAGCCTCTCGACGAACGCCCCCACCGCGCTCCCCGGCAAAAACTCGGCCTTCTCGACGCCGCCGCGGAGCCGCCCCGTCAAGGAGCGGCTGAGGGCCTCGGGAGTCGTATCGGAAGCGCTGAGATCGAACGTCGCTCCGAGACTGCCGGTCATGAGCTGGTCGGTTCCCGCGAAGCGAGCGAGGAGCGACTGGAGCTGCATCGCGTTCACGGCTCCCCGGAGCCGATACGGCCCTTCGTCGACGAAGACCGGCACCTCGCTGCCGGTGCCGGTGAAGCGCCCGCCGAACGCCTGGACGTCCAGCGTTTTCGCCGTCGCGCGCCCGTCCTCGAGCGAGAGCTCGGCGTTCAGGTTTTCGTAGGGCACGTTCATCGCGCGCCCCTGGTCGACGACGAGCGTGATCCGACCGTCGGCCTTGGCGAGCGGCGAGGGCTTCTGCGGCTGCTTCTCGCGCTTTTCGCCGCCCTCGGCAGGCAAGAAGTCCTCGACGTCCAGATACGACGAGCGACCGGAGAACGCGATCTGCGGATTGGTCGGGTTCGCGAGCTCGAGCGACCCGCGGAGGTCGGAGCGCCCCGAGCGCGCGACGAAGCTCGGGATCGCAAGACGCGTCGCGCTGGGCCGCCCCGTGACGCCTGCGGCGTGGATCTTCATGGCCTCGAGCTTCACGTCGGGGATCTCCGTGTCGCTCGCGCTCGGCACGAGCTCGAGCAACGGGCGAACCGCGAACGGTGCGAGCGAAACGTCGGCCGTGTACGCCTGGGCCGTCGAGCCATCACGCTGCTTCTCTTCGCGGAGCGTCGCGCTCCCCGTTGCCGAGAGCGACGCGAGCCGCGCGTCGAAGCTCGCCCGCGTGTGATCGCCTTCGCGCTCGAAGCGCGCGTCGAGCTCGAGCGGCGTCCCTTTGGGTTTGTCGATCACGTCGAGGTACACGGCCTCGAGCTCCGACAGCGCCGCGCGGACCTGGCCCGTGAGCGCGCCGCCCTCGCCTTGCTTCACGTCGAAGCGCACGGACCCGCCGCCCCGAAAGCGCGTCTCGGGGGCGCGCACGTCGAGCTCGGCGATTTGCACGTTCCCTTTGGCCGTCGACGTATCGCCCGTGCCGTCGATCCGCGCCGTCACGTCGAATCGTCCGCCGAGCCGCTGCGCTTTGGGAAGCGCGCGAGCGACCGGCGGCAAGAGCCGAAGCAGGCCCTCGGCGTCGGGTCGCGGCGTGGTGAGCTCCACCGTGTAGCTCTCGAGCTCGCCGTCCTCGCGCCGCTCTGCGCGGCCGTTCGCCGCGAGCTGCCAGGTCGAGAGCTCCAGCGTGCCGCGCTCGAGGGTCACGACGTCGCCCTCGTTCCGCAGGCTCGCGCGCGCCAGCGCGGGTGTTCCCCGCGGCTTCTCGAGCTTGTCCTCGAGTCGAATGCTCGAGTCCGTGAGCATCACGGTCGTCTCGATGGATTGAGCCTTTGCGGTGCCGCCGCCGGTCGCCTGGATCGAGAACGGGCCAGCGAGCTCCAAGGGCTCCGTCAACGACCGGAAGTGGGGATAGATCGCGCGCAGGCGAGAAAAATCGAGCGCCTCCGAGCGCACGTCGAGATCCTCGACGCGCGGGGCGTCGCGCAACGCCCGCACGTTCGCCCGCGCGAACAGCTTCATTTCCGCGGCCTGGATGCGAGCGTCCCGCAGGACGAGCGCGTCCGCGCCACGGTCCACCGTGACGTCGAACTCGAGCGCGCCGTCGAATGCCTCTCCGTCGGGGAACCGCGCCTTCTCGAGGGCGATGCGCCCCTTGCCCGTCGAGTGCGCGGCCTCCGCCTGCTTGAAGTGAACGTCCGCGCTGAGCACGCCCTCTTCCGGCGTGCTCTCGCGGCTCCCCATGGCCGCAAGGAACGGCGCCAGGGGCGCGAGCGGCGTCGGCTGGAGCTCGAGCGTCAGCGTCTGGATGGCAGCGAGCAGCGGCCGATCCTCGAGCTCCTGGACGCGCGCGTCGAGCTTGAGGTTCCGTTCCTTTCCGAGCACCGCCGCTTCGAGCGCCACGCTCCCGCCCTCGTCGGGCGCAAAGTCCTCGACCACGACGTCGAGCTTCGAAATCGTGGCCTGCTCCCCGTCGCGCGCCTGCTCGATGAAGTGAATCGTTCCGTCGCGCACCGTGCCCCGGGCCACGCGAACCCGCCTCGGCTCCCCGGACGGCTCCGTCTCCTCCTCCTCCAGCCGCTCGGCGATCTCTCCCCAGTTGAGCGTGCCGTCGCCGCGCTTGACGACGGTCACCGTCGGGCGCACCACCTCGACCGTCTCGACGTGAATCCGGCGCCCGAGACTCCGAAGCGTGCGCCACACCGCCACGTCCGCGAACACCGCGTCGACCGTGAGCGCCGGGGCGTTCGCGGGCTCTGGTTCCGTCCGCCCGATCCCGACCCCGTTCATCCGCACCTTGCCCGAGAACGGGCTCACATCGACCTCGCGCAGCGTCACGGGACGACGCAGCCGCTGCTCGAGATCCACGCGCGCGCTCTCGACGGCTCGTTCGGCGAGCGGCCCCGCCAACACCACGAGCAGTACCGCCACACCCGCAAGCACCGCGAGCGCGATCCCGAGGCCCAACAGCCACGCACGCTTTTTCGTCACAGCCCGGTCGATGCAAGCCGTAGACCACCCGACTCGCCGCTCACCCCCGGCCAGGGGCATCGTGTCACGTCTTCGTGTGGCCTCGCGCGCCTGCGGGGCAGGCGGCGCACGCGGGCAGGCGACGCACGCGGGGCGACTC